>DASVGO010000062.1:0-23593 GCA_036379495.1 Rhodanobacteraceae bacterium | reverse complement strand
AGGGTGATGGTGAACGGCATCGCCACGTCGCCGGCGCCGCGCACGGTGACGCTGGCATCGGCGATCGACACGCTGGCCCCCATCGCCACGCACGGGCTGGCGCTGTTGCTGGGCGCGCTGGGGCTGAGCAGCACGAAGTCGGCGCTGTTGTCGCCGCTGTCGTTCGGCAGTCCGGCAGCGTTCGTGCTGCGCACGTAGGACTGATCCGCGTTGCTGCTGCCCAGCGAGGCCAGCGGCGTGCCTTCCTGGTAGGCCGAGCCGGAGCTCAGGCCGACCTGATCGACGATGGTGCCGGCGCTGTCGAGGATAGCCAGGCCGCCGGTGTCGGTGACGCCGGTGCTGTAGCTGAGGTCGCCCGCCACGCTGCCGGAGTAGCCGCCGCTGGACTTGTTGGTCAGCAGCAGGTGGCAGCCCGGCGCAATGCTGGTGCCGGCCGGCAGCATCAGTCGCGTGCCAACCGTACCGCTCGCGTTGGAGCCGTTGAGCTGATAGCCGGAGACATCCAGCGTGGTGGAGCCGGCGTTGATCAGCTCGACGAATTCGTCGTTGCCGCCGGCCGGGCCGCGTACGCGGAACTGGTTGATCTCAAGGTCGCTGGCGTAGGCCGAAAACGACAACGCCACGCCGGTCAGCGTCGCCAGCACGGCGCGCCGCATGTTGATTCCCTGCATGAAAAGTCACTCCCCTCTGGCGGGATCCTTGCTGGATCCGTTGAACGCCGCACGCTAGCAAGCTTTTGCGACAGTTCTGCGAACGCTCCCCCCGGAGCTGCGCTGTCGGCGATGTCGACCCATGCCGACATCGCATTACTTTGCGTGATGTGGGGGTGGGATGAAACCCCCGTGCGCTCAGCCCGCGTCGGGCAGCTGCTTGGTGCCGAAGATCTTGTCGCCGGCATCGCCCAGGCCGGGCAGGATGTAACCGTGCTCGTTGAGGCGCTGGTCGATCGCGGCGGTGTAGATCTCGATGTCCGGGTGCGCCGCCTCGATGCGCTTGAGCCCCTCCGGTGCGGCGACCAGGAACAGGCCCTTGATGCGCGTGCAGTCGGCCGCCTTGAGCATGTCCACGGTGGCCACCAGGGTGCCGGCGGTGGCCAGCATCGGGTCGACGATCAGTGCGATGCGCTCGTCCATGCGGCCGGTGAGCTTCTCGTAATAGGTGACCGGCTTCAGTGTCTGTTCGTCGCGCTGCAGGCCGACCACGCTGACCTTGGCCGCGGGGATCAGGTCGAGCACGCCCGGCAGCATGCCCAGGCCCGCGCGCAGGATCGGCACGATGGTGATCTTGCGGCCCTTGATCCGGTGAACCTTGATCGGCCCGGCCCAGCCCTCGATCTCTTCCTCGACGGTTTCCAGGTCCTTGGTGGCCTCGTAGGTCAGCAGGGCGGCGACTTCGGAGGCCAGTTCGCGGAATTCCTTGGTGCTGATGCCGGCACGGCGCATCAGGCCCAGCTTGTGCTGGATCAGCGGGTGGCGGACTTCGACGATCTTCATGGGCAGAGGCTTCACTGGCGGGCGCGTGGCGCAACAACCAGTGAGCTTAGCGAAGCGCCGCTACCCACGCACGCATGCTGCGCGGGCAACGGCCGGGCAGGCGTCAGTGCGTGGAGGGTGCGGCGTTGCCCTTCAGGCAACTGCTCATGAAGGTCTTGCGCTCGGCACCCTTGAGCGCCTTGGTCTTGGCGTCGGCGTTGCAGGTCTTCATCTTTTCCTGCTGGGCTGCCTTGGCCGACGGCGTGGCCGCCGTGCTGTGGCCCTTGAGGCACGAACTCATGAAGGCCTTGCGTTCGTCTCCCTTCTTGCCGGTGGCCTGCTTGTTGCAGTCCGCCATGCGCTGCTGTTGCGCGGTGCGTGGCTTGGCCGGCGCGGCGGTGCCCGCTTGCGGCGTGGCGGCGAAGGTGGCGCCGGCGAAGGCGAAGGCAGCACTGATTGCGAGCAGACGTAGTGACATCGACATCGTTGAGTCCTCCCTGGGTAACCGGCTGCTGCCGGCCCGGGCAGTCTAGGCAGGGATTCTCCCTCGCGTCTGCAGGCAAGATCTTGCGTGGATGAAGTATTCAGCTGAAGCGCCTTGTCGTGCCTGGCCGGCGCTCGCGTGGGCGGATGGCTGCGCCCGTCCACAAAAGGACGAGGCCGCGCCGGACAAGCCGGCGCGGCCTCGAAGTTCCACGGAAAGTGCGCTCAGGCGGCTTCGGCCTTGGCCTTGCGCGGTCCTTCCAGCAGTGCCTTGCGCACGTGGGACACGATCAGGTCGATCTCCGCGCTGGTCACCTTGAAATGCGGGGTGAAGCGCAGCGAGTTGGTGCCGCCGTGGATCACGCCGACGCCGTGCTCGCGCATGTATTCCTCGGTCGAGTCGGCGCCGTAGCACTTGTACTCGGGCGCCAGCTCGCAGGAGAACAGCAGGCCGGTGCCCTGCACCTTGGTGATCAGGCCGCCCAGCTCGTTCTTCAGCGCGTTGAGCTTGTCGACGAATTCCTTGCCGCGCTCGCGGATGTTGTTGCGCACCTCGTCACTGAGCTCGCCCAGGGTGGCCAGTGCCACGTCCAGCGCGCGCGGGTTGGCGGTCATGGTGTTGCCGTAGATGCCCTTGCGGTACAGCCCGGCGGTGTGTTCGGTGACGGCCAGCACCGACAGCGGATACTGCCCGGCGTTGAGCGCCTTGGAGAAGGTTTCCATGTCCGGCGGCGGCAGCTGTTCGAAGCCGGGATAGTCGACGAACGACAACACGCCGTGCGCGCGCAGGCCGGCCTGGATCGAGTCGATCAGCAGCAGGCTGCCGTGCGCCTGGGTCAGCGCGCGCGCTGCCTTGTAGAACTCGACGGTGACGGCGCGGCCAGGGTCGCCTTCGCCCATCACCGGCTCCAGGAACATCGCCTCGATGAACCAGCCGTGCTTGTCGGCGTCGGCATAAACGGCCTTGAGCCCGTCGACGTTGTACGGCTCGACCACCAGCACCGAATCCTCGTGACGGAAGCTGGCGAGGTGCTTCTTGTAGGTGGCGCGGGTGGAGTTGGAATACAGCGCCGGTTCGCCGGTACGACCGTGGAACGCGCCTTTGACGACCAGCCGCTTGATGCTGCGACCGGCGTATTTGCCACCTTCGTCGGTCATGAGCTTGGCGTTGACGTCGACGATGCGTTCGGCCAGCGTGACCGACTCGGAGCCCGAGTTTAGGCACATCACCTTGGCATACGGATTGCCGCCACGGTTGCGGCCCAGTTCGGCGTTGATCGCCTGGGTGAAACGCAACTGCGCGATCGACGGCGTCATGATCGAGGCCATGACTTGTTCACGGCCCATGGCGGTGGTGATGGCATCGACGTTGTGGCCAAAGCCGAGCATGCCGTAGCCGCCGTTGTCGTGGATCACGGCGCCCTTGAGGCTGACGATCCACGGTCCCTTGGCGGCGGCCGGCAGGTACGGGCTGGTGGCATCGTCGGGGTAGAAATTGACGTAGCCGGCTTGCGCCTGGTGCATCTGCTCGACTTCGTCCAGTTTCAGAAAATCGGCGAAATCGGCGCGCAGTTCGCGGTGATGCATCAGCGCCGTTTCGATGGCGTGGCTCAGCGCCGGGTCGCTGGCGACAAAGCGTTCGATGGTGGCGTCATCAAGGCCCAGGGTGCGTGCGGCACCTCCAAATTCGCGCATTTCGCGCAGCATCTCGATCGGGTTCATGGCGTCCTCCAGCGTGTTGGATGGCAACGGTTTTGCTTGGATCGTTGCCGTAAGTGATTAACTATAAAGGGAAAACGCATTCATATTAGCACGCGGCATAAGCCGGCGTAACCCCCTGCCCGGGTGACGGTTGTCACAGGCCATCGGTGATGGACGCGACTAGCTGCGCCGACGGGTCGCGGCGATCATGGGCCACAAGGAGGACAACCCATGCAAGCACCCCATCATTCCGTGGCCGCCCTGCGCGGTGTCAGCAAGCGTTACGGCAAGCTCGTCGCGCTGGACAACATTGACCTTGAGGTGCGGCGTGGCGAGCTGCTGTCCGTGCTGGGGCCGAATGGCGCCGGCAAAAGCACGTCGATCAGCCTGCTGCTGGGCTTGATCCGGCCCAGCGCAGGCCAAGTCGAACTGTTCGGGCGCGATCCGCAAAACATCGATGCGCGTCGCCGCATCGGCGTGATGCTGCAGGAAGCCAGCCTGCCCGAAACCCTGCGCGTGGGCGAGCTGTTGCGCCTGACTGCGAGCTATTACCCGAACCCGCGTCCGCTGGCGGAAAGCGCCGAGCTGGCCGGCGTGGCGGATTTGTTGCTGCGGCCGTACAAGAAGTTGTCCGGCGGCCAGCAGCGGCGCGTGCAATTCGCGCTGGCGCTGTGCGGTCGCCCGGACTTGCTGTTTCTGGACGAACCGACCGTGGGCATGGACATCGAAGCGCGGCAAAAACTCTGGGCCGCGATGCGCACCCTGGTCGCCGAAGGCACATCGGTGGTGCTGACCACGCATTATCTGGAAGAGGCCGAGGCGCTGGCGCAGCGCGTGATCGTGATGGGGCACGGCCACGTGTTGAGTTGCGGCAGCGTCGACGACCTGCGCGCACGCGTGACGATGACGCGCATTCGCTGCGTGAGTGGTCTGGATGCCGCGGCGTTGGCGAACTGGCCGGGTGTGGATCAGGCCACGCGTGAAGACAAACACTTGGTCATCACCACTGCCTGCGCCGAAAGCGTGCTGCGCCGCCTGCTCGATGCCGACCCGGCCTTGTCGGAGCTGGAAGTACGTCGCGCCGGCCTCGCCGAAGCGTTTGTCGAATTGACCCGCGAAGATGATCGTGCCGAGAAGGAGGCTGCCTGATGAACGCCATCGTGCAAACCGTTGCCGCGCCGGTACCAACCGGCATGACCACGCGTCGCGTGCTGGGCGCGTATCTGGCCGAGGCGCGCAGTGAATGCCTGCGCTATCTGCGCAATCCGGGTTTCGTGATCCCGGTGGTGATTTTTTCGTGCATGTTCTACCTGCTGTTTGCCGTGATCATGGGCGGCTCCTTCGGGCACGGCGCCAGCACGTATCTGCTCGCCAGCTACAGCGTGTTCGGCATCATGAGTCCGGGTCTGTTCGGCTTTGGTGCGTCGCTCGCGATCGAGCGCGACAACGGTCTTTTGACCTTGAAGCGCGCCTTGCCGGTACCGCCGGGTGCGTACCTCATCGGCAAGATGGTGATGGCCATGCTGGTGGCCGCCGGCGTGGTGGTGCTGCTGTTGCTGATGGCCGAGTTTCTGGGACACGTGGATGTGACGGTGGGCATGGCGGTCGGCTTGTTTGTCACCGACGTGCTGGGCGTGCTGCCGTTTTGCGCCATGGGCATGTGGGTGGGTACGCTGATCAAGGGGCAGGGCGCGCCGGGCCTGCTCAATCTGGTGTACCTGCCGATGTCGTTCCTGTCCGGTCTGTGGGTTCCGTTGCCGCAGCTGCCGCATGCCTTGCAGAAGCTGGCGCCGATTTTTCCCAGCTATCACCTGGAAGCGATCGCGCTGGATGCGGTCGGCATGGCGCAGACCACGATCTGGACGCACGTGCTGGTATTGGCCGGATTTGCCGCGGTGTTTCTGGGCCTGGCCATGCGCCGTTTGCGTCGCCACGGGTAGTAGCATGAACGCCATGAAAGTCGCATCGCTGACAACCTGGGTTCCGCGCTGGCTGCGCCCGGCGCCCGATTCGATGGCCGTGCACATGCGTTGCGCCGGGTTCAAATCGTGGAGCTCGTTGTTCAACCTGATTTGGTCGTTGTGGGTATTCGCACCCGCCCTGGCGGGGCATATGAATACGGCGTATTGGTGGGCAACCGGTATCGGTTACGCCGTGTTCTTGTTGCTGGTGGTGTTGCTCAACGTACGATCGCGCAGCGAGGTGCCGGTGTATGTCTGGATCATGGCGCTGCTCAGTTTTGCCAGCATGCCGTTCAACATGGCGGGGTGGGCTTACGGGGTGTTCGCCTGCGCCTATGTGCCATGGTACGTCGGCAAAGGCGTTGTGCAGTCCGTGCGGTACATGGTCGGCATCGTGGCCGGGATGTTGTTCGTGGCGGGTTTGCTGGGCTGGCCGTGGCAGGAATTGCTCATCATGGTGGCCGTTTCCACGTCGGTGGCGGCCGGCAGTCTGGTCGGCAACATCAATGTCAGAAAAAACATTGCCGAGCGACTGTCCAGCGACGAGGTGCGACGGCTGGCCGCCAATGCCGAACGCGAGCGCATCGGTCGTGATCTGCATGATTTGCTGGGTCACACTTTGTCGCTGATTACCTTGAAGTTGGAACTGTCACGCAAGCTGTTCGATGTTGATCCGGAACGCTCGCGCAGCGAACTGACCGAGGCCGAAAAAGTGGCGCGGCATGCGCTGGCCGAAGTGCGCGCGGCCGTCACCGGCATCCGTGCGACCGGCCTGGCCGGCGAACTGGCCTCGGCGCGTCTGATGCTGCGCACCTCCGGCGTGGAGCTGGACGTGGGCCCGATGCCGGCGTTGCCCGAAGCGGTCGATGACACCTTGGCGTGGGTGCTGCGCGAGTCGGTCACCAACATCCACCGGCATGCGCATGCCAGGCATGCCAGTGTCAGCGTGGATGTGATCGATGGCCATGCCTTGATGCGTGTGCGCGACGATGGCCGCGGCGGTGTGGGTGCGTCCGGCAATGGCCTGAACGGCATGCGCGAACGCATTGCGGCCGTGGCCGGAAGCCTGCGCATCTGCTCGCTGCCGTATGAAGGCACCGAGCTGTGCATCGACATCCCGCTGTCGGCATCAAGTCGCGCGCCGGTGTCGCCCAACGTCGTGCCCTTTCCGCATCAGGCTGGAGGAAGCCATTCGTGATACGTGTATTGCTGGCCGAAGATCAGACCATGGTGCTGGGCGCCTTGTCGGCGCTGCTCAGTCTGGAATCGGATATTGAAGTGCTGGGTTCGGCTGCTGATGGCGAGTCGGCATGGCGCGAGCTGCAGCGGCTCAAACCCGATCTGCTGGTGACCGACATCGAGATGCCGGGCCTGACCGGCCTGGAACTGGCGCAGCGCGTGCAGCGGCACGAGTTGCCGATCAAGGTGGTGATCGTGACCACATTTGCGCGCCCGGGCTTTTTGCGCCGCGCGCTGGATGCCGGTGTGTCCGGTTATCTGCTCAAGGATGCGCCGGCAGAAAAACTGGCCGAGGCGCTGCGCACCGTGCATCGTGGCGGTCGCGCGATTGATCCGGAACTGGCACTGGAAGCGTGGTCGCAGGCCGATCCGCTGAACGATCGCGAACGCCAGGTACTGCGCCTGGCCGGCGAAGGCCAGTCGGCCGGCGACATCGCCACGGCGCTCAACTTGTCGCACGGTACCGTGCGCAATTACCTGTCCGAAGCGATCGGCAAACTCGGTGCCGGCAATCGCATCGAAGCCTATCGTCTGGCGCGGCAGAAGGGTTGGTTGTAAGCATGCCGGTGGTGCAGTAAGATTCTTACAAATACAAAGTAAGGATTGGCCATGAGAATCACCAGCAAAGGCCAGGTCACCATTCCGCGAGCGGTGCGTGAGCAAGCCGGATTGCTGCCCATGAGTGAGGTCGAGTTTGTCGTCAAACCCGATGGCGAAGTCGTGATCCGCCCCTTGCGCGGAAACGCTTCGCCGATACGTGCGGCCTTTCAGAGAGTGCGTGGCAGCGCCACCGCGTGTCAGTTCAAGGGCATGAGCACCGACGAGTTCATGCATTTCCTGCGTGGCTGAGCGACGTTCGCGCGGAGGTGTCACGCACGAACCCGTGCCGCCGCGCTATGAGCTGGCACCGGCCACGCTGGTCGACAGCAATGTGTTGATCGACGTGCTGGCCGATGATCCTGCTTGGGCTGATTGGTCGCTTGATCAACTCGAACGACTGGGACAGGAGGCGTCGTTGGTGATCAATCCGTTGATTCTGGCCGAACTCAGTCCGCGTTTCGAACGCGCATCGGAGCTGGAGCAGGCGTTGACAGGATTGCCACTCAAGCGCGAGCCGCTGCCGTGGGATGCCGCGTTTCTGGCCGGGCAGGCATTCAAGCTGTATCGCGATGCCAAAGGTTTGCGTGCGGGCCGCGCGCGTTCGCCGTTACCTGATTTTTACATCGGCGCGCATGCGCTGGTGCACGACATGCGCTTGCTGACGCGGGATGCCGCGCGCTACCGCAGTTATTTTCCGAAATTGGTGATTGTGGCACCGCCGACACGTTGACCTTTCTGGTGTCGCCTTCATTCCAACGCCTGCAGCGCGTCGGCCTGCTGCTCGCGCGCGAGCGCGTCGACCAACTCGTCCAGATCGCCTTCGAGGATGTCGCCCAGGCGGTACAGGGTCAGGTTGATGCGGTGGTCGGTGACGCGACCCTGCGGGAAGTTGTAGGTGCGGATGCGCTGGCTGCGGTCGCCGGAGCCGACTTGCAATCGACGCGATTCGGCTTGCGTGGCGGTTTGTTTGGATTGCGCCTCGTCGAGCAGGCGGGCCTTGAGCAGGCTCATCGCGCGGGCGCGGTTCTTGTGCTGGCTGCGTTCTTCTTGGCATTCCACCACGATCCCCGACGGGATGTGCGTGATGCGGATGGCCGAATCGGTCTTGTTGACGTGCTGGCCGCCGGCGCCGGACGAACGATAAGTGTCCACGCGCAGGTCGGCCGGCTTGACCTCGATGTCTTCGATCTCGTCCATCTCGGGCAGGATGGCGACGGTGGCGGCGGAGGTGTGGATGCGCCCGCCGGCCTCGGTTTCGGGCACGCGCTGCACGCGATGGGTGCCCGACTCGAACTTCAGCCACGAGTAGGCGTTCATGCCCTCGATGCGCGCCACGATCTCCTTGTAGCCGCCATGCTCGCCCGGGTTGTCCGACAGGATTTCCACATGCCAGCGGCGACGTTCGGCGAAACGCAAGTACATGCGGAACAGGTCGCCGGCAAACAACGCGGCTTCGTCGCCGCCGGTACCGGCGCGCACTTCCAGATACAGGTTGGCCTCGTCACGCGGATCGCGCGGAATCAGGCGCAGCTTGAGCTGGTCGTCGAGTTCGGCAAGGTAGGTTTGCAGACGCGCGACATCATCGGCAGCGATGTCGCCGAGCTCGGGGTCATTGAGCAGGATGCGCGCTTCGTCCAGTTCGCCTTGTGTGGACTGGTATTCGCGCAGCACGGTCACTACCGGCTCCAGTTGCGCGTATTCACGTGACAGCTTGCGGAAGGCGTCGGTGTCGCCGGCAACGTCGGGCTGGGCCAGCAGCCGGCCGACTTCCTCGTGGCGTTCGGCGAGGGCTTCGAGTTTGCGGCGGATCGATGGGGTCATGGACTCAAGCGTGCGCGGTGGTGATGGCGATGGCAAATGACGAAAGCGGCAGCCAGCCGCCCTGGCTATTTGTCGTCGGGCACGCGAGGTGTGTCCAATCCGTACAGGCGCTCGGCGGCGTGCAGCAGGTCCACGTCACCGGCCAGCGTGGCTTCGCGCAGGTGGGCGCTGGGTGCGTGCAACAGCTTGTTGGTCAGGGTATGGGCCAGAAAGGCCAGGGCCTCTTCAGGCGTTTTGCCGTGGGCCAGCATGGCGCGGGCCTTGGTCAGCACGTCATCGCGCTGAAGTTCGGCTTGATCGCGCAGGCCGTGGATGGGGTTGTGCAGGGTGAGCGCCTGACGCCAGGCCATGTACCGCTCGACCGACAGGTCGATGATGGCTTCGGCCTCATGGGCAGCGGCTTCGCGCGAACGGCGGTTGTCGTCGATGACCTGGCGCAGATCGTCGATGCCGTACAGGAACACGTCCTTGAGTTCGCCGACCGCCGGTTCGATGTCGCGCGGCACGGCGATGTCGACCAGGAACACCGGTCGGTGCCGGCGTGTTTCGATGGCGGCCTCGACCATGGCGCGGGTGACGATCGGCTGACGCGAGGCGGTCGAGGAGATGACGATGTCGGCCTCGGGCAGGTGCTGCGCAAGATCAGTCAGCGCAACGGCGTAGCCGCCGTGGCGGGTGGCCAGCTCCTGCGCGTTTTCCAGCGATCGGTTGGCCACGATCAGGCGACGCACCTGCTTGTCGGCCAAGTGGCGGGCAACCAGCTCGATGGTATCGCCGGCCCCGATCAGCAGCACGCAGGCGTCCTTGAGATCGGCAAACACCTGCTCGGCCAGCCGCACGGCGGTGAAGGCCACGGAGACCGAGTGCGCGCCGATGCGGGTGTCGGTGCGCACGCGCTTGGCCACCGCGAAAGTGCTTTGCAGCAGGCGGTCCATCGAGGTGTCGAGGGTGTGCGCATCACGCGCGATCTGCCAGGCATCCTTCACCTGGCCGAGGATTTGCGGTTCGCCCAGCACCATCGAGTCCAGCCCGGTGGCTACGCGGAACATGTGGCGCACGGCATCGTCCTCGTCGTGCTGATACAGGAACGCATCGAGCTTGTTCGCGGTCAAACCATGGTGCTGGTGCAGCCATTGGCGCGGCGCATCCTCCGCTCCCGTGGCCACGCTGCAGTAAAGCTCGGTGCGGTTGCAGGTCGACAGGATCAACGCCTCGCTCACGCCCGGCTCGTGCGCGAGGTCATCGACCGCGGCAGGCGTGGCCGTCGCATCGAAGGCCACCTGTTCGCGCAGTCCGACAGGCGCAGTGAGATGGTTGAGCCCGAGGGCGATCAGCGGCATGGAAGGCGTGTGGCAGCGTGCGGGACGGCGATAGACTAGGCTGGCATGGTCGCCGTGAGCGACACCAGCGGACGGCCCGAGCCGTCATCAAGTCGACAACCGAGGGTAAATTGTGCGTAGTGGACGCTTAAAATTCAAGCAAATGCGGCATTCCGTGACCGCCGTGGTCCCGCTGGTGCTGGCCGTGGCGGGGCTGGCTGGTTGTGCCACGACGACACCGCATCCGGTCACATCAGCCCCGATGGCGCAACCGCAGCCGCACTTGACGGTGGCCACACCCACGGCCAGTCACGACGCGATGGCGCAGCTGATGGATGGCCAGTTCGACATCGATCACAATCATCTCAAGGCGGCAGCCAAGGCGTATGCCAAGGCCGCGGCGATCTCGGATGACCCGAAGGTGGCCGGCCGCGCAACCGAGCTGGCCCTGGCCACGCATGACACGGCCGGCGCCCGCATGTCCATTGCGCGATGGGCGGCCTTGGGGGCCAGCGCGGCGGATCTTGACCAGGCGCGCGCCAAGCTGGCGCTGCAAACCGGCGATACGGTCGGCGCGCGCGCGCAGCTCGAAAAGCTGGTGGCCAGTGGCGACAAGAACGCCTGGCGCCGATTCGGTCGCTTGCTGATGAACGCGCGCGATGCCGCGCAGGCCGGCCAGTTGCTCGAGGCCATCGCCACGCCCGCGCGCCTGCCGAATGACGCCAAGGCGTGGCTGGCCATGAGCGAGCTTGGCGAAAAACTCGGTCGTCACGCCTACGCTGGCAATCTGGCCAAACAGGCCATCGTGCGATTCCATTGCGCAGATTGCTATGCATGGGCGGCGCAGCTTCAGTTCCAGATCGGGCATCACAAGCAGGCACGTGCCCTGTATGCCAAGGCGGTCGCGAAAGATCCGCGCAACAAGCAACTGCGGCAAGGCTATGCATCATTGCTGGGCCAGATCGGAGACGATGCCGCCGCCGCCCGCGTGCTGGCTCGGGGGCCGCAGGACGCCACCACCTACCCGTTGCGTGCGGCCTACGCGGCGCGGGGTCATGACACGGCGGAGCTCAAGCGGATCTATCGCGACCTGCAGCGCGCTCCGGCCAGCGTGCGGGAGCCGAACCAGTATTTGCTGGGCCAGCTGGCCGGCAGTCTCGGCCATTTGCGCCAGGCAATCGACTGGTTCGGGAAGGTGCCGCCGGATGGCGAGCACGGCTTCGATGCCCAACTGCAGAGCGCCATCCTGTGGCAACAGCTGGGCAAGATGTCCAAGGCGCAAGCCATCGCGCAACAGATGCAGTCGGATCATGCCGGCGATCCCAAGCAACTCGGCAAGGCGCTGCAGCTGTCAGCCAGCTTGTACATGATGAGCGGCGATTATGCCAAGGCAATTGCCAGCTTGAACGATGCGCTCAAGCTTGCTCCTGACGACAGCGGGTTGCTGTACAACCGCGGCGTGGCTTATGCCGAGGCCGGCGACACCGATGCCGCCATCACCGATCTGCGCCATGTGCTCAAGATCAAGCCCGACGACATCGACGCTGTCAATGCGCTGGGTTTTACCCTGGCTGATGCCAATCGCAATCTGAGCGAGGCCGAAAAGCTCATTGCACGTGCCCACGCCGCGCAGCCGGATAACCCGTCCATCACCGATTCGTGGGGCTGGGTGCAGTATCGATTGGGGCATCTGGCCACGGCCCGCAAGGCGCTCGAACAGGCCTGGAAAAAGGGCAAGGATCCGCAGGTGGGTGGGCATCTGGCCACCGTGCTGTGGCAACAAGGTGATCATCGACAGGCCCGCGACGTGATCGATGCGGCGCGCAAGCTGGCACCGCATGATGCCGTCCTGCGTGCCCTGCAGCAGAAGTTCACGCCGTGATGCGTTGGCGATGGCTGGCGGTGGTCATCATCGTCATGCTGATGGCCGCCTGTGCGCCGGTGCGCATCAAGGGCAACGCCAATACGCTGGAGGTGCAGGCCGCACGCGAAAAGGCACTGGCCGGACACGACCACTGGACCTTGCAGGCGCATCTTGGCGTGTCCGATGGCCATCATGGCGGCAGCGGCACGCTTGTCTGGGTGCAAGACGGCCAGCACTACAGCTTCACCGTGCGCGCGCCCATCACCGGACGCAGCTTTCGTCTGGTTGGCGGTCCCGATGGCGCGGTGCTGGAAGGACTCGACGGCGGTCCCGTGCATGGCGCTGATGCCCAGGCCTTGCTGGCGCGCGTGCTCGGTTGGCGCGTGCCGATGCAGCCGCTCAAGGACTGGGTGCGTGGGCTGCGCGCGGGCGGTGCGGGGTCGGATGCCGTGTTGCGCTTCGGCAACGACGGCCTGCCGTCACTGCTGGTGCAGGATGGCTGGACCGTGCAGTACCGGGACTGGTTCACCCACATCAACCCTGCCTTGCCGCGCAAGGTGTTTGCGGCCAATGGCCAGTATCACGTGCGACTGGCCATTCGCAGTTGGTCGATACAGTGACCGGGCCAAGGCATTCCGATGGCCCGGAATTGACACGTGTCGTCCGGCTCACGACAATGCGCGGCTTCCTGATGATCGGGTTGATGCGGTCGGCGCAGTGGAGAAATCCGGCGCCAGCCGGGATAATGCCCGTTGTCGGTGCCGGCCAGTGACCGATCCGGTTTCTGCTGGGGCGTCGCCAAGTGGTAAGGCACGGGGTTTTGATCCCCGCATGCGCAGGTTCGAATCCTGCCGCCCCAGCCATTTCCGTCGTGGACGGATGTTTCCTGCAGCGCGCAACGGGTGTGTCAATGAACGTGGCAACCGATTCGAGGGGGCTTGATGTGGATACGGCAGGTTTGATGCTGTTCGCCGGCAACGCCCACCACCGGCTGGCCGAGGATGTGGCACACCGTCTGGGCGTGCCGCTGGGCAAGCTCCTGGTCAGTGCGTTCAGCGACGGCGAGGCGCAGGTCGAGATCGAAGAAAACGTGCGCCGTCAGGAAGTGTTCGTGCTGCAGCCCACGGGCGCGCCAAGTGCACAGAACCTGATGGAGCTGCTCATCATCACCGATGCGCTCAAGCGTGCTTCGGCGGCTTCGGTGACGGCAGTGATGCCGTATTTCGGCTATGCCCGTCAGGATCGCCGGCCGCGTTCCTCGCGCGTGCCGATCACGGCCAAGCTGGCGGCCAAGATGATTGGTGCCGCCGGTGTCGATCGTGTGCTGACGGTCGATCTGCATGCCGATCAGATCCAGGGCTTTTTCGACATCCCGGTCGACAACGTCTATGCCTCGCCGGTGCTGCTGGCCGATATCTGGCGCCGGCATTCCATGGAAGACCTGATCGTGGTCAGTCCGGATGTCGGCGGCGTGGTGCGTGCACGCGCCATTGCCAAGCGCCTGGATGACGCGGATCTGGCCATCATCGACAAACGTCGTCCGCGCGCCAACGTGGCCACGGTGATGAACATCATCGGTGATGTTGCCGGCAAGGATTGCGTGGTCGTGGACGACATCGTCGACACCGCCGGCACCTTGTGCGCGGCCGCGGCGGCGCTCAAGGACAAGGGCGCCAAGTCGGTCGAGGCCTATTGCGTGCACCCGGTGCTTTCGGGCAAGGCGCTTGAAAACATCAGCAACTCGGCACTCGATCGCTTGGTCGTGACCGACACCTTGCCACTGTCCGCAGAGCTCAAGGCCTGCCCCAAGATCCGTCAGCTGACGGTGGCCGAGCTTTTGGCCGAAACCATCCGCCGCATCGCCTTCGGCGAGTCGGTCAGCTCGCTGTACATCGACTGACACGCACTCTGCTACAATGCCCGGCTGGCTTGGTGCTGGCCGGGCATGCCCGGTCACGCCAGTCCTTTTCGGCTTTCCTGGTCGCGGGGAAGTCTCCGGTCGCCGCGAGGCGGCATTTTCAACCCTGAGGCAATATCCATGGCTTCCAAACACAAGATCACGGCCGCACGCCGTACCGACGCGGGGAAAGGTGCGAGCCGCCGCCTGCGCCGTGCAGGCAAGGTGCCGGCCGTCATTTACGGCAACAACATCCCGCCGGTGAACCTTGAGCTCGATCACGAGGAAGTGCTCCTCGCCTCGCGCCACGAGTGGTTCTTCTCTTCGGTGCTCGACCTCGAAGTCGAGGGTCAGACCCAGCCGGTGCTGATCCGTGACTGGCAGGTGCATCCGTACAAGCAGCAGATGCTGCATATGGACATCTTCCGCATCGACGAGAACGCGCAGCTGCGCGTGACCGTGCCGATCCACTTCCTCAATCAGGATACCTCGCCGGCCGGCAAGGCTTCCGGCGTGGCCATCAGCCACAACCTGACGGAAGTGGAAGTGGCCTGCCTGCCCAAGGATCTGCCCGAACACCTTGAAGTGGACCTTGGCGCGCTGGAGTTGGGCGATCTCATTCACCTGTCCGACATCAAGCTGCCTGCCGGCGTGGAACTGCCGGCCCTGAAGCTGGGCGAAGAGCACAACATCGCCGTGGCCGGTGCGCATGCCATCAAGGTCGAAGCCGAGCCTGAAGCCGAAGAAGTGGCGGCTGCCGAACCGGCCGCCGATGCCGGCGAAGCGCCCAAGGACGCCGACAAGTAAGCCGGCAGATCGGGTGCGCCGCGAGCTGCCGTCGGCGGCCCGGTGCACCTGACGCTGGCATTGACGGCATCATGGAGGCATGAGCGGATTGCGTCTCATCGTCGGCCTCGGCAATCCCGGCGCCGAATACCTGCGAACCCGGCACAATGCCGGGTTCTGGTTTGTCGATGCCTTGGCCCAGGCCGAGGGTGCCAACTGGCGCAGCAATGGCAAGCTGCATGGTCTGGTTTGTCAGGTACGCGTGGGTGACGCCTCGGTTTGGCTGCTCAAACCCTCGACGTTCATGAACAAGAGCGGCATCGCGGTCGTTTCGGCGTTGAGCTATTTCAAGATCGCCGCCGACGAATGCCTGGTGGCACACGATGATCTCGATCTTGATCCAGGTACCGCGCGGCTGAAGTTCGATGGTGGTCATGGTGGCCAGAACGGCCTGCGCGACATCCTCGCGCACGTCGGTCACGGACGCTTTCATCGGTTGCGCATTGGCATCGGCCATCCGGGGCATCGCGATGGCGTGCTTGACTGGGTGCTGGGGCGCCCGTCGGCCGCTGACGAGGATGCCATCGTCGATGCCATATCGCGTGGTCTGGGTGTGTTGCCGCTGGCCGTTGCGGGGCGTTTCGACGAGGCCACCAAGCGGCTCAATACACGCAGTGCAGGGTGACTGCGCGCACCTTGGCGTGCCGCATGTCGCTGCCATTTTTGATCCAGATTCCGGAGTTCCCCATGGGCATCAAATGCGGCATCGTCGGCCTGCCCAACGTCGGCAAGTCCACCCTGTTCAATGCGCTGACCCGCGCCGGCATCGCCGCCGCCAACTTTCCGTTCTGCACCATTGAGCCGAATGTCGGGGTGGTGCCGGTGCCTGATCCGCGCTTGAACGAGCTGGCGGCCATCGTGCATCCGCAAAAGCTGGTGCCCACGGCAGTCGAGTTTGTCGACATTGCCGGGCTGGTGGCGGGCGCGTCGAAGGGCGAGGGCCTGGGCAACAAGTTCCTGGCGCACATCCGCGAGGTCGATGCGGTGGCGCACGTGGTGCGCTGCTTCGAGGATGACGACATCGTGCACGTGGCCGGCAAGGTCGATCCGCTGGCCGACATCGACACCATCGACACCGAGCTGGCGCTGGCTGATTTGGAAAGCGTCGAAAAGGCCATTTACCGCAACGATCGCGCCGCCAAAGGTCAGGACAAGGACGCGATCGCGCGCAAGCCGGTGCTGGAGAAACTGGCCGCGGCCCTGGGCGAAGGTCGCGCAGCGCGCAGCGTCGCGCTCGACGATGACGAGCGTGCGCTGATTCGCGAATTGTTCCTGCTCACCATCAAGCCGCTGATGTACATAGCCAACGTGCGCGACGACGGTTTCGACAACAACCCGCATCTGGACGCCGTGCGCGCACGCGCGGCGACCGAGGGTGCGCAGGTGGTGGCCGTGTGTGCCGCCATCGAGGAAGAACTGATCGAGCTGGACGACGCCGATCGCGCGGTGTTCCTGGAAGATCTCGGCCTCACCGAGCCGGGGCTGAATCGCGTGACCCGCGCCGCCTACACCTTGCTGGGACTGGAAACCTACTTCACCGCAGGCCCCAAGGAAGTGCGTGCCTGGACCGTCAGGAAAGGTTCCACCGCGCGGCAGGCCGCCGGCGTCATCCACACCGATTTCGAAAAGGGCTTCATTCGCGCCGAAACCATCGGCTACGCCGACTTCATCGCCTGCAAGGGCGAAGCGGGCGCGAAAGAAGCCGGCAAACTGCGCACCGAAGGCAAGACCTACATTGTGCAGGAAGGCGACGTGCTGCATTTCCTGTTCAACGTCTGACCCATTCCGCGCCATCCGCAGGAGCCGAGCATGTCCGGACAAAACCGCGAAACGACGTTGCGCTTTCTGGCCCAGCCGGGCGACGTCAACTTTGGCGGCAAGGTGCACGGCGGCATGGTCATGAAGTGGATTGACCAGGCCGGCTACGCCGCCGCCGTGGGTTGGGCCGGCAGTTATTGCGTGACCGTGGCGGTCGGCGGCATCCAGTTCGTCGAGCCGATCCTGATCGGCAACCTGGTCAGCGTGCGCGCGCGGCTGGCGCATACCGGCACGTCGAGCATGCATTTTGCCGTCGATGTGCTGTCGCGCGACCTCGAATCCGGTGTCGAACGACTGGCGACCCGCTGCATGATCGTGTTCGTGGCGCTGGATGCGCCCGACGGCAAACCCGCTGCGGTACCGGCGTGGCAACCGCGCGACGACGACGATCGCCAGCTGCGCGATTACGCGCTGAAGATGGCTGAGTTGTCGCGCGCCATGCAGGCACAGTCGCACGAGCTGCGGCAGGCTGTCGCCGGCGCCTGATCGATCAGGCGCATGCCCGAGCGGGTATTTTTCCGCATCCTCTTGCGTGTTACATTGCCGCGCTGGGAGAAGGGGAAACGTGTGAAGCAGCGTCTGCATTTCATTTCCGGTCTGCCACGTTCGGGCTCGACGCTGCTGGCGGCGTTGTTGCGCCAGAACCCGCGTTTTCATGCCGGCATGAGCGGTCCGCTCGGTGGCATGTTCGGCGCGCTTTTAGCCAACATGAGCCAAGCCAACGAGTTCTCGGTGTTCATCCACGATGACCAGCGTCGGCGCGTGCTCAAGGCCGTGACCGATGCCTACTATGCCGACAATACGGCGGCCGTCATTTTCGACACCAATCGTGGCTGGTGCGCGCGCATGGACGCTCTGGCCGAGTTGTACCCGGATAGTCGCGTGATCGCCTGCGTGCGCCACATGCCGTGGATCATCGACTCCATCGAGCGGCTGGTGTGCAACAACGCCTTCAGTCCCTCGTCCATCTTCAACTACTCGGCCGGCGGCACCGTGTACACGCGCGCCAACGGCGTGACCGGGCCTGAAGGCTTGGTCGGTTACGCCTACGACGCGCTCAAGCAGGCGTTTTACGGCGCGCATGCCGGCAAGCTCATGCTGGTGCAATACGAAACGCTGACCAGTGACCCGGCCCGCGTGCTCAAGGCCGTCTACGACTTCATCGGCGAGCCGGCGAGCAAGCACGACTTCAATCACGTCGAGTACGACGCCGAGTCATTTGACACCCGCACCGGCACGCGCGGCCTGCATCATGTGCGGCCGAAAATCGAACCACCGCGCGACACCACCATCCTGCCGCCGGACCTGTTCAAGCGCTACGAACAGGATGCCTTCTGGCGCAACCCCGAAGTATTCAATCCGCACGCCGTGACGATCGTGTAGCGGGCAAGCCCGCGCGTCCGGCGCCGGAGCCATTGCATTCGCGGGAGGGATCCTGCCGTCAGTCAAACATCATCACCCCGAACGCGGGGCGGGTAGCGTTGCCCGTCCACACAAACGAGAGATATCGCCATGAACCGCATCTACCGCTTGGTCTGGAATCGCGCCTTGCATTGCCTGCAAGTGGCCTCGGAACTGGCTCGCTCCGAAGGTGGCGGCAATATCGCTGCCGGTGGTGTGCCGAGCCGATGCCGGCCACTGGCACTGGCGTGTCTTGCGGCCTTGGGGCTGACGGCTTTTTCGGTGGCGCCGGCGTGGGCTGGCACCACCACCAGTTGCACCATCAATGGCAAAACCTACGCCACCTGCACGATAGCCACCAGCGGTGCCACTGGCACGGCTGGGACGGCCGGACAAGCCGGTGGCAACGGCGGTGCAGGCACGGCCGGCGGTGCGGATGGCACACCTGGAACGCCAGGTGCGGTGGGCTCGAGTGGCGGTGCGAACGGTACGGCCGGCACCCATGGCGACAGCGGCAATAATGCCGTTGCTGGCAGCGGCACAGTGCCGACCAACACAGGCGGCATCGTCGGCGGCGCAGGCGGTAATGGCGGCGCCGCGGGCGTGGGTGGCGACGGCGGTGCCGGCGGTGCCGGCGGCAATGGTGGCACGGTGGGGCCCAACGGTGATGGCGCCGGCGGTTATGGCGGTGCGGGCAACGATGGCAGTGCTGGTGGTGCTGGTGGCAACGGCGGCAATGGTGGCATGGGGGTCAGCGGCAACGATTTCACGTTGACCAATACCGGAGGCATTGTCGGTGGAGCCGGTGGCGACGGTGGTACGGCAGGTGCCGGTGGTTCCGGGGGTGTTGGGGGTGCCGGCGGCTCTGGTGGTGCCAGTGCCACGGGTGGCGTTGGCGGCAACGGTGGTCCCGGCGGCTACGGCGGCAGTGGTGGCAACGGCGGCAACGGCGGCAATGGCGGCGCGGGGGTCGCCGGCAGCGGGTTCACGTTGACCAATAGCGGGACCATTGTTGGTGGCAACGGCGGGCTGTCCAGTGGTGCTGGCGGTAACGGTGGCGCTGGTGGTGATGGCGGCCTTGGCGGTACAAATTACAACGGACCGGGCAACACCGGTGCATCCGGTACGCCCGGCACGTCTGGCAATTCTGGCGGTATTGTTGGTTCCGGCGGCGTGGGCGTTATCGGCCAGGGTGGCGTGGCCGTGGTCAATGCCGGCGTTATTGCCGGTGGTGTTTCGGGTGCCAGCAGCAACCCGGTGCAAGCTGACGCAATCGATTTTTCCGGCGGTGGCAACACGCTGACGCTGGAAGTGGGCTCGACTGAAACCGGCGCCATTGTCAGCACCAGCGGCACGACCAACGGTGGCGATACGCTGATCCTGGGCGACAACGCCAGTGGTGGCGGCAGCGACAGCTTGGATATTGGCACGGTATCCGGTTTCACCGCGTACCGGAAAACCGGCACCAGCAGGTGGGCGCTGACCGGCACCAATACCGACACCACGCCGTGGTCGATTCAGGGCGGCACGCTCATCGCCGGTGCGGACGGTTCGCTCGGCAAGGGCGATGTCAGCATGGCGCCCGGCACCGCGATCGGCTTTGGCGCCAGCGGCGTCAACCTTGCGAACAACTTCGCGATCAGCGGCGATCCGGTCTTCAGCGTGGCTCCCGGCAACACGGACACCGTCAGTGGCGTGATCTCCGACAGCACGCCACCGGCGCCGCTGGGCATGGTGGAAGTCACCGGCGGCGGCACGTTGATTCTTTCCGGCAACAACACCTATTCGGGCGGCACCGTGGTCGCGGGCAGCACCTTGCAGGTGTCCTCGGACGCCAACCTCGGCGCGGCCACCGGCGCGCTGACCCTGAACAGTGGCAACCTGCAGGCCGGGGCCGATTTCACATCGACGCGGCCGTTGGTGATGATCAATTACGGCAACATCGATACCAACGGGCATGACGTCACCCTGAGCGGCCCCGTTACCCAGGGCGAGGCCCGCCCGGGGGTGTTCTATGGCGCCATGAACAAAACGGGCGCCGGCACGTTGACGCTGACCAATAGCAGCAGCCTTGTGGGCGATGGAATCGTGGCCGGCACGTTGGCGTTGTCGGGTGCGGGAAGCCTGGGCACCGCCGGGGTCAGCGTGGCGGCGGGCGCGGTATTCGACATTTCGCAAACCACCACTGGCGCGACCATTGGCTGGCTTCCGGCTGGCGGCGGCACCGGCACCATCGCGCTGGGTTCGAAAACCCTCACGGTGGTGGACCAGAACACGCCCTCGACTTTCGACGGCACTATCGTCGATGGCGGCATTGGCGGTGGCACGGGCGGCAACCTGGTGCTGAATGCCAACTCAGCCACCCTGATCTTGAATGGCATCAACACTTTTACCGGCACGACCACGGTGGCTGGCGGCACCTTGGTGGTGGGCGATGCCACCCATCCCACGGCCAGCCTGGCTGGTGATGTGAAGGTGGGGTATTTCACCGTCCTGGCCGGCATTGGCAGTGTCGGCGCCACGTCCGTACAAGGTGGCACCTTGGCGCCGGGCGGTATCGGCACGCTGGGCACGTTGACCATCAACGGCGACCTCACGCTGGGCGAGGGCAGCCAGCTTGATGTTGACCTGGGTGCACCTGGCGCCGATTTCCAGTCCGCCGGCACCAGTGATCACGTCACGGTCAACGGCAACCTCAATGCGCAGGGTGCGGCAGTCAACATCAACAACCTTGGCAACGCCATGGGACCGGGGCTGTACAACCTCATCAGCTATACCGGCACGGCCACCCTCACGCCCGACTCGTACAATTTCGGCGGCACGATGGAGGTCCACACGGCGATCACGCTCGGTTCCGGCGCATCGGACAACCTGTCGTTGTGGAACAACACGGCCGGCAAGCAAATTGATTTGTACGACACCCAGGGCATGACGCTCGACGTGTGGGCACCGACTGGCAGTCTGAGCAATGCCACCATAAGCCCGCTGGGCGGCAGCGGCACCTGGTCGGCAGGCTCACCGGCGTGGACGGATACCACCCACACGCAAGGCCCGTTGCCGTTCACCAAGGACGCGATGGCCATCTTCCAGGGCACCGGCGGCACGGTGACGGTGGATGACAGCACCGGCGCCGTCACGGCCGGCGGCATGCAGTTCGTGACCAACGGCTACACCTTGACCGGCGACCCGATCACGCTGGTGGATGCGTCCAACAGCACGCCGCTCGTGGCGCCCATCATCAATGTGGGCGATGGCACCAGTGGCAGCGCGAGCGTCACCGCGACACTCAATGATGTGTTGCTTGCCGGTGATGGTTTGGTCAAGTCCGATGTCGGCACGCTGGTGCTGACGGCCCCGCTGGGGTCAACGACCTTGTCGGCTTCCAACAACCAGACCTACACGTTTTCGAGTGGCCCGGCCGTCATCCTCAATGGTTTGAATATCACCGGCGGCCAGTTGGTGCTGGGGAATGCGGCCAGTGCCGCGGCCGTGGCAGGTGACATCAACCAATTCAATGCCCTGATCGCCGCCGTGGCGAATGGGCGCAACATCACCTTGGCTCAGATTGGTCCGCAGTTGGTTTCGTTCTATTTCGGCGGGATTGTCGGCGCGTTTGGCGCGACGGGGCAACGAGCCATTGGCACCACGGCGGCCACGGATGGTGGCAATGGTGGTGCCGGCGTGACCATGGCCAGCGGCACCACGTTCACCAACAACTGGTTCGACTTTGGCGGTGCCGGTGGTGCCGGAGGCGAGGGGTACGCCGATGCAAGTGTCAACCACGCCGGCGGGGGCAACGGTGCCGGCGGGGCTGGCGTGGATGCCAGCGCGGGTCATGCGGCGATCAACAACGATGGCGCCATTTACGGTGGTACCGGCGGCGGTGGATTGTATTCGGGGCAGTCGGGCATGTACGGGACCAGCTCGACCGCCGCGTCGCTGACCGGCGTGACTGGCGGCGTGGCCGGTACCGGTGTGGTACTTGGCGCGGACAGCAGCCTGCACAATGGCGCCGTCAACGCGAACGCCGTGGTGGTGGGTGGCACGGGCGGCAGCGGTGGTACGGCCGCACTGGCACTAGCGCGACCCAATCAGCCTCCTGCCACGACCGGCAACTTGTACGGCGGTGCCGGTGGTGCTGGCGCGGCAGGCGTGACGGCTGCCACGGGCGCCACCATCGCCAATCAGGCGGCCATCCGCGGTGGCGCGGGTGGCGTCGGTGGTTATGCAAGTTTCACCCAGTACGGATCGCAAAATACCAGCGCCGGCACCCTGAACGGTCAAGGTGGCGCCGGCGGCGCCGGCGGTACCGGTGTGCTGCTGGCTGGAGCCGGTCTCGCCAATGGCACTGGCGCGGCCGGGTCCATCCATGGCTCGCCGCGCATCACCGGTGGCGCCGGTGGTGCTGGTGGCACGGTGGGAACCACTGGTTACGAAACGCGGTTGACTGGTACGGCGGCCACGGCGGCGGTGTCGCAAGGTGGCGCCGGTGGCACGGGTGGTGTGGGCGTCATGGCCCAGGCGGGCGCCAGCCTGACCAATGCGGCCGGTTACATCTACGGCGGTCGTGGCGGCACGGGTGGTCAGGCGGCGACCGCGCCGTATGGGGCAGTGCCCGGACAGTTGGCGCTGCAGACCAATGCCACGTCGCTCACGCTCAAGAGCGGTGCGGGTGGCGCCGGTGGCGCCGGCATCGCGCTGTCGGCCAGTGGGCTTGCGTTTGACAACAACGGGGTCGTCGGCGGTGGCGCCGGTGGCAACGGTGACGCGCAGGCAAGTGCGCCGCAGTTGACCACTGCTCAAAGCCAGTCGCCGCTGACCTCGTTGACGGTTTCCGGCAGCAACGGTGGCATTGGTGGGGATGGCATCGACACGGTTGCGGGGTCGCAGTTCGTGAATGCGACGGCCGCATCCGGCCAGGGCGTCAACGGCAGTGTGGCAGGCGGTGCCGGCGGCAACGGCGCGGTGAGCGTCGTCATGGCCAATCTCGCCGCAGGTGCCACGACAACCCTGACAGCCGGTGCCGGCGGCGCCGGTGGCGTGGGTGTGCAGGTGGCCACGGGCGCCAGCCTGGACAACCAGCAAGGGGCGTCCATCGTGGGTGGCCTCGGCGGCAACGGCGGCGTGGTGGGTAGCCTCGATTCGGGTGCCGGTGCACCCGCGTCCGTCAT
>DASVGO010000061.1:0-9737 GCA_036379495.1 Rhodanobacteraceae bacterium | reverse complement strand
TGCGCCACTTGTAGAACGTGGCCGAGCTGATGCCGTACTCGCGGCACACCTCGGGCACCGGTGTGCCGGCCTCGGCCTGCTTGAGCGCGTGGATGATCTGGCTGTCGCTGAATCGGGACTTCTTCATGGGAACCTCCTCGGGTCAGGGTACGAGAAAATTCCACTTCTGGAGACTGCTTTTTTGTGGGGGGATTACCCTCACACAGTCACTTTTTCGCCTCGAAAGTTTCTACCGCCCAGCCTCCTAGGAAAAATTCCGCTCAAAAAATCCTAGGAAAACGTCCAGTAGGCAAACGCCAAGCGCTGACTAGACTGGTACTACCGCAGCCACGCTGCCAGACCCGACAAGGAGCGCCATCATGCGCACCGGGCTTGTCATGGACGCCTCCTGCGATTTGCCGCAGGCCTTCGTCAATCAGCATCACATCACCGTCCTGCCGATCCATGTCGATGTGGATGGCGAGGAGTTCGACGACCACCGCGATGAAGGCGAAATCCAGCGCTTCATCGACGAACAATCTGGCGTGCGTCACCACGCCGCCGCCACCGAACCCTGCTCCGCAGAAGCCATCCAGAACCTGTTTCTCGGTGACCTCGTGGCACGCTTCGATTGCGTGTTCTGCCTGACCGTCAGTGCCTCGCGCAGCCCGACGCATGCCAACGCCACGCAAGCCAGTTTCAGCATTCTCAAAAACTATCGCAGCGTGCGCGAACTGGCTGGCCAGCAGGGCCCATTTCTGTTGCGCGTGGTCGACACGCAAAGCCTGTTCGCCGGCAGCGCCGTCGTCGTCGCCGAAGCCGTGCGCCTGATCGCCGAAGGCCAGGGCCCGGCACAGATCCGCGAGCGCCTGACCGACATCAGCCACGACACCTACGGCTACCTGCTGCCGCGCGATCTGCATCAGCTGCGCGCGCAAGCCCGCAAGAAAGGTGACCACAGCGTCGGCCTGATCGGCGCCACCCTGGGTTCGGCGCTGGACATCAAGCCGATCCTGCGTGGCTGGCGCGGCGAGACCCAGGCGGTGGCCAAGATGCGTGGCTTCGATGCCGGTGCCGAGGCCTTGTTCAGGCACACCGCCGAACGCATCCGTGCCGGTTTGCGCACGCCGTTCGTGGCCATGAGCTACGGCGGACCGCTGGTCGAAATGCGCGCCCTGCCCGGCTACGCGCAAGTCCCCGAGGCTTGCACCGAATGTGGCTTGCAACTGCTGGAAAGCCCGATGAGCATCACCGGCATGGCCAGCGTCGGCGAAGGGGCGTTGGCGGTCGGCTTTGCCAGCAGCGAATACACCCCGACGTTCTGATCACGCCTACAATGACGGCATGCGTCATGCCTGCCTGCCATTGCTTGCGCTGCTGCTGTGGTCACTGGCCGCGACTGCCGTGGCCGGCACCGGCTACAAGTGCGTCGATGCGCGCGGACACGTCAGCTTTCAGGACACGCCATGTCCGCGCGGTTCGCGGCAAAGCGTGTTGCACCTGACCCACGCTAGTGCGGCAACGCTCGTGCCGGCCGCCACCGTGTCATCGCCGGCATGGCCATCACCCTCCGTCACGCCACCGCCGCCTGTCGCACCGATCGCACCACCGCCGGTGCTGTACCGCTGCACCCGCGCCACCGGTGGCACCTACCTGAGCAGCAACGGTCGCACCCGCCCATATCTGGCACCAATGGGCATGCTCCCCATGTCCCGAGTCCCGCTGGCGGGGACTCCCGGCCTCACGCCTGTAGCCGGCGCCGCCACCCCGACACCCGGCATGATCGGCAGCCACTACGTGGAGGTCCGCGACACCTGCCGCCCCTTGCCTCCGGACGCCGCCTGCGCCGTGCTCGAAAAGCGCAACGACGCCAATGATCAAGCCATTCACGATGCCTTTCCCGACCAGCTTCCACGCTTGCTGAAAAAGCGCAAACACCTGCATGCCGAACTGACCGGTTGCCGCTGAAATCATCCTGGCCCACATTGTTGCCATCTCCATCCGGTACTGGACGCCACCCGGACCGAATTGGCGTCTACCAAACGATTTCGTCCCGTGTGACGCCAAGGTCAGGCCAGCGCTAACGCTTCGGCGGGTGCGTGCCGACGTTCGTGCGCCAGTAGCCAACGCTTGGCAGGCAGGCCGCCGCCATAGCCGGTAAGCGAGCCATCGGCACCGATCACGCGGTGACAGGGCACGATGATGGCCAGCGGATTGGCACCGTTGGCGGCGCCGACAGCACGCATCGCGCGCGGCCGGTTGATGCGCTTGGCCAGCGCGCCGTAGCTTTCCGTTGCCGCATACGGAATGTCACACAACGCCGCCCACACGCTTTGCTGAAATGCGGTGCCGGACGCGTGCAACGGCAGGTCAAAGTCCAGCAGGTCGCCGGCAAAGTAGGCCGTGAACTGGCGTTTGGCTTCGACCAATGGCTGGCTCTCGCGCCGCCAATCCGGCCCCGGCAGCGTCGGGCGTTTTTCGTGTGGCAGGTCGACATGGGTCAGGCCGATGTCGTCCATGGCCAGCAACAGCGGGCCGAGCGGCGTGTCGATGAAGTCGTAGCGAATGATGGCATTGTGCATGTTTGGATTCTCGTTCGATCAGGTCGCCGCGCGCCACAGCAGCACGGTCACGTAGGCGCGCCACGGGCGCCAGGCTTGGCTGCGCTCATCCAGCGCACGCGCGGACAGCGGGATGCCGTCGCCGGCGACTTTGCGCAGCACGAGGTCGGCGGACGGAAACGCATCAGGATGCCCGAGCGCACGCATCGCGATGTAATGCGCGGTCCACGGCCCGATGCCGGGCAAGGCAGTCCAGGCATCGACGAACGCATCAAGCCCCTGCTCGGGGCGAAAGTCCACATTGCCGTCTGCCACCGCGCACGCCAGCGTGCGCAGCGTTTGTGCACGCGTGCGTGTCACGCCGATGCTGGCAAGATCGGCTTCGGCCAGCGCTTCCGGCGTCGGGAATGCCGTGGCGCCATCACCCACCGCCACGCCCCAACGTGCCACCAGGCGTGCAGCCAGCGTACGCGCCGCGGCCACGCTGATCTGCTGACCGAGCACCGCGCGCACAGCCATCTCGAAACCATCCCAGCCACCGGGCACGCGCACGCCGGGATGCTCGCGCAGCAGTGTCGCCAGACGCTTGTCACGACCCAACACACCCGCAATTGCCCGCGCATCGGCGTCCACGTCGAACAGGCGACGCACGCGCGCGAGGATGTCGGGCAGCGCACGCGCCGATGGGTGCCGAACCTCCAAGTCCAGGGCTGGCTCTGCCGCGCACGCACTCACGCGCACGCTGCCGGGCATGTTCTGCCACACGAAGTGGCGCACGTAGCTCTCGCCGTCAACAACTTCCGTGCCCGGGATCGCACGCCGCGCGAAAAACGCGAGCATGCCGGAAAAATCGTATGGCTCGCGATACGGCAGACGCAGGCGCAGTGCATCCGTGACCGGCACAATGCGGGTGCGCCGCAACTCACGCGGCGCCATGCCGTACGCGGCACTGAACGCGGCATTGAATCTGCGCACGCTGCCGTAGCCGGCGGCCAGCGCCACATCCGTCACGGGCAGCGCGGTATCGCCAAGCAGTTGTTTCGCGAACAGCAGGCGGCGCGTCGATGCGACCTGCACCGGGCTGGCGCCGAGTACCTCGTCGAACAGCCGGCGCAGATGGCGTTCGCTGACGCCAACGCGCACCGCCAACGTCGCCACCGATGCGTCATCCAGCAAACCACCGTCGATCAGACGCAACGCTCCAGCCACCAATTCACTGCCCAGCCGCCAGGCGCTCGCACCCGGCGCGCGTTCCGGCCGACAACGCAAACACGGCCGGAAGCCCGCCGCACTGGCCGCCGCCGCGCTCGCGTAATAGCGCACATTGCGCGATTTCGCCGCCGGCGCGGGGCACATCGGCCGACAGAAAATACCGGTGGACGTGACGGCCGTGAAGAACAATCCGTCAAAACGCGCATCACGGGTCAGGCGTGCCTGTTCGCACACCTGCAGATCAAGTTCGAGCGGGGCAATGACCGGCGACATGGATACAGGCTAGCGAGCACACCCATGAATGACCAGCCGTTTTCGGACATGGTTTTGCGGGACTCCGGAAAAGTCTGAATCACCGGTTCGCCGAAACCACGCCATGACAACATGCGACAACCATTGCCACTCGTCACGCACCCCCCGCTCAAAACCCGTAACGCAAAAATCCGCCATCCACGGCCATCACCTCGCCAGTGACGAAACTGGCCGCCGGCAGACAGAAAAACGCGACCGCTGCGGCCACTTCTTCGGGTTCGCCAATGCGCTGCATCGGTGTGCGCGCCAGCACTTCCTCGCGGTAATCGTCGTCGGCCAGCGCCTCTCCCGTGCGCCGCGTACGGATGTACCACGGTGCCACCGCGTTGACGCGGATGCCGTCTTCGGCCCACTCGCACGCAAGGTTGCGCGTCAGCTGATGCAACGCGGCCTTGGTCATGCCGTACGGCGCGCCGGTGCGCACATGCGTGATGCCGGACACCGAACCGACATTGACGATTGCCGCGTTGCCATGTTGCGCCAGATACGGATGCGCCAAGCGACTCATGTCCCACGCACTGGTGAGGTTGGTGTCCAGGATCGTGCGCCAGTCCCCCGCGCTGTAATCGAGCGCGGCCTTGACGACATTGTTGCCGACATTGTTGACCAGCAGCGACAACGGCTGCGCCAGGTCACGAATCCAGTCGAACACGGCCAGTCGATCCTCGGCCTGTGCGAGGTCCGCGGCAAAGGCCAGCACGTCGCTCTGCGGCCATTGCTCGGCCAATTCCGCACGCACGCGATCCAAATGATCCTCGTCGCGCGCGACCATGAGCACGTCGGCGCCGAGCGCCGCCAACTCCTGCACACAAGCCAGGCCAATACCCTGGCTGGCGCCCGTGACCAGCGCCGTGTGCCCGTCCAGCCGCCAGCGTGCCTGTTGTGGATGCATGTCGAGTCTCCTCCGCCGAGGTCATTGATGCTGCTTGGAGCTGACGGGCTCGCGATCATTCATGCGAAACCGGCATATCCGGCCATGCCGCATCGTAGCGTGTCGGGCCCGTACCATGCGCGCATGGATTCCGACACCTCTCCCTCAACCTGGCTCGATATCCGGGCCGCCACCGTGCTGCGCAACGGGCGCCGCCTGCTCGACAACCTCACCCTTGCCATGGACCGCGGCCAGCACACGGCGATTCTCGGTCCGAACGGCTCGGGCAAATCCACGCTGGTCAAACTCATTGAGCGTCGCGTGTACCCGTTGGCCGCCAACCCCGACGGCGGTCCGCGACCGCAGGTACACCTGTTCGGCCACGCGCGCTGGCACATCAGCGAATTGAAGCATCGCATCGGCGTGGTCAGCGCCGCGTTGCAGGACGATGTGGCTGCCGATCGCATCACCGTGTTCGACGCCGTGGCATCCAGCTTTTTCGCCTCGCGCGGCCCGGGTCCGGACGATCACGTGACGGCCACGCAACGCGAGCACAGCCTGGCCGTGCTTGCGCAGCTCGGAATCAGGCACCTCGCCGACCGCGTCGTCGCCACGCTGTCGACCGGTGAAGCCCGTCGCGTGCTGATTGCACGCGCGCTCGTGCATGCGCCCGCGGCATTGCTGCTCGATGAACCTTGTGCCGGTCTGGACATGGCCTCCCGACGGCGATTTCTCATCGACCTTGGCCGGCTTGCCGAGGCCGGCACGACACTTGTCATGGTGACGCACCACATCGAAGAAATCCTTCCGCAAATCCAGCGCGTGGTCATGCTGCACCACGGCCGCATGCTCGCCGACGGCACCAAGGCGGCGTTGATGAACGATGCCCGACTGTCGACGTTGTTCGACACCCAGGTCACGGTCGCCGCGTCCGACGGTTGGTACAGTGCCCACTTGCGCTGACCACGGCGACACCGTCGAGGCCCTGTCGTACCCGATCATCAGAGGGGAAACACCATGACCACATCACGTATTTGCCTGGTTGCCCTGCTGGCCAGCGGCGGCCTGCTGCTGGCCGGTTGCTCCGGCCACTCGACACCGCCGGCCACGACTTCGGCACAAGCCAAGACACCGGCGCACGCCAGCACCCGCCTGAAGACGCCGTGGGACGGCCTGCTCAAGGACGAGGCCAAGGCCAAGGGCGTGCAACAGGTCATCAATCAATCGGCCAAACGCCAGCAGCAAGCCATCGAGAAAGCCACCGGCGGCAACTGACCGGCCTCACGGTCTCAGGTCATGATGCCGGGAGCATCCGGCAGCGGCGCCTCGGGTTTGTGCGTGCGCCAGCGATCGTGGTTGGCACTGCGGCACCAGCGCAGGAACAGCAGCAGCGCCGCCATGCTCAAACCGGCGGCCAGCCCCATCCACATGCCGCGCGCACCCATGTCGCGCCCGAACGTCAGCCACAGCCCGACCGGCATGCCCACGCCCCAGTATGCAAAGGCGGTGATGAGCATCGGCACGCGCGTGTCCTTGAGTCCGCGCAGGGCGCCGTTGGACGCCACCTGGATGCCGTCGGCAAACTGGAACACGCCGGCAATCACCAGCAACGACGCAGCCAGTGTGATCACGGTGCGGTTGTCGCTGTACAGGTGGGCGATGGCGTGCGGCAGGGTCAGAATCAACGTGGCCGACACCAGCTGCGTCGCCAGCGCCAACGCGATGCCGCAAAACCCCGCGTAACGCACGGCCATGCCATCACCCCGCCCCACCGCGTTGCCGACGCGGATCGTGATCGCCATGGCCAGCCCCAGCGGCAACATGAATGTCACCGAGGACACGTTGAGCGCAATCTGGTGCGCGGCCTCCTGATCCACGCCAAGCGTCGCGATGGCCAGCGCCGCTGCGACGAAAACACCGCCTTCCATCAGCACGCTGAATGCCATCGGCACGCCCAGGTGCAGCAATTCGACGATCACCTTCCAGTGCGGCCAATCGAAACGATCAAGCAAACCGATGCCGCGGTAATTGCGATGACGCAGGATGTAGATGCCGAACGCGATGAATTCCAGCCACAACGTGATTGCCGTGGCGATGCCGCTGCCCAGCGCACCCAATTCCGGCACGCCGAGGGCGCCATACATCAACACGTAATCGAGCGGCGCCAGCACCACCAGGCCCATCAAGCTGAACATCAATGACGGGCGCGGCAGCGACAGCCCCTCGGACAGTCCACGCAAGGTGAAATAGCCGACCAACGCCGGCGCGCCCCACCCGACTGCACGCAGGAACTCACCGGTGTCATGACGCAGGCTCGGCACCACGCCGATGTGGTTCAAAAGCGGCTCGGCGTTGCGCACGAACAGGCACAGCAGCACCCCCAGCAACAGTGCGATCCACAAGGCCTGGCGGATGACCGCACCGATCTCGTCACGTCGACCGGCGCCATCGAGTTGCGCCACCGTCGGCGGCACGGCCAGCATGGTGCCGATGCCGGCAAGGATCGCCAGCGACCACACGCTCGCGCCGGTCGTGACTGCGGCCTGCACGTGCGCGCTCAGATGGCCGGCCAGCATGGCATCGACCACATTGGTGCCCATCGACGCCAGCTGCGCGCCAATCAGCGGCAAAGCCAGATGCAGCGTGGCGCGCCATTCGCGGCGCACCCGCGGCCATGCGATCTTCATGCGACGTCCAACTCAGGTCTAAACCGGGTCACGGTGCATCCGGCTGGGCCTCGGGTGCCGCGCGCGCGAAGGCATCGAGCTCGGCACAGGCCGCGTCGACCACCGCGATCGTCGGATAGGCATCCATGTCCACGCCCCAGCGGCGCGCGTTGTAGACCTGCGGCACCAGACACACGTCGGCCAGCCCCGGCAGGTCACCCTGGGCAAACCGTCCGCGCGTCACGTTCGCCGCCAGTGCCGCCTCCAGCGACTTGAACCCCAACTCGATCCAGTGCCGCGACCATGTCTCGCGCTCCACCTGCGGCATGCGGCACTCGCGATCCAGGTATTGCAGCACGCGCAGATTGCCGAGCGGATGGATGTCGCAGGCCACGATCTGGGCCAGCTCCCGCACCTGCGCGCGCGCACGCGCGCCGCTCGGCATCAATGGCACGTCCGGCCAGGTTTCCTCGAGATACTCGATGATCGCCAGCGACTGATGCAGCACCCGCCCGCCATGGCACAACGTCGGTACCAGTTCCTGCGGATTGAGCACGCGATAAGCCTCGGCATGTTGCTCACCGCCGTCACGCACCAGATGCACGGGGCGAATCTCGTAGGTCAGCTGCTTGAGGTTGAGCGCAATGCGCACGCGATAGGCCGCGCTGGATCGCCAATAGCTGTACAGCGTCAATTTGTCGCTCATCCGTTGCCTCCTGTCGACCACACCACCAAGGTGGGAATATCCGCCAAACCGCCCGAGGTTGCATCATCGGCGCACAGGCGCGGACAATACCCAGCCTTGCCGCCGGCGTGGCGGCCGTTTGCCACACCAGGAACCCCGCATGGCTTTCATCCGCATGAGCGAGCTCGACCTTTCGGGCCAACGCGTGTTGATCCGCGAAGATCTGAACGCACCCATCAAGGACGGCGTCATCACGTCCACGCAACGCCTGGACGCGGCCCTGCCGACGATTCGCACCGCCCGCGACGCTGGCGCCAAGGTGATGATACTGGCCCATCGCGGCAGGCCCAAGGAGGGCGTGTTCGACGAAGCCGACTCGCTGGCGCCGATCGCCACCTGGCTGGGCGCGGCGCTGGGCACGCCGGTGCGGCTGGCGCGCGACTATCTGGACGGTATCGAGGTCGCGCCCGGCGAAGTGGTGCTGCTGGAAAACTGCCGCATGAATGTCGGCGAGAAAGCCGACGACACGGCATTGGCAAAAAAATACGCCGCCCTGTGCGACATTTTCGTGATGGACGCCTTCGGCACCGCGCACCGTGCGCAGGCCTCCACCCACGGCGTCATCCACCATGTACCGGTAGCCGCCGCCGGCCCGCTGCTGGCATCCGAACTGGACGCGCTGGGCCACGCGCTGCAAGACCCCAAACGCCCGCTGCTGGCCATCGTCGCCGGCTCCAAGGTGTCCACCAAGCTGACCGTGCTCGAAGCGCTGATCGAGCGCGTCGACCAGCTCATCGTCGGCGGCGGCATCGCCAACACCTTCATCGCTGCGCTCGGTTACGACGTCGGCAATTCGCTGGTCGAACCTGACCTGATCGACGCCGCACGCCGCATCATGGACGCCGCCCGCGCGCGCGGCGCCGAGGTGCCGATCCCGACCGACGTGGTGGTCGCGCCGGAGTTTTCGGCCGGTGCGCCGGCCACGGTCAAACCGGTCGACCAGGTGGCCGACGGCGAAATGATCCTCGACATCGGCCCCGACACCGCCGCCCGCTACGCCCAACTCATCGCCCAGGCCGGCACGGTGGTCTGGAACGGGCCGGTCGGCGTGTTCGAGTTTGATGCCTTCGGCAAGGGCACGCAGGCGCTGGCCCGTGCCATCGCTGATGCCGACGCGTTCTCGATCGCCGGCGGCGGTGACACGCTGGCGGCCGTCGACAAATACGGCATCGCCGACCGGGTGTCCTACATTTCCACCGGTGGCGGCGCGTTCCTCGAATTTCTCGAAGGCAAGGAACTGCCCGCCGTGGCCGCACTGCATGCTCGCGCCAACCCCGCCTGAGCCGGTTCCGATACCCTGTCACGGCACGTCACGCACATGGAGACAGCTTTCATGCCCACCCTGCTCGTTACCGGCGGCGCCGGCTTCATTGGCGGCAACTTCGTGTTGC
>DASVGO010000060.1:0-5707 GCA_036379495.1 Rhodanobacteraceae bacterium | reverse complement strand
CTGGCGGTGTTCCTGTTCATCGTCAGCGTGGCGGTGACGATGGATCCGTACGGGGCGCTGGTCTGGGTGAGCTGACGCGACGGCTTCAGCGCGTGCCCTTGACCACGATGGTCTTGCCGGACACGTCGATCATGCCTTGCTCTTCGAGCTGCTTGAGCACGCGCCCGACCATCTCGCGCGAGCAGCCGACGATGCGGCTCACTTCCTGACGCGAGACACGGATCTGGGTGCCGTCCGGGTGGCTGAGCGCATCGGGTTCGTCGCACAGGTCAAGCAGGGTGCGTGAAACGCGATTGGTGACATCCATGAAAGCCATGCGGCTGACCTGGCGCGAGGTGCGCAGCAGGCGGTGTGTGAGCTGGAAGCCGATCGCGAACAGGATTTTGGGGCACTCGTCGTGCAGGGTCGATTCGAACAGGTTGAACAGGCGCTCGTAGCTGATCTCGGCCAGTTCGCAGGCGGTACGCGTGCGCACCAGCGATTCGCGTTGCGCCTGTTCCACGAACAGGCCCATCTCGCCGATGAACTGGCCGCGGTTGATGTAGGCCAGGATCAACTCGCGCCCGTTCTCGTCCTCGGTGCACACGCTGACCGAACCCTCGATCACGTAGTACAGCGTGGCGGCCGGGTCGCCGGGGCGGATGATGGCGGTCTTGCTGGGATAGCGCCGGCGGTGGCACAGGCCGAGAAAGCGTTCCATCGTCTGCGGGTCGGGCGCCAGCGCCAGCGGTGCCTTGTGGCGTTCGAAAACTTGCTGCAGAAGGTACTTGAGTTCGGCCACGGTGATTCTCGATGCGTGAAAAACGCCACGGCATTCCTGCGTGGCTTGCGTTGGCTATGGCGATTGCCCCAATCCCTACTCCCCCGTACATACTACACAAATCCTCGACATTTGCACTTGCTGACGGATTCGATGGCGCTCGGGACGGGTTCAAATTGCGGCCGGCTTGCCGCATAATTCCGCCCTTGGCGGCTGCCGGCAGCGACGGCGCGCCTCCCAAACGGTCGCGGACATTCCTGTGCCGCGTGATTTTTCGTGTGGTGGGCGCATCCAGCCTGCCGTCATGCGCCGTTCGAGCGGCCGAGTAGGTAGCCGTGGTCAAGCCCAAACCGCTTCCGCGTCTCAGGTTGCAGGGGTTCAACAACCTCACCAAGGCCCTGAGCTTCAACATTTACGACATCTGCTATGCCGTGTCGGAAGAGCAGCGTCAGCGCTACATCGAGTACATCGATGAGGCTTATGACGCCGATCGCCTGACCCAGATCCTCACCGAGGTGGCCGACATCATCGGCGCCAACATCCTCAACATCGCGCGTCAGGATTACGATCCCGAAGGCGCGTCGGTGACGATGCTGATTTCCGAACATCCGGTGGTGGACAAGCTGGGCAAGGACGTGATCTCGGATGCCGTGGTCGCGCACATGGACAAGTCGCACATCACCGTGCACACCTATCCGGAAACGCACCCACACAACGGCATTGCCACCTTCCGCGCCGACATCGACGTGGCCACCTGCGGTGTGATCTCGCCGCTGAAGGCTCTCAATTACCTGATCGACAGTTTCGAGTCGGACATCGTGACGATGGACTATCGTGTGCGCGGCTTCACTCGCGACGTGAAGGGCAAGAAGCATTTCATCGACCACAAGATCAATTCGATCCAGGACTACCTGGCACGGCACATCCAGCAGAAGTACGAGATGTTCGACGTGAACGTGTATCAGGAAAACATGTTCCACACCAAGATGCACATCAAGGACTTCGATCTGGACACCTACCTGTTCGAAACGCACGCCTCGGAGCTGTCTTTCAAGGACCGGCGGCGCATCGAGTCGCTGTTGCGGCGCGAGATCGAGGAGCTGTTCCACGGCCGCAACCTGATGTGATGACGGCTGGTCGAGGCCTCGCCTCTGACCTTGGACTGGAGGCTTTGCAGGTCAAGGAGTTCCCGTGAATGACGCCCGGCAAGGCATGGCCGAGATGGGTGCGCCGAATGCCCATGCGCAGCCGAATCGGCACCGCGCGCCGCACCCGCTGGCGTGGCTGGTGCTGTACCTGCCGTTCGGTGCGGTGCCGTCGTTCGTGTCGGTGGCCTTGGGTTTCGAGGCGACGCAGCATGGGCTGTCGATCACGCAAGGCGCGTTGCTGACGGCGGCCGGCATGCTCATTTCGTGGCTGAAATGGCTGTGGGCTCCAGTGGTCGACATCACGCTGACGCCCCGGCGCTGGTATCTGGTGGCGGCGCTGGCTTGTGCGCTGGGCACGATTGCCATGGCGACGATTCCGCTGGACCGGTACTGGCTGGGCCTGCTGCTGGTGTGCATTGCCGCCACGTTCTTTGCCAGCTCGGTGCTGGGCATGGCGGTCGAGGCGATGATTACCGTGTTGACGCCGACCGAGCAGATTGGTCGTGCCAGCAGTTGGCTGCAATCGGGCAACCTCGGTGGGGGCATGCTGGGCGGCGGTCTGGGGCTGCTGTTGTTCACGCAGTTTTCGGCCCCGGAGGTGTCCGGCGTGGTGGTCGGCGTGTGCATGTTGGCGTGCTGTCTGCCGTTGTGGTGGCTGCCGCCGGTGGCGGCGCACTCCGGCGGTCGTCATGCGCTGGCGGCGGTCCGCGAGGTGGCTGGCGGTTTGTGGGGCATGCTCAAGAGCAAGCTCGGTTTCCTGTCGGCCTTCCTGTGCGTGCTGCCCATCGGTACCGGCGCGGCACAGGCGGTGCTGGCGCAGGCGGCTGTCGCGCACCATTGGGGTGCCGGAGCGCATGTGGTGGAGATCGTGCAGGGCGTGTTGTTCAGCCTGGTCACGGTGGCTGGCTGTTTTGCCGGCGGCTGGATTTGCGACCGCCTCAATCCGCGGGGTGGTTATGCGCTGTTCGGGCTGTTTCTGGCCATCGTGGATGTCGCCATGGCTTTTGCTCCGGCGACAGTCGGGGTCTATGTGGGCGGCACGTTGCTGTATGCGTTTGGTGTCGGTCTGGCCTATGCCGGCTTCACGGCGGTGGTGCTGACCGCCGTCGGTGACAGCCCGGCGGCGACCGGTTACAACGTGTTTGCGTCGCTGTCGAATTTCCCGATCTGGTGGCTGGGACTGCTGCTGGGCTGGCTGGCGGAGCGCTACGGCGGACCGGACATGCTGCTCGGAGAAGCCGTGCTGGGCATCGTGGCGGTGCTGTTGTTTGCGCTGGTCACGAGAGTGGCCGGCGAGTCATTGTTTGCGCGCGCGGCACATGCCGGGCTGAAGAGCGGCGCGCCCGTTGCCGTGGCCGACTGACAGCGCGCGGCCGGGCAACCGCCGGAGCTGGCGTCAGATCCGGTACGCCACGGTCTTCATGAGCTTCGAAGTGAGTTTCATCAAGGTCGGCACCGGCCTCGGCAGGGGGATGCCGCCACGAGCGCGGGCATGGTCGGCGTGGCGGGTTTCGTCGGCCTGCATTTGCGTGAGAATGGCGCGCGAACGCGCATCATCCGTGGGCAGGCGCCCGATGTGTTCGGCCAGGTGCGCTTCGACCTGGCGCTCGGTTTCCATCACGAAGCCGAGGCTGACCGGGTCGCCGGCCAAGGCCGCGGCCGCACCGATCACGTAGCTGCCCGCGTACCACAAGGGGTTGAGCAGGCTGGGACGGGATGCCAGTTCGGACAGGCGTGTCGCGCACCAGGCCAAGTGGTCGGTTTCCTCGTCCGCGGCCTGCTGCAGGTGATCGGCGGTGTCGGCATCGCGCGCCAGCAGGGCTTGACCCTTGTACAATGCCTGGGCGCATACCTCGCCGGTATGGTTGACGCGCATCAGTCCAGCCACGCGGCGCCGGTCGGCATCGGTCAAATCGGCTTCGGGCTGGTCGCCGCCGGGCGAGGGACGGGTAGCGACAGCCTTGCCGGACATGGATCCAAGCGCCGATTCGATGCCATCCAGCAATCGGTCCAGCGGGGTCAGGTGGCGGGGAACGGGAGTCATGGCGGGCACCTCCGGCAGGGGTGTTCCATTTTAGCGCCGTGGCTTCCGATACGGGTCGCCCCTTGCCAAAAGACCGTCATTCAACTACACTTTCGCGCCTTTCGTTTCACCCCATTCGTTCCGCCCTTCAAGCCGGGCGGCAAACAGGTAATTCAACGATGAAGACGTTCAGTGCCAAGCCTGAAAGCGTCAAGCGTGACTGGTTCGTGGTCGATGCCACGGACAAGACGCTTGGTCGCCTGTGCACGGAAGTTGCGCGCCGCCTGCGTGGCAAGCACAAGCCCGAGTTTACCCCGCACGTGGATACCGGCGATTATATCGTCGTGATCAACGCCGAGAAGGTGGCCGTGACCGGCAAGAAGCTGGACGACAAGGCTTATCACCGCTTCACCGGTTACGTCGGCAACATGAAGACCATTTCGCTGCGCGAGATGCTGGCCAACCATCCCGAGCGCGTGATCGAGATCGGCGTCAAGGGCATGCTGCCGAAGAATCCGCTGGGCCGCGCGATGTACCGCAAGCTCAAGGTCTACGGCGGTGCCGAGCACCCGCATACCGCCCAGCAGCCGCAGCCGCTGGAAATCTGAGGATCCCCATGGCAATTTCGCAAAACTACGGCACCGGCCGCCGCAAGTCCTCGTCCGCCCGCGTGTTCCTGCGCAAGGGCAGTGGCGCGATCGTCGTCAACGGCAAGTCGCTGGACGAGTTCTTCGGTCGCGAGACCTCACGCATGATCGTGCGTCAGCCGCTGGAGCTGACTGCCAATGCCGACAAGTTCGACATCAAGGTCACGGTCACCGGTGGCGGCATCACCGGCCAGGCCGGCGCCATCCGCCTGGGCATAGCCCGTGCGCTGGTCGACTACGACGAAAGCCTGAAGTCGCCGCTGCGTCAGGCCGGCTTCATGACCCGCGATGCCCGCGAGGTCGAGCGCAAGAAGGTGGGTCTGCACAAGGCTCGTCGCGCCACGCAGTTCTCCAAGCGCTGAGCCGGCTTTGCTACACTGAGCTTCATAGCCCCGTCGCCAAGTGGTAAGGCACCTGACTCTGACTCAGGCATTCGGTGGTTCGAATCCATCCGGGGCTGCCAAGCCAAGGGAACCCGCCATCTGGCGGGTTCTTTTTTGCCGTTGAAGATTTCGTATTCCAGGTCAAGTCCATGTCCGACACAACTTCACGCAAAGCCGTCGTCCTGCTTTCGGGCGGCATGGATTCGGCCACTGTCGCCGCGATGGCGCGCGAGCAGGGTTTTGTGGTGCATGCGTTGAGCGTGGCCTACGGTCAGCGTCACGCTTCGGAACTGGCGGCATCCGATCGCGTGTGTCGCATGCTTGACGTGGCCGCGCACAAGACGGTCAACGTCGACCTGCGCAGCATCGGCGGTTCCGCGCTCACCGCCGACATTGCCGTGCCCGAGGATGCGGCCGACACCAACGAGGCGCACATTCCGGTGACCTACGTGCCGGCGCGCAACACCATCATGCTGTCGGTGGCCCTGGGCTGGGCCGAGGTGCTGGGTGCGGCGGACATTTTCTGCGGCGTCAACGCGGTGGATTATTCCGGCTATCCCGATTGCCGTCCGGCCTTCATCGATGCCTTCGAGAAGCTGGCCAATCTGGCCACCAAGGCGGGCGTGGAAGGCGCCGGCATTCGCGTGCATGCACCGTTGATGCGCATGAGCAAGGCCGACATCGCGCGCGAAGGGACGCGCCTTGGTGTCGACTTCAGCCAGACTGTCAGTTGCTATCAGGCCGAT
>DASVGO010000059.1:0-12958 GCA_036379495.1 Rhodanobacteraceae bacterium | reverse complement strand
GTCGACACCGCCACCGACATCGCCAAGGAATCAGCCGACATCATCCTGCTGGAAAAAAACCTGATGGTGCTCGAAGAGGGCGTGCTCGAAGGCCGCGTTACCTTCGGCAACATCATCAAGTACATCAAGATGACGGCCAGTTCCAATTTCGGCAACGTGTTTTCGATGCTGATCGCCAGCATCTTCCTGCCATTCCTGCCGATGCTTCCACTGCAGATCCTGGTGTTGAATTTGCTTTACGACATCTCGCAGCTGTCGATTCCGTTCGACCGCATGGATGAGGAATACGTCAAACGTCCGCGCAAGTGGGATGCCAGCGACATCGGTCGTTTCATGATACGCATCGGGCCGACCAGCTCCATCTTCGACATCACCACATTCCTGTTGCTGTGGTTTGTGTTCGGAGCCGACTCGGTCGCGCACCAGACACTGTTCCAGTCCGGCTGGTTCGTCGAAAGCCTGCTGACGCAAACCCTGGTCGTGCACATGATCCGCACGCGTCGCATCCCATTCCTGCAAAGCTCGGCCGCGGCGCCGGTGCTGGCCTTGACCACGGCCATCATCGCCGCGGGCATTGCCATCCCGTACACCGTACTCGGGCACAAACTCGGCATGGTCGAGTTGCCAGGAACGTATTTCGGATGGCTGGCCGCGACCGTCGTGGCGTATTGCGTGCTCACGCAGGTGGTGAAGGTGGTTTACATGCGTCGCTTCGGGCGCTGGTTGTAACGTGTCGAGTCACCGCCTTGCGCGGTGGTCTCAGCCCGCCACGGTGGCACGCGCCACGAAGCTGGAAGTGGCGTGGCTCAGCACGCCCGACAACCAGATGCCGACGTCGATCAGCTTGTCCAGATCGATGCCTGTGTCCATGCCAAGGCCGTGCAGCATGTACACCACATCCTCGCTGGCGACGTTGCCGGTGGCGCCGCGCGCGTAGGGGCAACCACCGGCCCCAGAAACCGAGCTGTCGATGATGCGAACGCCGGCCTCGATGCAGGCCAGGATGTTGGCCAGCGCCTGGCCATAGGTGTTGTGGAAATGCACCGCCAGCTGCGCCATCGGCACGACATCGGCGACGGCTTCGAGCATGGCGCGCGCCTTGGCCGGTGTGCCGACGCCAATGGTGTCGCCCAGCGAGATTTCGCTGCAGCCCAGTTCATGCAGACGTTGTGCCACGCGCACCACGTCGCGCACCGGCACTTCGCCCTGGTAGGGGCAGCCGAGCACGGTGGAGATGTAGCCGCGCACGCGTACGCCGTCGGCCCTGGCCCGTTCCATCACCGGCTCGAAACGCTCGATGGATTCGTCGATGGTGGCGTTGATGTTCTTGCGATTGAAGGTTTCACTGGCGGCGGTGAACACGGCGATGTCGACGGCACCCACTGCGCGCGCGCGCCGGTAGCCCTGGATGTTTGGCACCAGCACAGGGTAAGTGACGCCGGATTGTTTCACGATGGCGGGAAAGACCTGCTCCGCATCGGCCATTTGCGGGATCCAGGTCGGGTTGACGAAGCTGGTGGCCTCGATGGTTTTCAGGCCCGTGTGGCCAAGCCGGTTGATGAGCTCGACCTTGGTGCGTGGTGGCACGATGGCGCGCTCGTTCTGCAGGCCGTCGCGCGGACCAACCTCGACGAGGCGGATGAAGTTGTCGTTGGCGCGCTTGGCAGGCATGACGTTCGTGTCCGTGAAGGCGGGGCAGGGATCAGTCGGCAAAGCGCGCCAGCACGGCATCGGCTTCCACGAAATCACCCGCGTTCGCGTTGAGCTCCTTGATGGTGCCGGCACGCGGTGCTTTCAATGCCAGTTCCATTTTCATGGCTTCCATGATGATGATTTCCTGGCCTTCTTCGACCATGTTGCCCGCTGTCGCCTTGACCAGAACGATGCGCCCCGGCATGGGCGCGATGATCCGGTTACCGCTGGCGGCGTCGCTGGCCTCCCACGCATGCGCCGGGATGCGGCGCAAGGTGAAACGCTGGCCATGGGTGTCGTGCACCACCACCAGGTCGTCGCGCACGAACACGCGCAGACGCATGGCCGTGCCGTCGAAACGTGCCTCCAGCCAGTCGCCGTCGCAACGCGCGCCGTCGACCGTGACCGTGTTCTCGCCCAGCCGCATTCGATAGTGCCCATCGGCGCCGCTGGCGAGGATGTCGTGGCGTGTCTCGCCCAAGGCAAACACGACGTGCCGCGTGCCGGCGCGGCCGACACGCCATGCGTCCACACGCGCCCACGGCGAAGTGGCGTCGGCGCGGGTGACCGCGCGTGCCTGCGCGGCATGTTCCTCGCGCAACAGCGTGGCACAGGCGGCGGCTTGCAAGGCATGCGGTTCAGGTTGCGTGTCGCCGATCAGGAATTCGTCGAGATGGCGATCGAGGTAGCCGGTATCGATGTCCGCGTTGACGAGAATGGGGTGGCGCACCAGTCGCTCAAGAAAGGCGACGTTGGATTTGGGCCCAGTGATGATGCATTCGGCCAATGCCTGACGCATGCGTTCGAGCGCCTGCACGCGGTGGGTGTCGTGCACGATCATCTTGGCGATCATCGGGTCGTAGAAAATCGTCACCGTGTCGCCTTCGACCACGCCCCCATCCAGGCGCACATGTGCCGATGGCGCGGGCAGGCGCAGCGTGACGAGTTTTCCCGATCCGGGCAGGAAATGTTGCTCGGGGTCTTCGGCGTACAGGCGCACCTCGATGGCATGGCCACGGGCGTGGATGTCTTCCTGCGCCAGTGGCAGGGGCTCGCCGTTGGCCACGCGCAGCTGCCATTCGACCAAATCCAACCCCAACGTCATTTCGGTGACGGGGTGCTCGACCTGCAGGCGCGTGTTCATTTCCATGAAATAGAAATCGCCGTCGGCCCCGACGATGAATTCCACCGTGCCGGCACCGACGTAGTTCACTGCGCGTGCCGCGTTGACGGCAGCCTGGCCCATGGCCGCGCGACGCTCGGGCGTCAGGAACGGCGAGGGTGTTTCTTCCAGCACTTTCTGAAAGCGGCGCTGCGAGGAACATTCGCGCTCGTTCAAATGCACGACGTTGCCGTGGGTGTCTCCAAACACCTGAAACTCGATATGGCGCGGATGCTCAACGTAACGCTCGAGGATCACGCGGGCATCGCCGAAGGCGCCTTTGGCCTCGCGCTCGGCGGCGGCCAGCGCGTCGGCAAAATCCTTTTCTTCGCGCACGATGCGCATGCCCTTGCCGCCGCCGCCGTAGGCGGCCTTGATCATCAGCGGAAAGCCGGTCTTGCGTGCTTGCTCGGCGAGAAAATCCGCATCCTGGTTGTCGCCGTGATAACCGGGCACCAGGGGCACGTCGAATTGCTCCATCAACGCCTTGGCAGCGGCCTTGGAGCCCATCGCTTCCACGCTTTCAGGTGCCGGGCCGATGAACACGATGCCGGCTTCCACGCAGGCGCGTGCAAAATCCGTGTTCTCGGACAGAAAACCGTAGCCCGGATGGATGGCTTGTGCGCCGCTCTTTTTGGCGACATCGAGGATGGTGTCGATGCGCAGATAGGAGTCGGCTGGCGCCGCGCCACCGATGGGCCAGGCCTCATCAGCCTGACGCACGTGCTGCGCGTTCTTGTCGGCTTCGGAATACACCGCAATGGTACGGATGCCAAGGCGTCGGCAGGTGCGGATGACGCGGCAGGCGATTTCGCCGCGATTGGCAATCAGGACACGATCGAACACTCAGGCTTCCTTTTCGGTGGCGGGCAGATCTTCCACCCAGGCCGGTGCGCGTTTGTCGAGGAAGGCGGTCAACCCTTCCTGACCTTCGGGCGATACGCGCAGGCGCGCGATCAGCTCGGCGTTTTCGGCGTCGAGTTTGGTTTGCCCGCGTTCGTCGCGGCCGGCCACGCGCAAGGCCAGGCGTTTGGCCGCGCGGCGGGCGAAGGGGCCGGTCTTTTTCAGGCGTTTGGCGATGTCGATGACGGTTGCATCGAGCTGGTCGGCCGCCACGGCTTCATGCAGCAGGCCGATGCGCACGGCATGTTCGGCGCCGAACACTTCGCCGGTGACGAACAGCCGGCGTGCCTGACGCAGGCCAATGGCATCGACCACGTAGGGCGAAATCACCGACGGCACCAGGCCCAGCTTCACCTCGGCGAGGGCAAACTTGGCATCGTCCACGCCGATGGCGATGTCGCAGCAGGCGATCAGGCCGATACCGCCGCCGTAGGCCGCGCCGTTGACACGCGCGATGGTGGGAATGTCGAGGAAGTTCAGTCGTCGCATCAGGCGTGCCAGTTGCAGCGAATCCTCGCGGTTGTCGAGCTGGCTGGCCTTGGTCATGTCGCGCATCCAGTGGGTGTCGGCGCCGGCGCAAAAGCTCTTGCCAGCACCGGTCAGCACCAGTGCATGCAGGCTGTCGTCCTTTTCGGCGGCATCGAGAACGGTGTTCATCTCGGCCACCAGCACGTCGTTGAAGGCGTTGTGCAACTGCGGGCGGTTCAGGGTCACCACGCCGATGCTGCCGCGGCGTTCGGTGAGAATGGTCTCGTACACGGTGCCTCCTTTGAGAGTCGGGTCCATGGAGCGATCGAACCTCTGCATGATACCCAGTTCGATTCGGCCACGTGTTCGTGATCGCGAGCTGACAGTGTCGTGCGCGGCCCTCGCCATCCTGAGTATATGCGAGCTATAATGCGAACCGTTCTCATTCTGATGCGGTTCTGCCGTGCAATTGTCCGAACTGTCGAAAGGTGCCCGAGCCGTGGTCCACATCGTCGAAGACGCACATGTCGATGATCCGATCGCGCGGCGTCTGCGCGATCTCGGCTTTGTGCCTGGCGAAGTGGTGCGGGTGGTTGCGCGTGCGCCACTGGGCGGTGATCCGATGCTGATCCAGATCGGCTCGACACGGTTTGCGCTGCGCCGTCAGGAAGCCGCGCGGGTCAGCGTGCAAGTCGAGGCGGCGGCATGAGCGCGTCCAGCTTGCGCATTGCCTTGGTCGGCAACCCCAATTGCGGCAAGACGGCACTGTTCAACCAGCTGACCGGCGGTCGCGCCAAGGTGGCCAATTACGCTGGCGTGACGGTCGAGCGTCGCGAAGGACGCTTCACCGCGCCGTCGGGTCGCGTGCTGCAGGTGCTGGACCTGCCCGGTGCCTACAGTTTCGACACCGTCAGCCCGGACGAGCAGATCACGCGCGACGTGCTCGAAGGCAAGTATCCGGGCGAGGCCGTGCCAGACCTCGTGGTGTGCGTGGCCGATGCCACCAACCTGCGTCTGCACCTGCGCTTTTTGCTGGAGTTGCGCAATCTCGGGCGGCCGGTGGTGCTGGCGCTCAACATGATGGATGCGGTCGCGCGTCGCGGCATCCGCATCGACATTCCCGAGCTCGAACGTCGTCTGGGCGTGCCGGTGGTGGAAACCGTTGCGGTCAAGCGTGGCGGTGTGCGTGCGTTGATCGAGCGCGTCGATGGCGATGTGCCCGAAGCGCCGGCGGTATCCGGTGGTGCCTTTGATCGCGCCGGCCTGCATGCCCAGGTACGCGCGATCATGGATGCCACCGTGCACATGCCGCGCGCCACGGCGCGTTTCGACGAGCGCATGGATTCGATTCTGCTGCACCCGGTACTGGGGTTGCTGATCCTGGCCGTCGTGATGTTCCTGATCTTCCAGGGCGTGTATTCGCTGGGTACGCCGGCATCCGACCTCATTGCCGATGCCTTCACCTGGCTGGGTACCAAGGGCACGATGTGGATGCCGACGGGACCGCTGCAGGGCCTGATCGTCGATGGCATCTTCGGCGGCATCGGCACGGTGCTGGGCTTTCTGCCCGAGATTCTGGTGCTGTTCTTCTTCATCCTGATCCTCGAAGAATCCGGCTACCTGCCGCGTGCCGCCTTCCTGCTCGATCGATTGATGGTGTCCGTCGGCCTGACCGGGCGTTCGTTCATCCCGTTGCTGTCGAGCTTTGCCTGCGCCATCCCCGGCATCATGGGCACGCGCTCGATCACCGACCGGCGCGACCGCCTGGCCACGATCCTGGTGGCGCCGTTGATGACCTGTTCGGCGCGCCTGCCGGTGTATGCGCTGTTGATTGCCGCGTTCATTCCGGCCAAGTCGATCCTCGGCGTGTTCAACCTGCAGGGCCTGGTACTGTTCGCGCTGTACGCGGCCGGCATCATCGGTGCCATGGTCGTGGGTTGGGTGATGAAGCACATCCGCCGCGACAAGTCAGAGCATGCGTTGCTGATGGAACTGCCGTCCTATCGCCTGCCCAAGGCGCGCGACGTGGCGCTGGGTCTGTACGAGCGCGGCGGCATTTTCATGAAACGCCTGACCGGCGTGATCCTGGCGCTGACCGTCATCATGTGGGCGCTGTCGAGTTTTCCGGCGGCTCCGGCGGGTGCCACCGGGCCAGCCATCGATTATTCCGTCGCCGGCTACCTCGGTCACTGGTTCGCGTACATCTTCCAGCCGATCGGTTTCAATTGGCAGATGAGCCTGGCGCTGGTGCCGGCCTTTGCCGCGCGTGAAACCGCCGTGGCGGCGTTGGCCACGGTGTATGCCGTGGGTGGCGATGCCGGCGCACTTGGCCCGGCCTTGGCCACACATATTTCGCTGGCCACGGCCTTGTCGTTCCTGGTGTGGTTTGCGTATGCGCCACAATGCATGTCGACACTGGCCATCATCAAGCGCGAAACCAATTCGTGGAAGACCGTGCTGGTGTCGTTCGGCTACCAGTTCGTGATGGCCTACGCGGCATCACTGGTGGTGTTCCAACTGGCGAGTGCGCTGACATGAATGCAAGCCTGGTCATCCAGTACGTGGCGGTCGCGGTCATCGTGCTGGTGTGCGCATGGATCGCCATGCGCAAGCTGTTTCCGAAAACCACCAATCGATGGCTGGCCGCTGCCTCGATCCGCTTCGGGCGCAAACGCGATTCGCGCGTGGCGCAGGCATTGAGCCAGCGGTTGCAGCCGCGCCAGGCCACGTCGCACAGTTGCGCCGACGGCTGTGCCACCTGCGATGCCTGCGGTCCGAAAAAACCGGCGAGCGCCAAGTCGGGGAAGGGCCAAACCGTGCCCTTGCATTTCATGCCGATGGTGGATAAAGGTACCAAGGATTCGCGTTAACCATCACATGGTGATGTGGTCGCCGGACGCCGGATCGATTGCGTACAATTGGCGGCAGCATGGATTCTCGGGCACGTCATGAAACTGCTGCTGGTCGAAGATTCCCAACGCTTGCGCCATACCTTGCAGCGCGGCCTGACGGCGGCCGGTTTCATCGTGGACGCGGCGGCCGATGGTGTCGCGGCGCAGGGTTTTTTGCAGGGATACGCGTACGAGCTGATGGTGCTGGACCTGATGCTGCCGCGGCTGGACGGGCTGGGCGTGCTGCACGGGTTGGCACAGCAACGGATACGTCCGCGCGTGCTGGTATTGTCCGCGCGCGATCAGGTGACCGATCGCATCGAGGCGCTGGATGCTGGCGCCGATGATTATCTGGTCAAGCCGTTTTCCTTCGAGGAATTGCTGGCGCGCTTGCATGCACTGATGCGGCGGCCCGAGCAGACACAGGACCTGTCACTTGACATAGGCGCGTTGCGTGTGGATTTGCGCGCGCGCTGCGCGCAGGTGAACGGACATGGGCTGCCGCTCACGCCGCGCGAATTCGCGTTGTTGGCCTTGCTGGCCAGGAATCGCGGGCGCGTGTTCGCGCGCGGCGAAATCCTCGAACGCCTGACCGGGGGTGACAGCTTGGCCTCGGATCGCAGTGTCGAGGTGCTGGTGTTCGGCTTGCGCCGCAAGCTGTCCGATGCCGGTCTGGATGGTTTGGTCGAAACCCGTCGTGGCGCGGGTTACCTGATCCCGTGAAACGCCTGTCGCTCACCGTGCGCATCACCGTGCTGCTCGGCATGGCGGTGGTGCTGCTGGTCGGGGGCGCCGCATTGTTGATGGATCAACTGGTCGACCACGAGGTGGGCCGGCGCATGGATAGCGCTTTGCTGACGCAGGCACAAACGCTGGCGTCGTTGGTCAGCGTCGGTCCTGATGGTCTGGATGTGAGCGATGTTCTGGAACCACGACCGCATCAGCTGACGGCACGGTCACGGGATTTCTGGGCCGTGCATTGCGCCAATGGCGTGGCGGCAACCAGTCAGCCGGCGCCATTGATCTATCCGGCGGGCTGGCTGACGTCGACCTCAAGTGAACCGACTTTCGCCTATCTTGATCCGCGGCATGACACGCTGCGTGCCGTGTGGTTTTCGTTCAAGGCGGATGTCGAGTCAGAGGAAAACCGGACGGCGAGCACGACGATGTCATGTCGCATCGCGTTCATTCATTCGCGGCGCGCGATGAACGACATCCTGTCAGCCATCGACGGCATCCTGCTGTCGATTCCGCTGTTGGCCTTGCTGGCCGTGCTGCTGCTTTCGCCATGGCTGATCCGGCATGGACTCAAACCGCTGGCGACGCTGGGCGAAGCCATGCGCGGCATTGGCCCGCAGCTGCCCGGTCAGCGCCTGCAGGCGACCGGTGCACGCGAGCTTGTGCCGCTGGTGGCGCGTTTCAACGAAGTGCTGGCGCGCATGGATGACGGCATCGCGCGGGAACGCCAGTTTGCCGGTGCACTGGCCCACGAAACGCGCACGCATCTGGCCGAACTGCGCGCGTTGGTGGAGGTGGAGCAGCGCTATCCCAGTCAGCGATCGGTACACGAAACGCTGGGCGAGGTGGGCGGCATTGTCGACGAGCTGCAGGGCACGGTGTCCGGCCTGTTGCTGTTGACGCGGCTGGAGGCCGGCATCGAAAGCATGGACTTGGTGGATGTGCGCCTTGGCGACTTGCTGGCCAAACAACTCGATTCGGTGACATCGCTGCTGCGCCAGCGTCGGCTGCAAGTGGATCGGCAGGACGACGTGGACAGTGTCATCTTGCTGGCCGATCGCTCCTTGCTGGATATCGTGATTGGCAATGTGATCAACAACGCCGTTGCCTACGCGCCAGAAGGGGGGTGCATCGGCATCCGCCTGCAAGCGCAGGCGCTGACCATCGACAACGCCGCGCCGGATGTCGATGCGGACGAGGTGGCACGTTTCGGACAGCGTTTCTGGAGCAAGCACCACGGCATGGATGGCCATGCCGGTCTGGGCTTGGCGCTGGCCGGCGCGGCGGCTGTCGCCATGCGGTTGGACTTGCGTTTCGCGCTGGATGGCGGACAACGCCTGCATGCGACGTTGTCCTGGCCGGAGCGGGGTGCCAGTCCGAGCGGTCCTGCGTCAGCGTCGGCCGGCGCAGATCCGTCGACATGAGCGTTAATGGCGTGTGCTGGCCTGATCGTTGATGTCGAGAATGGCACCATGGCGCGGATCGCACACGAACACGTGGCCGGCATTGTCGTTGGTCACGCAATGCGCGTGCGCGGCAGTCTGACGCGTGGCGACAGATTTGAGTGCGCCGGTTGGCGACACATCGAAGATCGTCAGCGTGGCGGCACGCGCGCCCGGTACATACAGGTGGTGCAGCTTCGGGCTGTAGCTGATGGCGTCGATGCCGGCGCCGGCCGCGGCACTGGCCAGCAGCTTGCCATGGTCGGCGGCGTCCAGCGTCACGACCTTGCCGTCGCCACAACCCACGAACACGTGGTCGTGCGCGGCGTCGATGGCGATGCCATGCGAACGCTTGCAGGTGTTGGGCCATTCGGCCAGCACCTTGTGCGTGGTCAGCGCCATGACCACGGTCTTGCCCTGCCACAGGTTGGCGTAGGCGCGGTTGCGGTGGTTGTCGATTTCCAGCGACTCGGGGCCATCGGCGATGTGGATGGTGGTTTTCGGCGTCAACACCGGATGCGGCTTGTGCGCCAGCTGGAAAACTTGGATTTGTTGCTTGTCCGGCTCCGTGACCCAGATTTCGTGCGTGCGCGCCACGTAACGGACATAGTCGGCATCGCTGGCCAGCGGCGTGCGGCCGATGATCGCACCGCTGCGCGGATTGATCGTGACAACTTCCGCCGGATCGTGGTCGGTGGCAAACAGATAACCCTCGGCGTACGTCGACGAGGTGGTGCCCTCGCGGTGTCGCGGGTGGCCGCTCGGCGTCGCGCTGACCCCCTTGATGACGGTGAGCTTGCCATTGGCCGGATCGATCAGCACCAGGTTGCCGGTGGCGCCGGCCGGGATGGTCACGCGATGCAAGGCCGGCACGTAGCCAATGTCGTCAAAGCTGATGCCATGTGTGCCGCCGGGGATGGGAATGACGGTCTGACCGACGGCCGACGGCGTGTTTGCCGCGAGGGCTGTCAGGGGCAAGAAGGCGAGTGCCAGCAGGGAGCTAAAGGCGGTTTTCATGGGGACCTCGGCAGTTCGTGAAAAGTGAGAGATGCAACGTGTCGGCTGAAGGCGTGGTCAGGTATTTGGCAAGGTATCCGTCGTGTGCGATGTGGCTGGGTGGCGGAGGTTGAACATGGATCGCCACACTGGCTGTCCGAGCAGGCTGTGCAACACGGTGGCGGCCAGGTGGCCGCCCCAATAGACCCACAAGATGACGGCAAAGGTGTCGTGCACGTCCTCGATCAAGTCGAGATGGCCAAAGGACATGCCGGCGAGACGGGCGAGATAGAACGCGCCGCCGATGATCACCATGGCCGTGATCGTCAGCAGGCCCAGTCCGTGCACGAAACCGGCCAAGCTGCCATGCGTGCTCGGCCCACCTGCATGCAGCCGTCGAACGCGAATGCTCGACAGCAGGTCATCGAGCACTTCGTGCAGGCGGGTACGCGACCACGGAAACAGGTGGCGCAGGCCCTCGCCACGGTGCGTGCATGACCAGATCCAGTGCGCGGCAACCAGTACCAGAATGGTTGCGCCCAGGATTTCATGCACCACGAAACCGGTACTGTCCACGCGGCCCGGATGCGGGCTGCGCATGAAGCTGCCGACGAACAACTGCAACGTGACCGCGATGGCCAGCAGCAGATGGATCAGACGCAGCGGGCGACTCCAGTTCGATGACGCCGAGTGTGTGGGTTGCATGCAGTAACCTGATTCGTGAATGTTGCCGTGACTGGATGGCGTCAGAACCGATGCACGTAGCCAATGCTGAATCCACCCGGCAGCCAGCCCACCAGCAGCGAGTGTTGCCGGCGTGCGGTCCAGATGCCGATGGCCGTGCCAAGCAGGGCGCCAGCGATGACATCACTTTGCCAATGGCCGTGTACCTTGACCCGCGCGAAGGCGTCGTACAACGGCAGTGCGGCCAGTGCATAGACGGCCGGGTGGTCGTGCCCGTAGCGCACGATGAAGGGCGTGACGGCGGCACTGATGGCAGTGACTTCGCCACTGGGAAAACTCTGATATTGAAAACCCTTGAAAAACTTGTCCGGATCGCCGGTCTGCGATGGCCGCTCGCGCTGAAACGTCCGCTTCAACACCTGTGCGGCCACGGCCGATACCGTCACCGCATCGAGTGATCGCCAAAAAGTATCGCCAAGCCGGCTGTGATCGCCAAGCAGCAGTGATCCGCCGAGCACCGTGGCCAGCGTGCCGTACTCCACGCCCAATTGAACGTTGCGGTTCCACAGGCCATGGTTGTCGTAGTGCACGCGATGGTCGATGCCGAAAGGCCCGCCGCTGGCCGGTGCAAACTGAAGCCGTGTTTTCTGGTTCCAGTAGTAGCCGCTCATATCAAGGCGGACAGGGTGCCAGGTCTCATGCGGAACACTCTGCCCCGCATGCGCCAAGGGTGCCTGCAGCAATGCTGCACACAGGAGCAGTGACAGTGTCGTTATCAAGTGTCGCATGACGTGATCCTCCCCAGATATTCAGTGCCCGTTGACGTGTAGCAGGCAATTGCTGTGTTTTAGTGTTCGGAGGATCAGGAGAACGCCCACGCCGACCAGCAGCAAGATGCTCCAAAAGGCATCATGGATCACCCGGTCACGCCACGTTTCGCCTTTCCTGAGCATGCCGCATACAGCTTCAAGCATGAAATAGCCGAGTGCGACGCCGCAAACCCCGTTGTATTCGCGTCTGAGGACCGTGCGCATGTGAAAGCAAGATCAGCGCCACGCCCAGTGCGAGAACGCCGGGATGAATGCTGGCGTGCACGCAACCCAGTCATGCCACGCTTGGCCGTGGATGGATTCGAGGAAGCCTTCTTCGGCGGCTGCCACGCGTTCGATGTAAAGGGCATAGAACAACACGAACAAAGCCAGAAACCACAATGAGCCGGTGACCGCGATGAAACCTGCGTACACGAGGCCGTTGGCCAGGTACAGCGGGTGGCGCACCACCGAATAGACTCCGCGGGTATTCAATTGTGCAGCGCGCATTTCGCGTGTGCTGCGAACTGATGTGTCGGCAGGTACCGAAGCCGCCGTAAGCCAGCGCAGTGCCAGACCGGCAAACGACACCAGCAACGCGACGTAGCTCAAATTGTTGATGGCCGATTTGCTCCATTCGGCTCCCGGGTAGCCCGGGAACCAGATCGAGACGATGAGCAATGGCAACAGAACCACTCCGGCCGTAGAACGGCGGTGGTACAGCCAGCGGCCCTGGGTTTCCATGAGTGCAACAAGGCGCAGGTTCATCGTTGTGTATGGCTGGGAGTCAGGAGTGATTGCAGGCAGGCACGGCGGCAGGAAAACGGCAGGAAGGTGCAGGCTGTATTCGTTGAATGTTGCACGTCGTGTGTGATTACACGGGATTTGTGGCGATCAGGTTGCGGGTATCGTTGATGCACACCAAGTGTGTCGCCGAGTGTGGCGTGCGTTGCTTAGCCGTCGCTTAGTTTCAAGTGAAAAAAATGAAAACATCTGCTTGGGTGGGTAATCCCCCCACAAAAAAGCAGTCTCCAGAAGTGGAATTTTCTCGTACCCTTTCCCGAGGAGGTTCCCATGAAGACATCCCGATTCAGCGACAGCCAGATCCTTGGCGTTCTCAAGCAGGCCAAGGCCGGCACACCGGTGCCCAACCTGTGCCGCGAACACGGCATC
>DASVGO010000058.1:0-18469 GCA_036379495.1 Rhodanobacteraceae bacterium | reverse complement strand
GCCTTGCTCAGGGCCGCAAAGCCCTTGCCGGCGCGATCCTGCAGGTACATGTCGAAACCGCCGAACTGGCCCAGGCCCTGAATCGTGGGTACGTTGAGCATGATCACGGTGGCGTCGTGAATGCTCATGAAGAGTTTGGCGTTGTTGCGTGCGATGTACTGCTTGGCAGTGACCGAACGGTCATCCCAGTCCTTGAGCTGGACGAAGGCCATGCCGGTGTTTTCACCCGAACCGACGAAACTGAAGCCGACGATGTCGAAGAAGTTTTCGGTAGCCGGATCCTTGGTCAGGATGGAGCGTATTTTGGCCATGACCTTTTCGGTGCGTGGCGTGGTGGCACCTTGCGGCAGCTGCACCATGATCATCGCGTAGCCCTGATCTTCCGAGGGCACGAAGCTGGTCGGCATCTTGACGAACAAAAAGCCGCACAACACGGCCAGCAACACGAACACGATCATCCAGCGCGGTGCGTGGCCAGCGGCACCGTGCACGTTGCGGCTATAGGTACGTGTTACCCAGCCGAAGAACTGGTTGAACTTGCGATAGAAAAAATTCTTGCGTTCCTCATCGGCCGGTTTGATCAACTGCGCACACAACGCCGGCGTGAACGACAACGCCAGAAAGGCTGAGAACAGCATCGACAGCGCGATGGTCAGTGCGAATTGCCGATAGATGGCACCGACGCTGCCGCCCTGCATGGCGCTGGGAATGAATACCGCTGCCAGCACCAGGGTAATGGCGACCACGGCCCCGGTGATCTGGCCCATGGCCTTGCGCGTGGCCTGTTTGATCGGCAGCTTGTCCTCGCGCATCACGCGTTCGACGTTCTCGATCACCACGATCGCATCATCGACCAGGATGCCGATGGCCAGCACCATGCCGAACAAGGTCAGCTGGTTGATGGTGAAATCGAGCGCGTACATGCCGATGAAAGTGCCCAGCAGAGCCACCGGAATGACCAATGCCGGGATGATGGTGGCGCGGAAGTTCTGCAGGAACAGCAGCATCACCAGGAACACCAGCACGATGGCCTCGATCAGCGTCATCAGAACTTCGTAAATCGAGATGTTGACGAACGTCGTCGAATCGTACGGACTGAACCAGGTCAGTCCTGCCGGGAACGAGCGTGACAGCTGGTCCATCTCGTTGCGAATCTCGCTCGCCACGGTCATGGCGTTGGCGCCGGTCAGCAGCTGGATGGCAAAGGCGCCGGTGGGAACGCCGTTGTATTTGCTGCTGAAGCCGTAGGAGTTGGCGCCGAGCTGGATCTTGGCCACGTCCCTGAGACGCACGGTGGTGCCGTCAGGATTGGTACGCAGGATGATGTTGCCGAACTGCGCCGGCGTGCTCAGGCGTGATTCGGTGGTGACATTGGCGGTGAACCCCTGGCCCTTGATGGCCGGTGCGGCACCGATCGAACCGGCGGCAAATTGCACGTTCTGCGCCTTGACCGCGCTGAGCACCTGCGAAGCCGACAAGCCATAACCATGCAGCTTGTCCGGATTGAGCCAGATGCGCATGGCATAGCCCGAACCGAATTGGCGCACACTGCCCACACCGGGCAGGCGTGAGACCTGGTCAAGCACGTGCGATGCGATGTAATCATCGATTGCATCGCGGTCCATCGAACCGTTCTTGGACTGCAGGGCGACCATCATCAAAAAGCCGGTATTGGCTTTGCGAACAGTCACGCCTTGTTGCACCACCTCGGAAGGCAGGCGCGGCGTGGCCAGTGCGACCTGGTTCTGCACCTGTACTTGGGCGATGTCGGGGTCAGTGCCGGCGGCAAAGGTCAGCTTGATGCTGACGCGGCCACTGGAGCTGGATGATGAACTGAAGTACAGCAAGTGGTCGATGCCGGTCAGGTTCTGCTCGATGACCTGGGTGACGGCATTCTCGGCTGTCTCGGCGCTGGCACCCGGGTATTGTGCGGTGATGTCCACCTGCGGTGGCGCGATGGTCGGATACGACTGCACGCCCAGGTTGAAGATGGAAATGATGCCGCCAAGCACGATCAGGATCGCGACGACCCAGGCAAAGACCGGCCTGTCAATGAAAAACTTGGGCATGGTCGGTCCTCAGTGCTTGGCGGCCGGCTTGGCCGGGCCTTGGGCGTGCGCGGTGGCGGCCGGCTTGGCGGGCGCATGGGTGGCACCTGTGGCGGCCTGCGCCGGCGCGGTTTCAACCGTCGGCTTGACCTCGGTGCCGACCCGGGCCTTGGCCACGCCCGACACGATCAGGCGATCGCCGTTGGCAAGGCCGTGCGTGACGATCCAGTCTGCACCACGCATGCCATCCGTGGTGACGTTCTGGCGCGCCACCTTGTTGCCCGGGCCGACGGTGAGCACATAGGCGCTGTTGGCGTCACGCAGCAATGCGTTTTGCGGGATCAGGTAGGCGTGGTTGAGCATGCCCATGTGGATCTTGAGGTCGGCGTACATGCCGGGCAGGAGCACGTGTTTGGGGTTGGGCACCAGTGCCCGCAGGGTGACGGCGCCGGTGGCCGGGTCGACCGATTCGCCGGAAAAATCCAGTGTGCCGGGTTGCGGGTAGGTCGAACCGTCAGGCAACTGCAGCGTGACGGTGGCCGTGCCGGTGCTGGTGAGCGAGGCCTGGCCATCGGCTTGCGCCGCGCGCAACTCCTGCAGCTCGTTGACCGGCAGCGAGAAGTTGACGTAGATCGGGTTGATCTGGCGCACTGTGGTCAGCAGCGTGGTCGAGCCTTGGCCGACCAGTGCTCCCTCGGTGACTTGCTGCTTGCCGGCACGGCCGGCAATTGGCGAGCGCACCGTGGCGTAGCCCAAGTTGATGCGCGCGCTGGCCACGTTGGCTTTGGCGGCCTGCACGGAAGCGGCCGCACTGCGTTCGGCGGCTTCGGCATTGTCCAGATCCGATTGCGAGACGTAACCCAGAGGCGCCAGCTTGCGTGCGCGGTTGGCCGTCACCTGATCGTTGGTGTAGGTGGCGCGGGCCTGTGCCAGCGATGCTTCCGCGGCATTCAAGGTTGCCTTGAAGGGGGCTGGGTCAATCTGGAACAGCACCTGGCCCTGCTTGACCTGCGTGCCTTCGTCGTAGGTCCGCTTGAGCAATACACCGCCGACACGGGCGCGCACGTCGGCGCTGCGGAAGGCCGACAGACGACCGGTGGCATCGCGCACCAGCGGAATCTGCTGTGGGGTGATGACCTGCACGCCCACAGGCGACGGCGGCATTCTGAACTGTTTGCCATGACTGCTGCAGCCAGCAAGCAGGGCCACTGCGGCAGCAATGGTCAGGACGGGGGCTGCGTGACGGGTCGGGATACGGGTGCGAACGGAGGTCATGGCGACTTCCCTGGAATGGGATTGGTGGCGAGGGGAAAGATGCAGCGAAACACTTACGGCAGAATGGTTCATTTGTCCTGTGCCGTTCGTCCTTGAGCTGGCACAGGGCGGCCGCCGCCGTGACGCCGCGTCGAACGGGTGGGCGCGATCGGCAAGGTAGCCGGAATGATCCGGCGTGCGGTGGGGCGATGAGGCACTGCAATGGTCTGGCTGTGGACTGTACTGCGCAGTTTAGGATTGGATGTGGCATGCGTCAACGCTTGTCATTCCGATCATTTTGTGGGCAAGTCCGGCAGGGTTGCGGGTACCCGTGGAAGGGCGGGCTTGAGTTTCCGCCGTCGGCTGGATTGCCGGCCTTGGAGTTGCTGTCTGCAAGGCAACACCACCTGATGAACTGGGCGATTCAAGCATGCTTATGCTGGTTTCGCATGGTCGGCAGCGTTATCCTTACGGTCTTTACACCCACCCTCACTGCAGAAGATCTGTCATGGCTCTTGAACGCGCGTTTGACGAAGGCCGTTTCGCGGCCGGCGTCGGTGAAGCATTGGCAACATTGCACCAACAAGGCAAGTCATTTTCCAAGCGCCTTCCCGAGGCGCAAAATTTTGTCTCGGACTTTTTTGCGCGGGCGACGCCAAGCGACGTCAAATTGCACGATCAGCCGGTCTGGGCGGCCTTGCTGGCCAATCTGTTCGGCTTTCTGGAGCAACGTGATGCCGGGGCCGCGAAAGTTCGCGTATTCAACCCCGACGAAGCCGAACATGGCTGGGATGGCATGGTTACCGTGGTTCAGGTAGTCACCGACGACAGCCCGTTCCTGGTGGATTCGGTGAGCATGGCGATTGCCGCGCGCCGCCTCAATGCCCACGTGGTCATTCATCCGGTACTGCAGGTCAGCCGTGACGGCCACGGTCATTTGACCGGGCTGGACGCGGCCGATGCAGGGTCCGAGTCGGTGATGCATCTGGAGATCGATCGCCTCAGCGATGCCGCTGCCCGTGAAGCGCTGCAGCGCGAATTGCTGGGCGTTCTTGCCGACGTGCGCGCCGCCGTGAACGATTGGCCGAGCATGCGCACCAGGATGCTTGGCATTGTCGATGAGCTGCCGCAGCGCGGTCTGCCGGTCGGTGCCGGAGAGATCACCGAAGCACAGGAATTCCTGCGTTGGGTGGCCGACAACCATTTCAGTTTTCTGGGTTACCGCGAGTACGAAGTGGTCGCGGTCGATGGCGATGAGGTGTTGCGCGCGGTCGAAGGATCGGGTCTTGGCATCCTGCGTGGTTCGGAACGTTCGGTGGCACCGCGCTCGCTGCGTACGCTGGCGGCGCATCAGTTGCCGCAGTCGGGTTCCGTGGATGCCATCATTCTGACCAAGACCAACACGCGTTCGGATGTTCATCGTCCCGGCTACATGGATTACATCGGCGTGCTGAAATTCGATGCCAAGGGCAAGCCGGTTTACGAGCAACGCTTTCTTGGCTTGTTCACTTCCAGCGCCTACAGCCGCCGCCCGCAGGACGTGCCGTTGCTGGCACGCAAGTGCAAGGCGGTGATGGAGCGTTCCGGATTGCGCGCCGATTCCTATTCCGGCAAGTCATTGCGCCACATCCTGGAATCGCTGCCGCGTGACGAGCTGTTCCAGAGCAGCGAGAACGAACTTTACGACCTGGCCAGCGGCATTCTCGAACTCAAGGAGCGCGCACGTCCACGCCTGTTCGTGCGTCGCGACAAGTACGATCGCTTTTTCTCCTGTCTGGCCTTCGTGCCACGCGATCGTTTCAGCACGGCCGTGCGCCGGCACATTGAGACCACCTTGCGCGAAGCACTGCATGGCGAGCAGGTGGACTCGAACGTGCTGATGGGCGAGTCGGCTCTTGCACGCTTGCACGTCACCGTACGCACACGCCCTGGCGAGCACGCGGAATACGATCTGGACGAGCTTGAAAGGAATTTGGTGCATGCCGTGCGTGACTGGCGTGACGACCTGCGTGATCGGTTGATTGCCGATCTTGGCGAAGCCCAAGGCAGCACGCTGGCCAATCGTTACGGCAAGGCATTGCCGACCGGTTACATGGAAGAGGTTTCGCCCGAGGTGGCCATTGCCGACGTCAAGGTGCTGGCAGCGCTGGAGAGCGACGACGCTGCACGCATGTCGCTGTACCGGCCTGTCCGGCGTCCCGATCAGTTGCGTTTCAAGGTATATCGGCACGGCGGCGACATTGCGCTGTCCGACGTGCTGCCACAGCTTGAAGACCTGGGCATGCGCGTGCTCACCGAACGCGTTCACGAAATGGATGTCGATGGCACGCATCTATCGATCCAGGATCTGGAAGTGCAACCGATCGGTACGCTGACGTTCGATGTCGAGGAAGTCGGCAATCATTTCGAGCGTGCCTTCGAGAATGTCTGGCGTGGTCGTGCGGAGAGCGACAACTTCAATCGCCTGGTGCTGGGTGCGTTGCTCGACTGGCGTCAGGTTGCGGTGTTGCGTGGTTATTGCAAGTACCTGCAGCAGATCGGCATCGCCTTCTCGCAGAGTTACATGGAGGAGACGCTCAACCGCTATCCGGCCATTGCCAATCTGTTGATGGAATTGTTTCTTGCCAAGTTCGACCCGGCGCGCGAGAGCATGCCGGCCGATGCGAAGGCGAAGGCCGGCAATCAGTTGCGTCGTGAGCTGGACGTGCTGGTGCCCAAGGCCATGTTGGAAGCCCACCCGGATTTCATCGACACGGCCGTGAGCGCACTGACCAAACCACGTCAGGAACAGCTGACCGTCTACTGGAACGCGATCAAGACGCTGCTCAACGGTGTGGCCAGCCTGGATGACGAACGCATCATCAAGAGCTACATGGATGTCATCCATGCCACCACGCGCACCAGCTATTTCCAGTTGGTCGATGGCAAGCAGCGTGATTTCATCAGCTTCAAGTTCAATTCGCACCAAGTGCCGGATGCGCCCAAGCCGGTGCCGTTCCGCGAAATCTGGGTGTACTCGCCGCGTGTGGAAGGCGTGCATCTGCGCTTCGGGCGTGTCGCCCGTGGCGGTTTGCGCTGGTCCGACCGCCGCGAAGATTTCCGCACCGAGGTGCTGGGCCTGGTCAAGGCGCAGATGGTGAAGAACACCGTGATCGTGCCGGTCGGTTCCAAGGGTGGCTTCTTCCCCAAGCATCTGCCCAGTCCGGCGGTGGACCGCGATGCCTGGCTGGAAGAGGGCAAGGCCTGCTATCGCATGTTCAACAACGGCCTGCTCGACATCACCGACAATCTGGTCGATGGCAAGCTGGTACCGCCGGAAAACGTCGTGCGTCACGACGACGACGACCCGTACCTGGTGGTGGCCGCCGACAAGGGCACGGCCAAATTCTCCGACATCGCCAACGGCATTTCCGCCGACCATCATTTCTGGCTGGATGACGCTTACGCCTCGGGTGGTTCGTACGGTTACGACCACAAGGGCATGGGCATTACCGCCAAGGGCGGCTGGGAATCGGTCAAGCGGCATTTCCGTTCGTTCGGCCATGACACGCAGACCGAGGACTTCACCTGCGTCGGCATTGGCGACATGTCGGGCGACGTGTTCGGCAACGGCATGCTGTTGTCCGAACACATCCGGCTGCTGGCCGCGTTCGACCATCGCCACATCTTCTTGGACCCGAATCCGGATGCGGCGAAGAGCTTTGTCGAGCGCCAGCGCATGTTCGACCTGCCGCGTTCGAGCTGGGATGACTATGACCGTTCGCTGGTTTCCGAAGGCGGCGGCATCTATCCGCGCTCGGCCAAGTCCATCCCGGTATCGCCGCAGGTGCGTGCTGCACTGGGGCTGCGTTCGGATGTCGAACACATGGCGCCGATGGAACTGATGAATGCCATCCTCAAGGCCCCGGTCGACCTGTTCTGGAATGGTGGCATCGGCACCTACGTCAAGGCCTCCACCGAGACCCAGGCAGACGCCGGCGATCGAGCCAACAACGCCCTGCGTTTGAACGGCAACGAGTTGCGTTGCAAGGTCGTGGGCGAAGGCGGCAATCTTGGTTTCACCCAGAAGGGCCGCATCGAAGCGTCGATGAACGGCGTGTTGCTCAACACTGACTTCATCGACAACTCCGCCGGTGTGGATACTTCCGACCACGAGGTCAACATCAAGATCCTGCTGGGTGATGCGGTCGCTCGTGGCGAGTTGACGTTCGAGGCGCGCAACAAGCAGCTGGCAGCCATGACCGACGAGGTCGAAAAGCTGGTGTTGTGGGACAACTATCGTCAGAACCAGGCCATCACCTTGATGGAGCACATGACGGTCAAGCGCTTGGGCACCATGGGTCACTTCATCCGCACGCTGGAAGCCGAAGGCAAGCTCGATCGCCAGGTCGAATCCCTGCCCAGCGATGCCGAGATCGCCGAGCGCAAGGCGCGTGGCCTGGGCCTGACCCGTCCGGAATTGTGCGTGCTGCTGTCCTACGACAAGATCCAGCTGTTCCAGCAGCTGCTCGAATCGGACGTGCCGGAAGATCCATACCTGTCGCACGAGCTGCAGCGCTACTTCCCGGAGCCATTGCGCGAAGCGTATGCCGAGCACATGCAGCGCCATCGCCTGAAACGCGAGATCATTGCCACGGCGGTCACCAACTCGACGATCAACCGCATGGGCGCAACCTTCATGCTGCGCATGCAGGAGGACACCGGACAAGGACCAGGTGCCATCGCCAAGGCCTTCACCGCCGCACGCGAAATCCTGGATGCGCGCGAGCTGTGGTCGGCCATCGAGGCACTTGATGGCAAGGTGGCAGAGGCCACGCAGCTGGATGCCATGATGAAGATCTGGAACCTGCTGCGCCACATGACGCGCTGGCTGCTCAATCGGCCGAACGGCACGCTGGACATCGCTGCCAATGTCGAGCGTTATCGCCCGGCCGTGTCGGCCCTGCGTCAGGCATTGCCGAAGGTGCTGACGTCCACCGGGCAAGCCGATTTCAGCCTCAGCGTCGAGAAATGGCAGGGTCTGGACATTCCTGACAATCTGGCCGAGCGTCTGGCACGTGTGCCGGTACTGCGGGCCGGGCTGGACATGGCCGAAGTGGCACACGAAAGTGGTCAGCCCATCGAGCATGTGGCCAGCGTGTTCTTCAATCTGGCCGAGGCGCTGGATCTTGACTGGCTGCGCAACGAGATCGAGGCGCTTCCGGTGGAAAGCCGTTGGCATGCGCAGGCGCGTGGCTCGCTGCTGGACGAGCTCAATCACCAGCATCGTGCGCTGGCGGTCAAGGTGCTGGCATGGTCGGCACAGAACAAGGCCGACGATGCCGTCACGGCCTGGTTGGATCGTGATGATGCCACCACCCGCTATACACGCGCGGTGCTGGCCGACATCATGGCGCAGACTGCTGATTACCCGATCGCCTCGGTCGCAGTGCGACGTCTGGCACAGTTGGCGCAAGCTGGCTGAGCAACATGGTGAAGGTGCGGGCAGGGACCTCCTTGCCCGCACCGATATCGCACCGACCATATTCGGCCGCGTGCGTTTGCGCTGCAGACGTGTCGCGGTATGCTCGACGTACCTGACCACGGAAGATGCGTATGCGTTTGGCCATTGTTGCCAGCCCGGCACCGGCAGCCCGCGAAGCGGCCGAGCTGCTGACGCAGCGTTACGATTCGATACCCGTCGAAACGGCTGACGTCATCGTGGCCCTTGGCGGCGACGGATTCATGTTGCGCACGCTGCACGACCATCTGGATCTGGACGTGCCGGTGTACGGCATGAAGCTGGGGCGCATCGGGTTTTTGATGAACCAGCACAGTCCGGATGATTTGCCGGCGCGCATTGCGCGTGCGCACCCGGCCACCTTGCGTCCGCTGGAAATGCACGTGACGACGGCGTCGGGTGAGGAGCACACAGCGCTGGCCTTCAACGAGGTGTCGCTGTTGCGGCAGAGCAATCAGGCGGCACATATCGGTGTGTCACTGAATGGCCTGGTCAAGCTTGATGCGCTGATTTGCGATGGCGTGCTGGTATCCACGCCGGCCGGTTCCACCGCTTACAACCTGTCCGCGCATGGTCCGATTCTGCCGCTGGATGCCAACGTGCTGGCGCTGACGCCGATCAGTCCGTTCCGCCCGCGGCGCTGGCGTGGTGCCATCCTGCCGCATGCCACAAGGGTCAGTTTCAAGGTGCTCGATCCCGAACGCCGGCCGGTCAGCACCACGGCCGATTTCCACGAGGTGCGCGATGTGTTGACAGTCGACGTGCGTCAGTCCGGTGCGCATCGTGCACGATTGCTGTTCGATCCGGAGCACAATCTCGAAGAACGCATTCTGGATGAACAATTCGTGTTGTGAGATCGCAGGTTCCACCCGGCAATGCCCATGACAAGCTCTGAAATCCACGGTGCAACATCGGCAACGGACGAGCGTCTGGTCGTGGCCATTTCGTCCCGTGCCTTGTTCGACATGAGCGACAGCCATGCCGTGTTCGAGCGTGAAGGTCTGGACGCCTATCGCCGTTACCAGATCGCACATGAAGACGACATGCTTGCTCCCGGCGTCGCATTTCCGCTGGTGACCAAGCTGCTGGCGCTCAACAAGCTGGCTGGCGAGGTGCCGCCGGTGGAAGTGATCCTGCTGTCGCGCAATTCGGGCGATACCGGGTTGCGCATCTTCAACTCGATCCAGCATCACGGCCTGGACATCAGTCGCGCGGCATTCACCAGCGGTGCGCCCACGTCCGACTACATCGCCCCCTTCGATGCCGATCTGTTCCTGTCGGCCAATGCCGAAGACGTGGCGCGCGCTTTGGCGGCCGGCGTGGCTGCGGCCACGGTGTTGCCTTCCACGGTGATCTCGCGTTCGGGCGAGCAATTGCGCATTGCCTTCGATGGTGACGCGGTCATCTTCGGCGACGAGGGCGAGCGCGTGTCACGCGAGCAGGGCCTGGAGGCCTTTCATCGCAACGAGACGCAGCACGCCGAGGAACCATTGTCAGTTGGTCCGTTTCGTGGCTTCCTCAGTGCCTTGCATCACCTGCAGGCGGCATTCCCCGCCGAGGACTCGCCGATCCGTACGGCCCTGGTCACCGCGCGCTCGGCGCCGGCGCACAAGCGCGTCATTCTCACGCTGCGCAGTTGGGGCGTGCGCATCGACGAGGCACTGTTCCTGGGTGGGCGTGACAAGGGGCCGTTCCTTGAAGCCTTCGGCGCCGACATTTTCTTTGACGACTCACCCGTCAATGTCGAATCCGCCCGCAAACATGTCGCCACCGGCCACGTTCCCAATGGCGTGAGCAACGCTCCGTAGCCGTCATCTCCCGGGGATGAGCGGACAGCGCCCGTGGTGGCGTTTGTTCGGCTGGATGATGACCTCGACGTGGTGACCGCACTGCTGGTGGCGCTACAATCGGCGATTCACATGCTCATCAGGAATAAGCGCCATGCCCGCACCGCGCCTCAACCCGCTCGACCTGTACGACATTCACGCGATGCTCACCGACGAAGAGCGCATGGTGCAAGCCACCGTGGCGCGTTTCACCGATGAAAAGGTGCTCCCGATCATCGGCGAGTGCTTCGATCAGGCGCGTTTCCCGATCGAGCTGGTCCCGGAAATCGCGGGCTTGGGCTTGCTGGGTGCTACCTTGCCGGCCCAGTACGGTGGCGCCGGCATGAGTGGCGTGGCTTACGGTCTGATCTGCCAGGAGCTGGAGCGTGGCGACTCGGGCATGCGCAGTTTCGCCTCGGTGCAAAGCTCGCTGGTGATGTACCCGATCTTTGCCTACGGCAGCGAGGAGCAGAAGCAGCAGTATCTGCCGAAGATGGCGGCCGGCGAGATCATCGGTTGCTTCGGCTTGACCGAGCCGCACGGTGGCTCCGATCCGTCCAACATGAAGACGCACGCCCGCCGCGACGGTGACGACTGGGTCATCGATGGCGCCAAGATGTGGATCACCAACGGCAATCTCGCGCACGTGGCGGTGATCTGGGCGCAGACCGACGATGGCATTCGCGGCTTCCTTGTGCCGACCGACAGCAAGGGTTTTGCCGCGCAGGAAATCCACAAAAAGATGAGTCTGCGCGCATCGGTCACCTCCGGCCTGTTCCTTGATGGCGTGCGCGTGCCGGCGTCCGCCATGTTGCCCAATGTGAAGGGTCTCAAGGGGCCGCTGGGCTGTCTGACTCAGGCGCGCTACGGCATCACCTGGGGCCCAATTGGCGCGGCCCAGGCGTGCTTGAAGGAAGTGCTTGATTACACCGCCGAGCGCATGTTGTTCGGCCGCTCGCTGGCATCCAATCAGGCGATCCAGCTGAAGCTGGCGGACATGGCGCGGCGCATCACGCTGGCGCAGTTGCTGTCGCTGGAGCTGGGGCGCAAGAAGGACGCCGGCACGCTGGCGCCAACGCATGTGTCGTTGGCCAAATGGAACAACGTGCGCATGGCGCTGGACATCGCGCGCGAGTGCCGCGACATCCTTGGTGGCGCCGGCATCACCGTCGAGCATTGCGCGATCCGGCATGCCTTGAATCTGGAATCGGTGGTGACCTACGAAGGCACTGAAACCGTGCATCAGCTGGTGGTGGGGCGCGAGCTGACCGGGGTCAATGCGTTCTAGGCATGGTGCGAACAACAGGATCGGCCTTGACAAGGTCGATCTGGCCTCATCCGCTGTATCGCAGGATGATGGCCAGCCACCCTTGCGGACAGACACACGGCATGACTTGCCAAGATATTTACATGGAAACCGAGCGACTAGTCCTGCGCCCGCCACGGGCCGAGGACTTTGATGCCTGGGCGGCGCAGATGGCCGATACGCAAACCGCACGATTCCTTGGCGGTGCGCAGTCGCGTCCGGTGGCGTGGCGCGGCTTTCTGACCATGGCAGGCGCCTGGGCCATTCAGGGTTTCGGCATGTTCTCGGTAATCGAAAAAGCCAGCGGGAACTGGATCGGTCGGCTTGGACCATGGCACCCCGAGGGTTGGCCGGGTACTGAAGTGGGCTGGAGCTTGTGTCGGGACGCGTGGGGCAAGGGCTATGCAACCGAAGGCGCCAGCGCCGCCATGGATTACGTCTTCGATGTGCTGGGCTGGGACAAGGTGATCCACAGTATCGATCCGGACAACCTGGCATCGCAGAACGTGGCGCGACGATTGGGCTCGCGAAACCTTGGCACCAGCCGCTTGCCGCCGCCACACGACGACATGGTGGTGGATGTGTGGGGTCAGACATGTGCGGAATGGCGCGCCCGAACGTTTTTCCGCATGACTTGAAGTGTTTCATGCAACAAATTGATACATAACTTTTTTATTTAACTGCATAGACCGTCATGTCCACAACAACACCCATCGCGGCTCGTCACAAGGGCTTCAATCGCGCCGAAATCGTCGACGAAAACTTCACCGAGTACGTGCGCGCCTGGCAGGGCGAAGTGCAACGCGTCGACTATGCGGGCGACCCGGTGGTGCCGGGCAGTGCGCTGGACGTGCATGGATTCCGCGAGCTGTTCGAGTCGCAATTGATCAGCCGCCAGCTGGACTTGATGGCGCGCGTGCTGCGCCTGACCAACAAGGTGTTCTATTCGATCGGTTCGAGCGGCCACGAAGGCAACGCGATGGTGGCGCGGCTGACCCGGCATACCGATCCGGCGTTTTTGCATTACCGCAGTGGTGCCTTCATGGCCGAACGTTCGCGTCAGTTGCCGGGCATCGATCCGGTGATGGATGCGGCGCTCAGTTTTGCCGCCAGCAGCGAGGATCATGCTTCCGGCGGGCGACACAAGGTGTGGGGCAGCAAGCCGTTGTGGGTGTTGCCGCAAACCTCGACCATCGCCTCGCATCTGCCCAAGGCGTTCGGCACGGCGGTGGCCATCGAGCAGGCCCGGCGTACGGGCCACAAGCTGCCGATTCCCGGCGATTCGATCGTGGTGTGCAGTTTTGGCGACGCCTCGTCCAACCACGCCACCGCGCAGACCGCCTTCAATGCTGCCGCGTGGACCGCGTATCAGGGGCTGCCGGCGCCGGTGCTGTTCGTGTGCGAGGACAACGGCATCGGCATCTCGGTGAAAACACCACGTGGCTGGGTGGCCAGCAATTTCCGCGGACGCAGTTCGCTGGATTACTTCTACGCCGATGGTCTGGACCTGGCTGATGGCTACGCCGGCGTCACGCGGGCAGTGGAGCATTGCCGCACGACGCGGCGACCGACTTTTCTGCATCTCAATACCGCGCGCCTCATGGGGCATGCCGGTACCGATTTCGAAATCGAATGGCGTTCGATCGAAGAGTTGGTGGCGCTGGAAGCGACCGATCCGCTGCTGCGTTCGGCGGCCATTGCGCTGGCTGCCGGCGTGTATTCGAAAGATGCCTTGATCGATCTGTACGAGGCCGTGCGCAAGCGTTGCTTTGCGGCGGCCGAGGTGGCCGACCAGCGGCCCAAGTTGACGCGGCTCGCCGACGTGATGGCGCCGCTGGCGCCGTACAGCCCGGCGGCGGTCAAGGCCGAGGCCGAGCGTGTGGCCTCGCCGGAACAGCGCATCAAGGTATTCGGCAGCGAGGACAAGTTGCCGGAAAATCAGCCGCCGCGGCATCTGGCCATCCAGATCGGGCAGGCCCTGCACGACCTGATGGGCAAGTACCCGGAGACGTTGGTGTTCGGCGAGGACGTGGCCCAAAAGGGCGGCGTGTACACGGTCACCAAGGGCCTGTACAAAACCTTCCGCGGCGCTCGTGTGTTCAATACGCTGCTCGACGAGACCACCATTCTCGGCCTGGCCCAGGGCTACGCCAACATGGGTTTTCTGCCGTTGCCGGAAATCCAGTATCTGGCCTATTTCCACAATGCCTGCGATCAGATTCGCGGCGAGGCGGCCAGCCTGCAATTTTTCTCCAACGACCAGTACCGTAATCCGATGGTGGTGCGCATCGCCTCGCTCGGGTACCAGCGCGGCTTTGGCGGACATTTTCACAACGACAACTCCATTGCCGCGTTGCGCGACATTCCGGGGCTCGTCGCCGGTTGCCCGTCACGCGGTGATGATGCGGCGATGATGTTGCGCACGCTGACGGCCCTTGCCAAGGTCGATGGCCGCGTGTGCGCGTTCCTCGAGCCGATCGCCTTGTACATGATCAAGGATTTGTACGAGGCCGGCGACGGCCAGTGGCAGTTTGCCTATCCCGCGCCCGATCAGGCCATGCCGCTGGGCGAAGGTCGCGTTTACGAGGCGGACGCCAATGACCTGGTGATTTTCACCTTCGGCAATGGCGTGCAGATGAGTCTGCGTGCCGCGCGACGCATCACGCAAGCACATGGCTGGAAGGTGCGCGTGGTCGACCTGCGCTGGCTGGTGCCGCTCAACGAGGCGTTCATTCAGGCACAGGCGCGTGATGCCAAACGCATTCTCGTGGTCGACGAGGGACGGCGCAGCGCCGGTGTGGGCGAAGGCGTCATCACTGCCATCGTCGAGGCCGGGCTCGGGGCCACGCCGCTTGAGCGCGTGGTCGGTGCCGATACGTACACACCACTGGCCGGTGCCGCGCTGCTGGTGTTGCCGGGCGAGGACGACATTGTCGCAGCGGCCGACAAGCTTGCCTGAGCGCCGCGCCGCCGCGTAGGTTGGGGTGACGAAGGAACCCCAACATGGCCCGCGCCGTCCTTGTGGCGACAGGGCCATGATGGCGTTGGGCTTCGCTTTGCTCACCCCAACCTACTTTCTGCGCTTTTGCGAACAGCCGCGCAGGTTGGGGTGACGCAGGAACCCCAACATGGCCCGCGCCGTCCTTGTGGCGACAGGGCCATGGTGATGTTGGGGTTCGCTGCGCTCACCCCAACCTACGGTTCCGCAAATGGCAGGCTGCCTTGCCTGGACGGGTGGTGTAAAGTCTCGGGCTTGCGCCACCTTGACCTCATCGATCCGTCCTGAAAGGGGAACGACTCTGACTTACGCACGTATCATCGCCACTGGCAGCGCGTTGCCCGAACGCGTGGTGACCAATGCCGACCTGGAAAAAATTGTCGACACCAGCGACGAGTGGATTCGCACGCGCACCGGCATTCACCAACGCCATGTGGCCGCCGAGGGCGAAACCACCGGCGATCTGGCCTTCCGCGCCGCCGAACAGGCGCTGGCACGTGCCGGCGTCAAGGCCTCGGAACTGGATCTGATCGTGCTGGGCACGACCACGCCCGACATCGTGTTTCCGTCCACGGCGTGTCTGGTCCAGCATCGGCTGGGTGCCAACGGTTGCGCCGCATTCGACGTCAACGCGGCCTGTTCGGGTTTCGTCTACGCCTTGGGCGTGGCCAATGCCATGATCCGTTCGGGGCAGGCGAAAAAGGCGCTGGTGATCGGTGCCGAAACCTTGACGCGCATGGTCGACTGGAGCGAGCGCGAAACCTGCGTGCTGTTCGGCGATGGCGCCGGCGCGGTGGTGCTGGAGGCTTCCGACGAGCCGGGCATCCTGGCGACCTGCATGCATGCCGATGGCGGCTACAAGGAACTGCTGTACAACCCGGTCGGCGTGTCCGTCGGTTTCAGCGATGAGCCCAATCACGGCGTGCGCATCCGCATGAAGGGCCGCGAGGTGTTCAAGATCGCGGTCAAGACGTTCGACGCGCTGGTCGGCGAAACCTTGGCCGCGGCCGGCAAGCAGGAATCCGATGTCGACTGGCTGATCCCGCATCAGGCCAACCTGCGCATCATCGAGGCCACCGCCAAGCGCGTGGGATTGTCCATGGATCGCGTCATCGTCACCGTCGACAAACACGCCAATACTTCGTCGGGTTCGGTGCCGTTGGCACTGGATGCCGCGATCAGCTCCGGCCAGGTCAAACGTGGCCAGAACCTGCTGCTGGAAGCCTTCGGTGGCGGCTTCACCTGGGCCTCGGCGCTGCTGACGTATTGACGATGAGTTGCCGCGTCATGTCGGTCGAGCCGACGTGACGTCGTGCCGGTGGCCGTGATGGTCGCCGGATGTTTTTGTTTTCCGGTAGAACCAGACCATACGCATGAATACATCATCCCAAGCCTCCTTGGCGTTCGTTTTCCCCGGCCAGGGCTCGCAAGCGGTCGGCATGTTGAGCGAATTGGCGGCGCGGCATTCGATCGTCGCGGAAACCTTTGCCGAAGCCTCGGCAGGCGCTGGCGTCGACCTGTGGCAAATGGCCAGCGCCGGCCCGTCCGAAGTGCTCAACAGCACGCAAAACACGCAGCCGGCCTTGCTCGCCGCAAGCGTCGCGGTGTGGCGCGTATGGCAATCGCAGGGAGGCCCCATGCCGGCGCGGCTGGCGGGCCACAGCTTGGGCGAGTATTCGGCGCTGGTGTGCGCCGGGGCCTTGTCGTTGCATGACGGTGCGGCGCTGGTGGCCGAACGCGGACGTCTGATGCAGGCGGCGGTGCCGGCTGGCGTGGGCGCCATGGCCGCGGTGCTGGGTGGTGATGATGCCGTGATCGCCGACGTCTGCCGCGAGGTGGCCGGCGACGAGGTCGTGGCGCCAGCCAACTACAACTCGCCGGGGCAGGTGGTCATTGCCGGCAACACGGCGGCGGTCGATCGTGCGCTGGAAAAGCTGGCCAGCCTGGGTGTCAAGAAGACCGTCAAGCTGGCCGTGTCGGTGCCGTCGCACACCCTGTTGATGCGTGAGGCCGCCGATCAGTTGGCCGAGCGCATGCAGTCCATTGACTGGCAGCAACCGATGTTGCCGGTGGTGCAGAATGTCGATGCCATCGCGCACGACCATCTGGACGATATCCGTGCGGCGCTCAAGCAGCAGTTGTTCATGCCGGTGCGTTGGACGCAATGCGTGCAGACGCTGGCGGCGGCCGGTGTCACGCAACTGGCCGAGTGCGGTCCGGGCAAGGTGTTGACGGGCCTGGCCAAACGCATCGATCGTGCACTCGACGGGCGCGCCATCGGCGAGCCAGACGGCTTGGCCGGCGCGCTCGAAGCATGGTCTTGAATCTTCACGACAGACACGGAAATTTCAGGATGAGCAAGACACTCGAAGGCGAAATCGCGCTGGTCACTGGCGCCAGTCGCGGTATCGGTGCGGCGATTGCCGATGCACTGGCGGCCGCTGGCGCCACGGTCATTGGCACGGCCACCAGCGAAGCCGGTGCCGGCGCCATCGGCACGCGTCTGGCTGGGTACGGTGGGCACGGCCGCGTGCTCAATGTCACTGATGCTGACAATGTCACCACCTTGGTCGATGACATCGGCAAGCAGTTCGGCGCCGTGTCGATCCTGGTCAACAATGCCGGCATCACCCGCGATCAGCTCTTGATGCGCATGAAGGACGAGGATTGGCAGGCCATCATGGATACCAACCTCACCTCGGTGTATCGCCTGTCCAAGGCGGTCATGCGCGGCATGATGAAGGCGCGCAAGGGCCGCATCATCTCGATTGCCTCGGTGGTCGGCGTGACCGGCAATCCGGGCCAGGCCAACTACGCGGCGGCCAAGGCCGGCATCATCGCGTTCTCCAAATCGCTGGCGCGCGAGATCGGTTCGCGCGGCATCACCGTCAACGTGGTGGCGCCGGGTTTCATCGATACCGACATGACGCGCGCGCTGGCCGACGATCAGCGCCAGTCGCTGGAAGGCCAGATCGCCTTGGGTCGCCTGGGCGAGCCGGCGGACATCGCCCAAGCCGTGGCCTTCCTGGCCTCGCCGGCGGCGGCCTACATCACCGGCGAGACCTTGCACGTCAATGGTGGCATGTACATGCCGTGAGACGATCGTGACGACGGAAAGTGCGACAGGCTTCCGTCAATGGCATAATGACGTGCGAATGACAGTCGCCAGCGGCCGTCTTTTGCGAGACAATCACCATTCCTTTGCGTGACCTGGCCCAACCGGGACGGGTTGATCCATTTCAGTTGGTTGCTGGCTAGTGGTTCGGTTTGCCACTACAATGCGCCCGCTTTGTCCCTCGGGAGGTTTGAGAACTTATGAGTACCATCGAAGAACGCGTCAAGAAGATCGTCGTCGAGCAGCTGGGCGTCAAGGAAGAGGAGGTCACCAACACCGCCTCGTTCGTGGATGATCTGGGCGCCGATTCGCTGGACACCGTCGAACTGGTCATGGCTCTGGAAGAAGAGTTCGAGACCGAGATTCCCGACGAGGATGCGGAAAAGATCACCACCGTCCAGCAGGCAGTCGATTACATCAAG
>DASVGO010000057.1:0-124681 GCA_036379495.1 Rhodanobacteraceae bacterium | reverse complement strand
GATGTCGGCTCATCACATCCTGGGGCTGAAGCCGGTCCCAAGGGTATGGCTGTTCGCCATTTAAAGTGGTACGCGAGCTGGGTTCAGAACGTCGTGAGACAGTTCGGTCCCTATCTGCCATGGGCGTTGGAAATTTGAGGGAGGCTGCTCCTAGTACGAGAGGACCGGAGTGGACGTACCCCTGGTGTTCCGGTTGTCACGCCAGTGGCATTGCCGGGTAGCTATGTACGGAAGGGATAACCGCTGAAAGCATCTAAGCGGGAAGCCCGTCCCAAGATGAGATTTCCCGAGCCTTCAAGGCTCCTGAAGGGCCCAGGTAGACTACCTGGTTGATAGGCGCGATGTGGAAGTGCAGCAATGCATTGAGCTTACGCGTACTAATGACCCGTGTGGCTTGGCCATATAACCCGAAGACGTTTCATGTCTCAACATGCATCCCGGTATCTCCGAGGCGCTTGTCAACTCGTTTGTTGTGTATGCCGGAACCGCGCAATCTGCGCGATCCGCACCCCTTCCCTAGCGGTCATAGCGTTGTGGCACCACCCGATTCCATCCCGAACTCGGAAGTGAAACGCAACCGCGCCGATGGTAGTGTGGCACTAGCCCATGCGAGAGTAGGTCACTGCTAGGGATCTTTTCCAAAAGCCCTGTCGTTAACGCGACAGGGCTTTTTTGTCCATCGGATTACCGAAGCCAGCAACCCTCCCTGGGACGCATTGCCGGCCGGGCCATCCGTGGCCGGACGCTCGCCGGCGAGAGATGCCGCCGGCATCTCACGAAAACCCCGGCTCGCCCCACCCGATTCCATCCCGAACTCGGAAGTGAAACGCAACCGCGCCGATGGTCGTGTGGCACTGGCCCACGCGAGAGTAGGTCACCGCCAGAATCCTTCCCGAAGCCCCGCGGCTCTTGCTGCGGGGCTTCGTTTTTTGCGCGTTACCATGCTTGCGCATGCCCTGCAAAGAAGCGGTGAGGGTTTGGTGAGTGGTAGTCAGTCAGGATCAGGCGGCGTCTGGCAGGGCGTAACCGTATTGTTCCTTGAACTGGTTGGCAAAGTCGGCGTAGGTGAAATGTTGATTCTGGGTGCCCGGATAGGCGACTTTGAGGGCGCCCATCAATGATGCCATGCGGCCGCAGGTTGGCAGATCCCAGCCCTTCATCAAGCCATGGATCAGTCCTGCTCGATAGGCGTCGCCGCAGCCCGTCGGGTCGACGACCTTGGCCTCTCTGGCGGGCGGAATGTGGTGAGTTTCCTCACGCGTGTGAATGGTCGATCCGTGCGGGCCTTGCGTGGTGATGTAGGCCTTGACCTTGCCGGCGATGATTGTGGCATCCCAGCCGGTGCGTTGTTGCAGCAAGTTGGATTCGTAGTCGTTGACGACGACGTAATCGGCTTGTTCGATGAAGTGACGGAAGGCCTCGCCATCAAACAAGGGCATGGCTTGGCCCGGATCGAAGATGAAGGGAATGCCGAGTTCGGCAAACTCCGCGGCGTTTTGCAGCATGGCATCACGCCCGTCGGGGGCAACGATGCCGAACGTGACGTGCTTGACGTCGCGGACGTGGTTTTCGTGACTGCGCATCATGGCGCCGGGGTGAAATGCCGTGATCTGGTTGTTGTCCAGGTCCGTGGTCATGAATGCCTGGGCCGTGAAGCAATCCGGTAATTCGCGAATATGGTCCATGCAGATGCCATGCTTCGCGAACCATTCGTGGTAGGGGCCGAAATCCTGCCCGACGGTGGCCATCGGAACCGGGTTGTCACCCAGCAACTTGAGGTTGTACGCAATATTGCCGGCGCAGCCACCGAACTCGCGACGCATCTGGGGAACCAGAAACGACACGTTGAGAATGTGCACCTTGTCGGGAAGGATATGGTTCTTGAATTGGTCCGGAAACACCATGATGGTGTCATAGGCCAGCGATCCGCAGATCAGGGCAGACATGCGTTGGGTTCTCCCTTGCAGTGGGTCGGATGACATCGGCCAGACGCGCTGCGCGCATGGCGGCAAACCCGGCCATGGTAATGCACACGGCATTGCCGTGCGAGGGTGACGCCCGGACCGGCAAGCGTGACGAGGTCGCCAAAGCCATGCACCGCAAGGCTTTTTTAACGTTGTCCGGCTTGCGTGGTCGCGATCGTGTCACTAGACTGACGCGCTACTTTTGGCTCTCGCGCAACGGTGGTATCCGACATCATGTTCAAACAATTCCGAGGACTGTTTTCCAACGATGTCTCCATCGATCTGGGTACCGCCAACACGCTGATCTACGTGCGTGGCCAGGGGATCATTCTCAATGAACCTTCCGTCGTGGCGATTCGACAGGAGCGAGGTCCGGGTGGTCCGCGATCGGTGGCGGCAGTAGGCGGAGAAGCCAAGCGCATGCTGGGTCGCACGCCCGGCAACATTGCCACGATTCGTCCGATGAAGGACGGCGTCATCGCCGACTTTACCATGACCGAGGCGATGCTGCAGTATTTCATCAAGCAGGTGCACAAATCGCGCTTCTTGCGACCCAGCCCCCGCGTGTTGGTGTGCGTGCCCTGTGGCTCCACCCAAGTCGAGCGACGCGCGATCAAGGAATCAGCCGAAGGGGCCGGTGCCCGCGACGTGTTCCTGATCGAGGAGCCGATGGCGGCGGCCATTGGTGCAGGCATCCCGATCCACGAAGCGCGTGGCGCCATGGTGCTGGACATCGGTGGCGGCACGTCTGAAGTGGCGGTGATTTCGCTTAACGGCATCGTGTATTCGCAGTCGGTGCGCATCGGTGGCGATCGTTTCGACGAGGCCATCATCAATTACGTGCGTCGCAACCATGGCACCTTGATTGGCGACTCGACCGCCGAGCGCATCAAGCTCGAGATTGGCTGTGCTTACCCGCAGAGCGAAGTCAAGGAGATCGAAATCTCCGGACGCAATCTTGCCGAAGGCGTGCCGCGCATGTTCACCATCAATTCGAACGAAGTGCTTGAAGCGCTGCACGAGCCGCTGTCCGGCATCACTGCGGCGGTGAAGGCGGCATTGGAGCAGACACCGCCGGAATTGTGCTCGGATGTGGCCGAGCGCGGTATCGTGTTGACCGGTGGTGGAGCCTTGTTGCGCGATATCGATCGCCTGGTGTCCGAAGAAACCGGCTTGCACGTGCAGGTGGCGGATGATCCGCTGACCTGCGTGGCGCGAGGCGGCGGCAAGGCACTGGAATTGATTGACCAGCACGGCAGCGACTTTTTCGCCGGGGAGTGATGGGACTCCGGTGACGTGTCGACACATCCTGCGGCTGTCGCGCAACATGCGTGACTGACTTTGGGCGGTGTCGGCGGCCCGATGGTTTGGCAGGACTGACATGGCGCTGACACGCGATGGCAATGCAACGCTGTTTTCGGCCTCGGTGGCCGGAACCTTGCGTCTGATCGTGTATCTTGCGCTGGCGTGTGTGCTGATGGTGTTCGATTACCATGGCCACTGGCTGGCCAAGGCGCGTTACGGGGCATCGTTCATCATCCAGCCGGTGTACCGTCTGGCCGGATTGCCTTCCGAGGCTTTTGATGCCCTGCGCGTGGCATTCTCCAGCCGCATGCAGTTGACGGATGAAAACCGGCAATTGCGCCAGGACCTCTTGCTGGCAAATGCGCGGCTCAACCGCATGGCCGCAGTCGCCAAGCAGAACCACAAGCTCAAACAGCTGCTCGAAACGCAACACTCCCTGCACATGAAGGTGCAGTTGGCGCGCTTGATCGACGTGGATCTGGGAACGTGGCACCGGCGCATCATGCTCAATGCGGGGACGCATCAGGGCGTCACCATCGGACAGGTTGTCATCGATGCCAATGGCATCATGGGCCAAGTGATCGAGGTGTTGCCGAACAGCTGTGTGGCGATGCTGGTCACGGATCCGGATTCGGCCGTGCCGGTGGTAATCGAGAGGACCGGCGTGCGCACCGTGGCCCATGGCTCGCGCGAGGGAGACCGCTTGCTGCTGCCCAATATCCCGGTGTCTGCGGATGTGCGGGTCGGCGACCACTTGCTGTCGTCGGGTCTCGGTGGACGCTATCCGCCGGGTTTTCCGGTTGGCACGATCACGTCGGTCAAGCCGGATCCTTCGGGCATGTTCTTCGAGGCCGTGGCGCGACCCGCGGCACACCTGCGTCGCAGCAGCAATGTCCTGTTGCTGCGTGACCTTGCGCCTCCGGTTGGCCCGCCGGCACCGGCCGTCTCTGTGGGGCCACCGGGGGCATTGGCTCCCGTCAACAAGACACGCAAGTCACGAGGTGGGCGATGAACCGCCGGCGTGCCATGCAGTGGCTGTTTGTGGGCAGCCTCGTGTTGTCCCTGTTTCTGCTGGTGCTGCCACTGCCCGCGGTGATCGAGCCGTTCAAGCCGTATTGGCCGGCACTGGTGTTGGTGTATTGGGCGCTTGAGGCACCGGGGCGGGTCAATCTGGGATTGGCTTTCGTGATCGGCTTGGCGGCGGATCTTCTCAATGGCGTATTGCTGGGTGATCAGGCCTTGCGCCTGGCCGTGGTGGTGTTTCTGGTGATGCGCTTTCGTGCGCGCCTGCGTTTTTTCCCCATGTGGCAGCAGGCGCTGGCAATGCTGGCAATACTTTTGAACAATCGTGTGTTGCAGCTGATCATTGGCCTTTTTGCCGGGCAATCCATGCCGCCGGCGACATTCTGGGTGGCACCGCTGATCGGTGCGATTTTCTGGCCCTTCGTGTTTCTGCTGCTGGACGGCTTGCATGCGCGGTTGCGTGTGCGTGAGGCATGAAGAGGCAGCGTCAACCGGTAAAGAATCCGCATGCGGAGTCGGCGCGGTTCCGACGTCGGGCGATCACGGGCTTTGCCCTGATCCTGGTCTGTCTGCTGGTACTGGCTGGACGATTTTTCTGGTTGCAGGTATTGCATCACGACGAATTCGCCGCACGATCACGGCAAAATCGCGTGCATGTGCGCGTGCTGCCGCCGCCGCGGGGGATGATCTATGACCGTCACGGCGTGTTGCTGGCGGACAATGTGCCGGCATTCCGGCTGGACGTGATTCCCGATCGGGTCAAGAACATGCCCGCGATGCTCGATCGCCTGACCCGCATCGTGCCGTTGAGCAAGGAGGAACTGGCCGACTTCCGGCGCGAGCTGAAGCAGCATCGACCGTTCCAGAAGGTGCCGCTGAAGATGCAGCTCACCGAGGACGAGATCGATCGCTTTGCCGTTGACAGCTGGCAGTTCCCGGGGGTGGACGTGGTGCCCTATCTCAAGCGTTACTACCCTTTGGGTGCCGCGTTTGCCCATGTAGTGGGGCATGTCGGGCGGATCAGCGCGGCGGATCTCAAGCACGTGGACGCGCAGCAGTACGAGGGAACCAACTACTACGGAAAGAGCGGCATCGAGCGCTATTACGAAAGCCTGCTGCATGGCGAGCCGGGCTTCGAGGTGGACGAGGTCAATGCCGACCAGCGCGTGGTCAGGGTGTTGAGCACGCATCCACCAACGCCCGGCAAAAGTCTGTATCTGACGTTGGATGCACATTTGCAGAAGGCGGCGGAGAAGGCATTGGCAGGCCGGGCCGGCGCGGTGGTTGCCATCGATCCGCGCAATGGGCAGGTGCTGGCCATGGTCAGCGAGCCGAGTTTCGATCCCAATCTGTTTGTCAATGGCATCAGTCAGGCCGATTATTCGGCGCTGCTGGATGATCCGGCCAAGCCGCTGATGCATCGCGCCTTGCGTGGCGGATATCCACCGGGGTCCACGGTCAAGCCGTTTCTTGGATTGGGTGGTCTGGAGCTGGGATTGCGTACGCCACAGGATACGGTGGATTCCACGGGCGTGTATCACATTCCCGGGTATTCGCGCGGATTTCGTGACGATCAGCGCTATGGTGCGGGGCGTGTCGATCTGGTGCAGGCGATCGCCAAATCGGTGAATACCTATTTCTACAAGCTGGCCTATGACATGGGCATCGACAGGCTGGATGCATGGATGTCGCAGTTCGGTTTTGGCAAACCCACGGGCATCGACCTGGACGGTGAAAGCTCCGGCGTATTGCCTTCCGAGAAGTGGAAGCGCGCCCATCGCCATCAGCCGTGGTATGTGGGCGAGACGGTCATTGCCGGCATAGGTCAGGGCTACTGGGTGGTCACGCCGTTGCAGCTGGCGCATGCGGTGGCGACGCTGGCCGACCGCGGCGTGCCGCATCGGCCGCACCTGTTGCTGGCCACGCAGCAAGGTGTCGACGGGGCGGAAAAAAAGTTGCCGCCAGCCAAACCTGGCAAGGATATCGTGCACAACATCAGCGATTGGAAGACGGTTCTGCAAGGCATGCTGCAAGTGGTCTACGGGCCGCCCGGCGTCACCGCACGGGGCCTGGGCGATGGATTTCCGTACCTGATTGCCGGCAAGACGGGCACCGCCGAACGCTATTCGCGCACGACCAAGGCGTACACCTCGCATGACAGCTTGAACGAATTGGCCAAACTGCACCACGCCTTGTTCATTTGTTTCACGCCGGCAAAATCACCAAAAATCGCGGTGGCCGTGGTGGTCGATCACGGCGCATGGGGCGGCAGTACGGCGGCTCCGGTGGCGCGGGCCGTGCTCGACGCCTGGCTCAAGGAGCATCCGGCGCCGGCATCGGCCGCAAGCACCGCGCGTGAGGTGGCCCCATGAGCCTGATGCAGGGCATGAGTGCGCGCACGTGGCGTCTGGTGTCACGCATGCGACGGCGTCCGCGGCTGGACATGCCACTGCTGGTGGCTCTGGTGATCCTGATGCTGGTGGGGCTGGCCACGTTGTACAGCGCGGGAAATGGAACCACCTCGTTGGTGACGGGGCAGGTCATGCGCTTCGTGCTGGGGCTGATCCTGATGGTCGTGGTATCGCATATTCCGCCGGCGACCCTGCGAGCCTGGACGCCGTGGTTGTACGCCTTCAGCATGGGCTTGCTGGTCATCGTGGCAATCCTGGGCGAGGGACACGGTGCGACACGCTGGCTGGATCTTGGCGTGGTGCGCTTTCAGCCTTCGGAATTGCTGAAGTTGACCATGCCGATGATGGTGGCCTGGTATCTGCACGCCCGCCCGTTGCCGCCTTCGTGGAAAGACATCCTCATGGTCGGTGTGCTGATTGCCGTGCCCGCGTTGCTGATAGCCAAACAGCCGGATCTGGGCACCGCCATCCTGGTGGCAGCGGCCGGAGCCTTTGCCCTGTTTCTTGCGGGCATGCGTTGGTGGCGCATGGGCGTGATCGGTGGCCTGATTGCCGCCGCTGCACCGGTCGGTTGGCATTTCCTGCACGGCTACCAGCGCGAACGCATCCTGACCTTCCTCAACCCGGCATCGGATCCGCTGGGGGCGGGTTGGCACATCATCCAGTCCAAGATCGCTGTCGGCTCGGGCGGCATTCTGGGCAAGGGGTTTCAGCACAGCACGCAGTCGCGTCTGCAATTCCTGCCGGAGCACACCACGGACTTCGTTTTTGCCGTGTTCGGCGAGGAGTTCGGCCTGATCGGCGTGTTGCTGCTGCTGGCGTTGTACGCCTTCATCATCGGCCGCTGCCTGTGGATTGCCATGGAGGCGCGCGACACCTATTCGCGACTGCTGGCCGGTGCCATCGGCATGAGTTTCTTTGTCTACGTGATGGTCAATGGCGGCATGATCACCGGCATCCTGCCGGTCGTGGGCGTGCCCTTGCCGCTGGTCAGTTATGGCGGCACTTCGGCAGTGACGCTGCTGGTGGGGTTCGGGGTGCTGATGTCCATTCAGGCGCACCGCAAGATGTTGTCCTGACCCGTCAAAGCAAAACGGGCCGGATTGGATGTCCAACCCGGCCCGTGTGGATTGCTTGATCGCCGCAATGGCAATCAATCAGCTGTTGGGCAGGCCACCCATCTTGCGGCTGACCCACAAGGCGATTAGCGTGCACAACGCGCCCGAGAGCAGGTACAGGCCAACGTAGTCCGAACCCAGGTACAGTGCCAGGCACAAGGCCACCAGCGGCGCGAATCCCGCGCCGACCAGCCAGCTCAGGTCCGAGCTGATGCGTGCGCCCGAATAGCGGAAGACGCTCTTGAAGCTGGAGGTCACGGCGCCGGCCGATTGGGCGTGCGAGAAGCCAAGCAGGGCGAAGCCGACGATGATGAACACGTAGCTGGACATCGTGTCACCCTTCAGCATCACGGCGGTCCAGCCGCTGTAGACCGCGATGAGGGCGGCAAATATGCCAAGCGTCACGCGGCGGCCGATGCGGTCGGCAAGCGTGCCGGAGATGAGCATGCACGGGATGGCCACGAGTGCGCCGATGATCTGCACCAGCAGGAAGCTGGTCAGCGATTGCTGCGTGAACAGCAAGGCCCAAGCGATGGCGAAGATGGTCACCAGGTTGAACAGTGCGTAGCTGGCCAGCGGTGCGAAGGTGCCCAGCACGATGGTCTTGCCTTGCTCGCGGATCAGTTCACCCATCGGGGCCGGTTCTAGCTCGCGCTGCGCCAGTTCCTTGGCGTACTCGGGGCTGACCACCAGGCGCAGGCGCGCGAACAGCGCCACCAGGTTGACCGCGAACGCGCAGAAGAACGGATAGCGCCAGCCCCACGCGAAGAACTCGGCATGCGGCAGGCTCGACCAGATGTAGGCAAACAGGCCGGCGGCGACGATGAAGCCGATCGGCGCACCCACTTGCGGCAGCGAGGCATACCAGCCGCGCTTGCCCTGCGGGGCCTTCAGCGCCAGCAGCGAAGCCAGGCCGTTCCAGCTGCCGCCGATGGCAAAGCCTTGGGCAAAACGCAACACCACCAACCACACGATGGCAGCCCAGCCGATTTCGGCATAGCTCGGCATGAAGGCGATGCCGACGGTGGCGCAGCCCAGCAGCAGCATGGACACGGTGAGCTTCAGTGCGCGCCCGTAGCGCTTTTGCACGGGCAGGAACACCAGCGAACCCAGCGGTTGCGCGATGTAACCCAGGGCGAAGACCAGAAAGGCGTAGAAGATGCCGTCTGCCTCGCTGGCAAACGGAAAGACCACCTTCGGGAACACCAGGACGCAGGCCAGGCCGAACACGAACATGTCGAAGAAGCCGACCGTGCGCCCGACGACAACGCCGATGGAAATTTCCCCCGGTGAAATTTGATGATCCTGGGAACTGGTGGAGGGTGTGATGTCGGGATGATCGGCAGTCTGGGTCTGAGTGGTGGACATGGTGTTTCCGGAAATGTGGGCCTTGTGGCCAAGGTGATACGGGGAAGCTGTATTCTACGTGCGCAGCGCAAAACAGCCGATACGGCGGGGATTTCCCGTGCCGCGGCTGTGCGCGTGCCTGCGTCCAATAGTGTGCACCGAACCAGTCTCAGCGGCCATAGGACAAATTGTCCAGTCGTCAGGGCTGGGCGGGGAGAGTATCCTTGTCCGGCTTTCCCTCCTCCATTTGATTATCTCATGTCAGCGAAACGTCTAATCGGCTTGCTGCTGGCTCCCGCTGTGCTGTTGCTCGGGGGTTGTCAGAAGTTGGTGCTGTTGCACCCTCAAGGTTTTGTCGCCAAGCAGCAAAGCGACATCATGATCACCAGCACGATCATCATCGCCATCATCATCGTGCCCGTCCTCATCGCCATCGCCGTGGTGGCCTGGAAGTACCGGGCCTCCAACAAGAAGGCGAAGTACACCCCCGAGTGGGACCATTCCTCGCAGCTCGAGCTGCTGGTATGGGCAGGTCCCTTGCTGATCATCATCGCCGTCGGCGCGATCAGCTGGATCGGCACGCACAAGACCGATCCGTACGCCAAGATCGACCGTGCCGACGCCGGCACGGCCATCAATGCCGCCGACAAGCCACTTGAAGTGGATGTCGTGTCGATGCGCTGGAAGTGGCTGTTCTTCTATCCGCAGTACGGCATTGCCACGGTCAACGAGCTGGCCGCGCCGGTCAATCGTCCGATCAACTTCAAGATCACCTCATCGGACATGATGGACGCGTTTTTCGTGCCCACGCTGGCCGGCATGATCTACACCATGCCGGGCATGCAGACCCAGCTGCACGCGGTCATCAACAAGCCCGGCAAGTACAAGGGCATGTCCGCCAACTTCAGCGGCGCGGGCTTCACGCACATGCAGTTCTGGTTCTACGGCAAGACCAAACAGGGCTTCGAGCAGTGGGTGGCCAAGGTGCGCGCCAAGGGCACCGACTTGAGCACCAGTGCGTACCTGCAGTTGCACAAGCCCAGCATCGCGGTGCCAGTGACGTACTACACCAAGTTCAGCCCCGGCCTGTACTCGCGCATCCTCAATCGTTGTGTCATTCCCGGCCAGGTGTGCCTGAGCCAGCAGATGGCCTACGACCGGCGCACTGACGAGGGCAAGCTTTGGCAAAAAGGCAAGGACAAGGTCAAAGCCATGAACATGTCCATGCCGATGCCGGCCGTCACTTCGAAACCCGCCTCCGCGTCGACCGCGGCGGCACATTGATCCGCTTTCTCGGGATTCAGACCATGCCTCATCGTTCCGAAATCTGGAATATCCTGTTCGGGCGCCTGTCGCTCGACTCATTGCCGTTCCTCAAGACCGATCTTGAAGGACGGATCGTCCTCGTGACCTTCATCGCCGTATCCATCGGTGCGCTGGTGATCCTTGGCCTCATCACCAAGTACAAGAAGTGGGGCTACCTGTGGAAGGAGTGGTTCACCAGCGTGGACCACAAGAAGCTCGGCATCATGTACATGATCCTGGCTACGGTGATGCTGCTGCGTGGCTTCTCCGACGCCATCATGATGCGCTCGCAGCAGGCCATTTCCTTTGGTGCCAACCACGGGTACCTGCCGCCTGCACATTACGACCAGATCTTCACGGCCCACGGGTCGATCATGATCTTCTTCGTCGGCATGGCCTACATCGTGGGCCTGATGAACTTCATCATGCCGCTGCAGATCGGCTCGCGCGACGTGGCGTTCCCGTGGCTCAACAACCTGAGCTTCTGGTTCACGTTCTGGGGCGCGGTGATGTTCATGATCTCGCTGTTCCTGGGCGATTTCTCGACCGCCGGCTGGCTGGGCTATCCGCCGATTTCCGAGCTGGCGCACAGCCCGGGCGTGGGTGTGGACTATTACGTCTGGGGCCTGCAGTTGTCCGGCGTGGGCACCTTGCTGACCGGCATCAACTTCCTGGTCACCGTCGTCAAGATGCGTGCGCCGGGCATGACGCTGATGAAGATGCCGATGTTCTCCTGGACCACGCTGGTGACCAGCGGCCTGATCATCGTGACCTTCCCGGTGCTGACGGCCACGCTGTTCCTGCTGTCGGTGGATCGTTACCTCGGCACCCATTTCTTCACGTCGGCGCTTGGCGGCGACTTGATGCTGTACATCAACCTGATCTGGGTGTGGGGCCATCCCGAGGTGTACATCCTGATCATGCCGCTGTTCGGCGTGTTCTCCGAAATCGTGCCGGTGTTCTCGCGCAAGCCGCTGTTCGGCTATTCGTCGATGGTGTACGCGTCGGTGGCCATCATGGTGCTGTCGTACCTGGTGTGGCTGCACCACTTTTTCACCATGGGCTCGGGCTCGGCCGTCAACTCGTTCTTCAGTTTGACGACGATGATCATCTCGATTCCGACCGGCGCGAAGATCTTCAACTGGCTGTTCACCATGTACAAAGGCCGGGTCAAGGTGACCGTGCCGATGTTGTGGACGATGGGCTTCCTGTTCACGTTCACCATCGGTGGCATGACTGGCGTGATGCTGTCGGTGGCGCCGGCCGACTTCCTGCTGCACAACAGCCTGTTCCTGATCGCGCACTTCCATAACGTGATCATCGGTGGCGTGGTGTTCGGCATCTTTGCCGCCATCAACTTCTGGTTCCCGAAGGCGTTCGGCTACAAGCTGGACGAGTTCTGGGGCAAGCTCAGCTTCTGGGGCTGGCAGATCGGCTTCTGGGTGGCGTTCGGTCCGCTGTACGTGCTGGGTCTGATGGGCGTGACCCGGCGCATGAGCCACTTCGATGATCCGAGCCTGCAGAAGTGGTTCATCACCGCCGCGGTGGGTGCCGCCATCATCGCCTTCGGCATCTTCGCCTTTGTCGTGCAGCTGGTCATCAGCTTCATACGACGCAAGGAATACGCTGTCGGCAACGATCCGTGGGATGCGCGCACGCTGGAATGGTCGACGTCCTCGCCGCCGCCCGCGTACAACTTCGCGTTCATTCCCCGTGTGCACGAGCGTGATGCCTGGTGGCACATGAAGAAAAATGGCTACAAGCGTCCGCAGGAAGGCTTCAATCCGATCCACATGCCCAGGAACACCGGCTTCGGCGTCATCATTGCCACGCTGTCGTTCCTGTGCTGCTTCGGCCTGGTCTGGTACATCTGGTGGCTGGCCGCAGTGTGCTTCGTGGGCATGATTGCGAGTGTGATCTTCCACACCTTCAACTATCACCGTGACGAGCACATCGCCGCGGAGGATGTGCACAAGTCCGAAAACGATCCCGACCATTGGGCGCTGGAAAATCAGAGCGTGCTCGCATGAATACCACTGTTGCCGATTTCACCCCGTCCAAACCAACGGACTTCTATTGCGCGCAGGAACCGGCCGCACACAGCGGCACGCTGGTCGGATTCTGGATCTACCTGATGAGCGACTGCTTCGTGTTTGCGTCGCTGTTCGTGGCCTATGCAGTGCTTGGCACGCATTACGCTGGCGGCCCGACTGGTGCCGAAGTGCTGGATTTGCCGGGCCTTGCGCTCAACACCGCCTTGCTGCTGGTGTCGTCCGTGGTGTTTGGTTTTGCCATGCTGGAAATGCAGCGCAAGAACCAGAAGGCCATGATTGGCTGGCTGATCATCGCGGGCATCCTGGCGGCTGTGTTCGTGGGGCTGGAAATCCGTGAATTCCTCGGCATGATCGCCGAGGGTGCCGGTCCCGACCGCAGCGCGTTCCTGTCCTCGTTCTTCACCCTGGTCGGCACGCATGGCCTGCACGTGACCGTCGGTTGCTTGTGGCTGATCGTGTTGATCGTGCAGGTGGCGCGCTTTGGCCTGACCGAAGCCAACGTTCGTCGCCTGAAGTGCCTGAGCATGTTCTGGCACTTCCTCGACCTGATCTGGGTCGGCGTTTTCAGCTATGTCTATCTGGTGGGAGTGCTGCGATGAGCAATGCATCCGCAAACAATGGTGCCGCAGCCCATGCCGGGCACGACGATTCAATGCATGCCCACGAGGGCAGCCTCAAGAGCTACCTGACCGGCTTCGTGCTGGCGGTGATCCTGACCATCATCCCGTTCTGGCTGGTGATGGGCCACGCGATCGATTCGCGCGGCTGGACCATCTTCATCATCCTGGCCTTGGCGGTGGTGCAGATCTTCGTGCACATCGTGTACTTCCTGCATCTGGACATGCGTTCGGAAGGCGGCTGGAACATGCTGGCGTTCGTGTTCTCGGCGGTGCTGGTGGTGATCGTGCTGGGCGCGTCGATCTGGGTCATGTGGACCGAGAACAACCTCATGATGCCGATGGGGCAGCAGAGCCAGCAAGTCCAGCAGCAAGCGATGATGAAGCGGTGACCCAAGAGTCATTCAGGGCCGCCACACCACCCCGCAGAGGCATGTTTGTCTTGTGGATGGTGTTGGCGGTCGTGTTCTTCGTGCTCTTCATCGCACTGGGCACGTGGCAGGTGCATCGCTATCACGTGCGCAAGCACATCAGTCATGCCATGCGCACGCGCGTGCATGCCGATCCGGTGGCAGCACCGGGACCGGCGCAGTGGTCGAAGATCGACGCAGGGCATTTGCAATACCTGCATGTCAGCCTTGCGGGGCACTATCTGCCGATCAAGCAGACCCTGGTGCGTGGCTCGAGCAGCGATGGCTATGGCTACTGGGTAATGGCGCCGTTGCAAACCGAGCGCGGCTTCATCGTGCTGGTCAATCGCGGCTATATCCCGGCCAGTCTGCCCGGTACCCCGGCCTTCAAGCACGCGCAGCCGCCGACCGGCAAGGTCGATCTGAGTGGCTTGTTGCGTTCGAGCGAACCGGGCGGCGGGTTCATGCGTGCCAACAAGCCCGACAAGGGTTTGTGGTATTCGCGTGATGTCAAGGCCATCGCTGCGTCCGATCATCTCGCGGCGGATCACGTGGCACCGTATTTTGTCGATGCCGACGCGGTCGCGAACAGTCCGCACTGGCCGGTGGCTGGTTTGACACGGGTGACCATCTACAACGAAAGCATGGGTTACGCCATTACCTGGTACGCGCTGGCACTCGGTACCCTGCTGGCGGCGGGCATCGTCATTCGATACGAGCGGGCGCGGCAACCGGCGGCGGATTGACACGAGGGCGGTTTTGCCGATGGTTTGGGTCGCCGCACGATGTTCCGATCACGCGTTGCATCATCAACCCTGTTATTTGCCGGGCCTTGCACCTAAGCTTGTCGCCGACAACCGTGTCACCGTTCCGGTTCGCCCCGAGGGCCGCTTGCCGATGTTCCGATCTGTCCGATGGTGGTTGCTGCTGCCGATGGCGTTGAGCTTGGCGGCATGCGCGACTCCGGGAATCGGGTCGCGCCCGGGCCAGGCCCAATTGATTGGCGAGGTGGCGGCCGCGACGGGCAAGAGTCCCGTGAAGCTCAAGGCCTTGCTGGACGGGGCGCATCGGCAGCAAAGCATCATCGATGCGATGAATCGCCCGGCCGAGTCATTGCCATGGCCGGCCTATCGCAAGATCTTCATGACGCCGGCGCGCATCCAGGCCGGCATTGCCTTTTACCGTCAGCATCGCGCCCTGCTCGATCGCATCAGTGCCACCTACCAGGTGCCGGCGGCGTATCTGGTGGCCATCCTGGGTATCGAAACCAACTACGGACGCGTGACCGGCCATTACAAGGTGCTTGATGCACTGGTGACGCTGGCTTTCTACTATCCGCCGCGCGCCGCATTCTTCCGCAGTGAATTGAAAGCCCTGCTGGAGTTGCCGCCGGACAAGCTGGCCGGGCCGCTGGCATCCTTGACGGGATCGTATGCAGGAGCCCAGGGCTGGGGCCAGTTCATGCCCTCGAGCATCAAGGACTACGCCGTCGATGCCGACCACGACGGGCGCATCGATCTCATGCACTCGCTGCCTGACATCCTCGCCAGCGTGGCCAATTATTTTCATGCGCATGGCTGGACGTCGGGCGCTCCGGTGGCGGTGCGGGTCGATGCACAAGTCACGGCACACAAGCCCGATGCGGGGAAGCCGCAGTATCCGGTGGAACAGTTCGAGGCCTGGGGTTATGCCCCGTTGGCTGCGGTGGACCCCGGCCAGCCGGCCACCTTGCTCAGCCTGCGCAATGGCAAGGGCTCGCTCGACTGGCTCACGTTCCACAATTTTCAGGTGATCACGCGTTACAACAACAGCCCGATGTACGCCATGGTGGTGCATCAGCTGGCCGCGGCCATAGCTGCAGGGGCCACCGATGCGCCCCGGGTTGCCCCATGAGGTGGTTGGGCGGCATCGTCGTGGCGCTGGGGGCCGCCATGCTGTTGTCGGCGTGTGCGTCGCATGCCGTGCGCCCACGCGCGACACCGCGTGGTGATGCCACGCGCATCACGTCACTGCCGGCGACAGCGGCTGGGCGCGGTGTGCAGGACAACATCCATCTGGATCAGGCCGACCGCTATCGTCTCAAGCATGACAGCGGCCCGCGCCGCCCGCCCGAAGACATCAGCAAGCTGCCCGAACCGGTGCCCAAGGTGTTGCCGCGTTCGTTGTATGGCAACAAATCGCCGTACACGGTCAACGGGCACACTTTCCACGTGCTGCGTTCGGCCAGGGGTTACGACGCGCGTGGGCTGGCGTCGTGGTACGGCAACAAGTTCGATGGCTACCTGACGTCGAGCATGGAGCGCTACGACATGTACAAATTCACGGCGGCCAGCAAGGTGTTGCCGCTGCCGACCTTCGCGCGCGTCACCAACCTTGCCAATGGCAAGAGTGTCATCGTCAAGGTCAATGACCGCGGGCCATTCGTGCCGGGACGCATCATCGACCTTTCCTATGCTGCTGCCGTGCGCATCGGCATCTGGCCCAAGGGCACTGGCCGGGTCGAGGTGCAGGCGATCGACCCGAAACATCCCGGGGAACTGTCGCCGCCTGTCGCGGTCCGACACGACGTTGCCAGTCATGGCAAGGAAATCTGGTTGCAGGTGGGTTCGTTTGCCGACGATGCCAATGCGCAACGGCTGGCGGCACGTCTGCGTGCGGCGCACTTGGCCCCGGTCGAGGTGTCGCACGTGACGGTCCGTGGTCGCCGCTATACGCGTGTGCGCCTTGGCCCGCTGGGAAATGTCGCAGATGCTGAACGGGTCCGGGCCGCTGTCACCAGGCTGGGTCTGCCGGCGCCTTCGGTCGCGGTAGACTAGGCGGATGGCTCCATGGGCAGGGGATGGGTGCGTTCCGATGTTTGGTTTTTGTCTGGAAAATTGAAGATGATGCGTTGTCGCCGTCAGGCAGGTATGGTCCTTGCCGCCCTCATGGGCGGTCTGTTCGTGTTCGGCGCGTTTGCCGCCCAGTCGACTCCGCCGGTGCCCGTGCCGCAGGTACCCGCGATTCCCGTACCGCCGCCACCCAGTCTCAATGCCAAAAGCTGGGTGCTGATGGATTACGCCACCGGGCGCATCCTGGCCAGCTCGAATCCCGACCTGCGCGTGCAACCGGCGTCCATCACCAAGATCATGACGGCGTATGTCGTCTCGGCCGAGCTCAAGGCCGGCCGGATTCATCGCAGCGACATGGTCTACATCAGTGATGAAGCGTGGAAGAAAGGCGGTGCCGGTACCGATGGCTCCACGATGTTCCTGAAGCTGCATTCGAAGGTGTCGGTCGAAAACCTTCTGTACGGCATGCTGATCGATTCGGGCAACGATGCGGCCATCGCGCTGGCCCAGCATACAGCAGGCACCACGCAAGGGTTCGTGGCACTGATGAATGCCTATGCCAAGCGCCTGGGCATGACCGGCACGCATTATTCGGATGTCAATGGCTATCCGGTGGCCGATCACTACAGCACGGCGCGCGACACGGCGGTGCTGACGCGCGCCTTCATTCACGATTTCCCGAAGACTTACAAGATCAATTCGGTCGGGCACTTCACTTGGAACGGCATCACGCAGTACAACCGCAACACGCTGCTGTGGAGCGATTCGAGCGTGGATGGTGTCAAGACCGGCCACACCGAAGGCGCCGGCTATTGCCTGGTGGCATCTGCGGTCCGTGATGGCCAGCGCCTGATCGCGGTGGACATGGGCACCCCGAGCGCCAAGGCCCGTGCGGATGATGCCGAGGCCCTGCTCAATTACGGTTTTCGTTTCTTCAAGACGCACCGGTTGTTCAAGGCCGGGCAAGTGCTGGCCAGTCCGCGGCTGTGGAAGGGTCAAGCGGATCATCTGCCGATTGGCCTGACCACCGATCTGAGCCTGACCGTGAAGCGCGGCAACTACGACAAGCTCAAGGCCAGCATCGACATTCCGGCCACGCTGATCGCGCCGTTCAAGAAGGGCCAGAAGATCGGCACATTGACGGTTTCCATGAATGGCAAGACGTTGCTGACGCGCCCGGTGGTGGCCCTGAGCGATGCGCCGGAAGGCGGCTTCTTCTCGCGTTTGTGGGACACGATCATGCTGTGGTTCTACGGCGGCCATGGCAACAAGCAGACTGCCGTGCAGCCTGCGGCGGCGACTCGGGCGGCGTCATGACGGACAGCAGTCCTGACAACGGGAGCGGCCCGAAGGAACACGGGTTCGTGTTCCCGGGGCGCTTCGAGATCACGGCCGTGGGCGATACGGCCGCCGATCTGAAGGCACGGGTACCGCAGCTGCTCGAAAGCGTGCACTTGCACGTGCTGCACGAAACCGTGCGCCACCGGCATTCGCGTGATGGCAACTACATCTCCGTCACGGTCGAGTTCGAGTGTCCCTCGCGCGAGAAATACGAGGCGGCACACACCGTTTTGCGTGCCGAGGCGGCGATCAAGTACACCTTGTGATCGACCGGCTCGTCCACATGATGTCGGTGGCACATTTCCTGGCCGAATGGGGTCATTCATGTCCCGTGTGTTGAACGTGCGGCGCTTGGGCCGTCAGCCGTATCTGCCGACCTGGCATGCCATGCAGGCCTTCACCGACGCGCGCAATGCCGATACCGGCGACGAGTTGTGGTTGCTCGAACACGATCCGGTGTTCACTCTGGGGCAGGCCGGCAGACCCGAACACGTGCTGGCACCGGGTGACATTCCCGTCATCCACGTGGATCGCGGCGGCCAGGTCACCTACCACGGTCCCGGCCAGATCGTGGCCTATCCGCTGCTGGACCTGCGCCGTCTGGGCGTGGGGGTGCGCGACATGGTGCACCGCATCGAGCAATCCATCATCGACACCCTGGCGCACTGGGGCATCGCGGCTGCACGCGTCGAGGGTGCGCCAGGTGTCTACGTGGGTGCGGCCAAGATCGCGGCGCTGGGGCTGCGTGTGCGCCGGGGGTGCACGTTCCATGGGCTGGCTTTCAACGTGTCCATGGACATGGAGCCGTTTCTGCGCATCAATCCGTGCGGTTATGCGGGGCTTGCGGTCACGCAGGTGCTAGACTGTGGCGGTCCTTCGCGGCTGTCCGAAGTCGAGGACGTGCTGGTCGACGAATTTTGCCGACAGTTCGATCTGGTTGCCCGGTCGGCCGCTCCCGTCGTTCCCGAATCCCCGGCCGCAGGCGCGGCTCCGGACACTGCATCATGAGCCATCCGTTCCGAGATTTTCGCGCGCCAGCCCAGCACGAATACAGCACCGACACGGTCCGCTCCGACCGTCGTTTGCGAATGTCTCTCCGTCACCCCATGCACATGCTTGCCGCCAGCGGCAGCGTCGAGGTCGCCTGAATGAAATCGCCAATCACCCTGGCTGCACTGTTTGTCTTTGTCGCCGCGGGCGCCCAAGCCGGCACGCCGGCGCAGCCAGCGGTTGCCGCATCCGTAGCCAGCGCGGCGTCCGTTGCGACGGCGGTGTCGACCCAGCCGATCAAGCTCGTGCCCACGGCGATCGAGGCCGAAGCAGCCCAGCTTTCGGCCAGTCTGCTGACGCGCTTCCATTACGATGCAAAGCCGCTGGATGATGCGATGTCGATGAAGATCTTCAACGCCTATCTGAAGGCGATGGATGGCAACCGCATGTTCTTCACCCAGGCTGACATCGACAAGTTCGCACCGCTCAAGACCACGCTGGACGATGCCATCTGGAACCGTGACCTGTCCGGTCCGTTCGCCATGTTCAATCTGTACCTGAACCGCGCCATCGGCCGTTTCGAGTACGCACGCAGCCTGCTCAAAAAACCGTTCAACTTCGATACCGACGCGACCTTCAATCTGGATCGCAGCAAGGCCGCGTGGCCGGCGAACATGCAGGCGCTCGATGCGTTGTGGCAGAAGCGAGTCGAGGATGCCGTGCTGCGGCTGAAGCTCGCCGGCAAGAAGCCGACGGCCATTCGCAAGTTGCTGGACAAGCGCTACGCGGGTTACATCCACCGTCTGCGCCAGCTTGACAGCCAGGACGTGTTCCAGACGTTCATGGATACCGTGGCGCGCACCACCGACCCGCATACGGATTACTTCGGCCCGCGTCAGGCGGAGAATTTCGCCATCGCGATGAAGCTGTCGCTGGATGGCATCGGAGCCGAGCTGCAGGCGGACAACGACTACACGCAAATCGTGCGTCTGGTGTCGGGCGGACCGGCGCAGAAGTCCGGCAAGATCCATGCCGGTGACCGTATCGTCGGCGTGGCCGAGGGCAAGGATGGACCGATGCAGGACGTGATCGGCTGGCGTCTGGACGACGTGGTGCAAAAAATCCGTGGCAAGAAGGGCACGGTGGTGCGCCTGGAAATCATTCCGGCCAAGGCGGGACTGGATGGCAAGCACAAGGTGGTGACGCTGGTGCGGGCCAAGATCACGCTCAAGGCGCAATCGGCCAAGGATGAAATCCTCCGCGTGCATGTCCATGGCAAGACCCGCCTGATCGGCGTGATCGACCTGCCGTCGTTCTACGAAGACTTTGCCGCGCGCCAGGCGGGCGATCCGAACTACAAGAGCGCGTCGCGTGATGTCGCGGCATTGATCAAGCAGCTCAAGAGGGATGGCGTGCAGGGGATCATCGTCGATCTGCGCAACAATGGCGGTGGTTCGCTCAGCGAAGCCATCAGCATGGCCGGACTGTTCATCAAGACCGGCCCGGTCGTGCAGGTACGCCACAGCGACGGCAGCGTCGAGGTGGACTCGGACACCGACCCGAGCATGTTGTGGGCGGGCCCTCTCGCGGTGCTGGTCAACCGTGGCACGGCGTCGGCGTCGGAAATCTTCACGGCGGCCATGCAGGATTACGGCCGCGGCATCGTCATCGGCGAGCCGACTTTCGGCAAGGGCACGGTGCAGAACCTCATCAACCTCGACCGCTTTGGCAGCAATCCCGGCAAGAAGCCGACCTATGGCGAGCTGAAAATGACGATCGCCAAATTCTTCCGCATCACCGGCGGGTCCACGCAACTGCATGGCGTGACTGCCGACATCAAGTTTCCCGAGAACGGTGACGTCAAGGAGTTCGGCGAGGACACCTTCGACAACGCCTTGCCGTGGACCCATATCCAGCCGGCCAAGTACCAGCCGGTAGCCAATCTCAAGCCATTGATCCCGATCCTGCGCAAGGATTTCGAGGCGCACGCAGCCAAGTCGTCGTCATGGAAGCTGCTGGTCGACGAGTTGGCGGTGTACCGCAAGAATCGCTCGCGCACGGTGGTGTCGCTCAACTACGCCAAGCGCAAGGCGTTGCGCAAGCATTACGAGGCGGTGCAGAAATCCTTCGATGCCCGGCAGAAGGCCATCGATGGTGACGCCATGGACACGATCGCACTGAAGCTTGGCAACGGACCGCGGTCGGGCATGCATGATGCACAGAAGTTGTCCGGGAAGACCGGCAAACCCAAGAAGGTCGAGGACGTGATGCTGGACGAGACGGCACATATTCTTGCCGACGAAGTGGGCCTTATCGACACCGATCGCACGCTTGCGGCCGAGGTGTTGCCGTATGGCGGCAAGTACACGCCCGGCTTTGGTCTGCCGGCACGGCGTTTGGCCGAACGCAAGACGGCTACGGCCACCACGCATTGATCAAGTCGGATGCGGGTGCCCCCGGAACCTCCCCGGATGCCCGCTACCGACGCGTGTCAGGAGCGTACAGACTGGGCCGGAATGGGCGGCCATCTGCCGGTGTTGCCGGAGGTTGTCTTGTGCCGGCAATGCGGGCACGTGCGAGGTGGTTTCCAGAGTCAGGATGGTGGGTTCGGGTAGCGCGGGCTATTGTTGATCGGACCGGGAACGGTGTTCAGGCGTAGCGCTGGCGCAAGTAGTCGAACATGGCGCGCAGGCCCTGGGCTTCGCCGCCGCGCGGACGGCCGGGGCGTTCGTTGTCATTCCAGGCATAGACGTCGGTGTGGATCCAGTCCACGTTCTCGGGCACGAAACGCTGCAGATACAGTGCCGCGGTGATGGCACCGGCGTGGCGCGAGGGGCCGGCGTTGGCGAAGTCGGCCACGTGCGATTCCAGCATGTGCATGTAGGGCTGCCAAAGAGGCAGGCGCCACACCGGATCGTGCGCGGCGACGGAGGCCTTGAGCAGGGTGTCGGCTACGGCATCGCGGTTGCTGAACATCACCGGCAGGTCCGGCCCGAGGGCGACGCGCGCGGCGCCGGTCAGGGTGGCGAAATCCACGATCAAGTCGGGGCGCTGCTCGCCGGCATAGGCCAGTGCATCACACAGGATCAGGCGACCTTCGGCGTCGGTGTTGTCCACTTCGACCGTGTGCCCGGCGCGCGTGCGCACCACTTCGCCGGGGCGCATGGCATTGCCGGCGACGGAGTTTTCCACCGTCGGCACGAGCAGGGTCAGGCGTACCGGCAAACCGGCTTGCATGATGAGCCCGGCAAGGGCGATGGCGTGGGCTGCCCCGCCCATGTCCTTCTTCATCCAGCGCATGCCGGCGGAAGGTTTGAGATCAAGCCCGCCGGAGTCGAAGCACACACCCTTGCCGACCAGCACCAACTTGGGCGCGGTGGCCTTGCCCCATGTCAGCTCGACCAGACGCGGTGCGCGGTGACTGGCTCGCCCGACCATGTGGATGGTCGGGAAGTTGTTTTCAAGCAAGGCCTTGCCCACCCATTCGCGCACGCGGGCCTTGTGCGCCTTGCCCAGTGCCTTGATGGCGGCGGCCAGCTGTTCCGGGCCCATGTCCTGCGTGGGCGTGTTGACCAGATCACGCACGCGTGTGGCGGCTTGGGTCAGCGGCGCCACGACGGCCTGCGTGGTCTTGTCCACGAGGAGCTGAGCGGGTTCGCGTCCTGGCTTGCGGTAGCGCGTGAAGCGGTAGCTGCCCAGCGCCCAACCCAGGGCAGCGAAGGTGGCATCCGGGTGCACGCCCTCGCTGTCCAGACGGTAGCGCCCAGGCGGCAGTTGCCAAGGCAGCGCGGCCAACGACCACAGCGGATCATTCACGTGGACGCCCGCGAGGACGCGTTCAATCTTGCCGTGGGCGTCGGGAAGCAGCAGTACGCGCCCCGGCAGTGGCCGGAAGTCGCTGGCTTCCAGCCAACGGCGTTGGTGTGCATCGAGTCGACGCATGCACGCGGCAAGGCTGCCGGCATCCACGCACTCGACGTGGATGGCACGGGTGGTGCGTGTGGCAGCAATCACGGCGTCCATGGCATTCCTTGGTGATATGAAGACCGCCCATGGTACTGCCGCCGGCAAGTCCCGGGGTCAGTCGTGATGGATCGCGAGTTTCTGGCCGACGTGGATGTGGTCGTCCGTGAGGTGGTTCCAGGTGCGCAGCTGTTCGACGCTGACGGCATGAGCCTGCGCGATCTTCGGCAACGTGTCGCCGGCGGTCACGGTGTACCAGCTGATCTTCGACGGAACAGGCGTCGATCGGGCGTCCCCCTTGCGCAGCTTGGCGGCTGCATCGGCCTGCCGCTGAGCCATCATGCGCTGATACGCCCTGAGCGTGCGTTTGGATGTGGGGGCAATGGCTGCGCGAGAGGAGTAGGTGGCCATTGGCGCGGCGGTGGGTCCATTGTGATGGATGACATGGCGACCGGTCTGTCTGGCAATGGCGGCGATGCGTTCGGCATCATGCCCGGCCAAAGCCAGTGCATCGGCATAGGGGACGAGATGGTGACGGCGCATGATCGCGGCAACCTTCGGGCTTTGCGCAAAGGCGACAAATTGCCGGATGCGTGCCGCCTTGGCCGCGTTGCTGCCGGGTGGTCGTGTCACCAGATAGAGCGGGGTGTACAGCGGATAACTGCCATTGGCAATGTTGGCGGTATCCGGGCGCGTGCCGTTGATGCTGAGCATTTTCAGTCGCGGATGGTTGTAGGCATCGGACAACGTGGTCACGGCCAAACTTTGCGCATCCAGCCCCACCGCCTGTTCCAGTGCGTCCACGTTGAGGTACAGGCGCGGTGCGGCGACCGGCTGGTTGCCGCGACCGAACAGCAACCGGCGCAAGCTGAACTCGATGCCATCGGTGGGGCTGGCATCGGCGTAGGCGTGGATCGGCAGGTCCGGGCCGCCCACTTGGTCCCAGTTGGTGATCAGGCCGTAGTAGATGTCGTGCAGCTGCTTGAGCGTGAGGTTGTCGACCGGGTTGTGCCGGTTGGTGATGATGACCAGCGCGTCCCAGGCCACCGGCGTGAACACCAGATGGGCTTCGTCGCTGCGCAGCGGTGCGCGTCCGCGCACGGAGCCGGCAATGTCGGCGGTGCCGTGGGCGACGGCATCGATGCCCGAGACGGTATTGAACGGCTGCAGCGTGATGCGTGGGTGGCCGGCATGGTGCCAGGCCTTGGCCATGCCATCGACGAAGGCGTTGGCGGTAGTGACGTCGCCGCGCCAGACCAGTTGCGGCACACCCGCCAAGGCGGCGTGGGCAACAAGGGTCAGGGCAGCAGCTGCAAGCAGGGGACGTAAGCGCAAGTGCATGAATTTCGGCCGGACATGGGAAAAGAGTGGCCATGGCCACGAACATGATTATGACGGGGCCGGCACGCATTGCCTGCCGACCGCGTCACGCCGCTCCGTTCATGATCGTCACGTGTTCACGATTCGATGCTGTTCGGTGTGTTGCCGAGATGGCCGGGCATGGTCACCCGCGTCAGCTGGTGCAGAGGGCGCATGACATGTGCAGTCGGTGCGTTCGGCATTCGGGCAAGCCGTCGTGAGGCGAATTCGCCCGACGAATATGCCCGGAAAGGCTGTGCCACGAACAACTTGCGGCTGGACAGGCACTTGCGCGATCGACCGCAATCGGCGCTTTACTTTGCCCCGGGCGAGGGGTAACGTGGAACAACGTCACGGCACAACATCTTGTGTCCGATGGCGAGCAGTCACCCAAGTCATGGGGTTGTGTCGGGCGCTGATTCAGGGGCAGTGTCCGGCGTTCCGGGAGGAGACCGTGTCATACGTCTTGTCACGCATTCCGCTGTCATCGGTAGCGATACGGCGGTCGTCATGCCTCACGCCTGATGGTTCCGATGCCGCTCCCGCGGCTCGGTGATGAGTGCCAACCAGAATTCCGTATCGAGAAGGACACCGATGAGCACGCTACGCAAAAGTGCCATGAATCACGATGCCGCCGACATTCCCTTGCAGCCTGCGTCGTATGACATCTGGGACAAGAAATACCGCCTGAAGACCAAGCAGGGCGATCCGGTGGACGTCGAGGTCGACGATACCTGGAAGCGTGTGGCGCGCGCCCTGGCCGATGTGGAGACAACGCCCCAGCTCAAGGAGCAGTGGTACGAGCGTTTTCTGTGGGCGCTGCGTCGCGGCGCCATCCCGGCCGGCCGCATCACTTCGAATGCTGGCGCGCATGCGCACAAGCCCAAGACGTCGACCATCAACTGCACCGTCTCGGGCACCATCACCGATTCCATGGATGACATCCTGGGCAAGGTGCATGAGGCCGGCCTGACGCTGAAGGCAGGCTGCGGCATCGGCTACGAGTTCTCCACGCTGCGCCCGCGCGGTGCCTACGTATCCGGCGCTGGTGCCTACACCTCCGGCCCGCTGTCGTTCATGGACATCTTCGACAAGATGTGTTTCACCGTGAGCTCCGCCGGTGGCCGCCGCGGCGCGCAGATGGGCACGTTCGACGTCACCCATCCGGACGTGCGCGAGTTCATCCGCGCCAAGCGCGAGGATGGCCGCCTGCGCCAGTTCAACCTGTCGCTGCTGGTCACCGACGGCTTCATGCAGGCGGTCGAGAACGATGCCGAATGGCCGCTGGTGTTCCCCGTCCACATCAAGGAACAGGACGAGGTCGACCTCGCCGACGACAACGCGATCTTGTGGCGCGAATGGCCGACCCACAAGGAATACGTCACCCGCGATGACGGCTTGGTGGCTTGCCGGATCTACAGTCGCGTCAAGGCGCGGCACCTGTGGGACATGATCATGACCTCGACGTACGATTACGCCGAGCCGGGTTTCATTCTCATCGACCGCGTCAACGAGATGAACAACAACTGGTGGTGCGAGCACATTCGCGCGACCAATCCTTGCGGAGAACAACCGTTGCCGCCGTACGGCTCGTGCCTGCTGGGCTCGGTCAACCTGACCACCTTCGTGCGCGATCCGTTCGGACCCAAGGCGCGCTTCGACATGGACGAGTACCGTGAGGTGGTGAAAGTGTTTACGCGGATGCTCGACAACGTGGTCGACATCAACGGCTTGCCGTTGCCGCAGCAGCGCGAGGAGATTCTCAACAAGCGCCGTCACGGCATGGGATTCCTGGGCTTGGGCTCGACGCTGGCCATGCTCAAGAAGCGTTATGGCTCGGCCGAGGCCGTCGCCTTCACCGAGGATGTGGCGCGCGAGATGGCGCTGGCCGGCTGGGAAGTGGCACTCGATCTGGCCGAAGAAAAAGGCGCTGCACCGGTGCTGACACGCGAGTACGCGGTCACGGCGGAAATGCTGCGAAAGCGGCCGAAAATGGCCGCGGATGGCTGGAAGCTCGGTGACCTGATTCCGGGCCGCGTGCTGCATGCCCGGTATTCGCGCTACATGCAACGGGTGGCCGAGGTGGCGCCCGAACTGGTGGAACGACTGGCTGCGAGCGGCGCGCGCTTCACCCATCACACATCGATCGCGCCGACCGGCACCATTTCGCTGTCGCTGGCCAACAACGTGTCCAATGGCATCGAGCCCAGCTTCGCGCACCAGTATTCGCGCAACATCATCCGCGAAGGCCGCAAGACCAAGGAAAAGGTCGACGTGCTGAGCTTCGAACTGCTGGCCTATCGCGCGTGGATCAACGCCGAGGCGGCGCCGTTTGCCGAAGACGAGGGCAAGAAGTTGCCGGACTACTTTGTGGCCGCCGACGGCATCACTCCATCCGAGCACGTGGACATGCAGGCGGCCGCGCAGAAATGGGTCGACTCGTCCATTTCCAAGACCGCCAACGTGCCGACCGATTATCCCTACGAGGATTTCAAGGACATCTACATGCGCGCCTACAAGGCGGGCCTGAAAGGCTGCACCACGTTCCGTTTCAACCCCGAGGCGTTTCAGGGCGTGCTGGTCAAGGAGTCCGACCTCGAAAACACACGCTACCAGTTCGAACTGGCCGACGGCAGCGTGGTCGAAGTCAAGGGCAACGAGGAAGTTGAATACGACGGTGAAATTCATACCGCGGCCAACCTGTTCGATGCCTTGAAGGAAGGCTATTACGGCAAGTTCTAGCTCGGAATGCGGAACGGCGGAACGGGGTCAGTGGGGTTTTTCGAGCCCGCCCCGATCGGCAAGGCACACAACTGGCGCGAAAACCACTCTGGACCCCGTCAAGCGGTCAGGCAAGCGGGAACGAGAAATCATCATGACCATCAAGATCGATAAAAAAATCAAGGATTTCCACGTCGTCAAGCCGGAAGCGTCGGCGGCGACGAAAAAGGCAGCAACCAAGCCCGCCAAGCCGGCAGCCGAAGTCATCCAGATGACCGAGGCGCTGGAGCGTCCGCAGACCTTGGTCGGCGCGACTTACAAGATCAAGTCACCGCTGTTCGAACACGCGTTGTACGTGACCTTGAACGACATCGTGCTCAACGCCGGCACGAAATACGAACAGCGCCGTCCGTTCGAGATTTTCATCAACTCGAAAAACATGGACCACTTCCAGTGGATCGTGGCGTTGACTCGCATCATGAGCGCGGTGTTCCGCAAAGGTGGCGACGTCACCTTCCTGGTCGAGGAAATGAAAGCCGTGTTCGATCCGCGCGGAGGCTACTTCAAGGCCGGTGGCGTGTACATGCCCTCCATCGTGGCCGAGATTGGCGCGGTGGTCGAGCAGCACATGAAAACCATCGGTCTCATCAAGGATCCCGAACTGAGCGACTCGCAGAAGGCGCTGATCGCCGAAAAACGCGCCGCCTACGAGGCTGTCCAGACGTCACCGGCCACCGCGGCGAGCACGGGCGAGAGCGAGGCGCATGGTGATTTTCCGCCAACCGCAATGCTCTGCACCAAGTGCAACACCAAGGCGCTGGTGCTGATGGACAACTGCCAGACGTGCCTGAATTGCGGCTACAGCAAATGCGGCTGAAGTGCCGGCGGAGGCCGGGACGGATTGTCCGATAAACTGGCGGCATGAACCTGTCCTTTTTGCCGCTGGGCCCCTTGGGTGTGCTGTGTGCCGCGCTGATTTCGCTCGTGGTCGGTTTCGTGTTGTTGGGCTTGGTGCATGCCTGGGGCAGCCGTCATCGTTGGAGCCATGCCGCTGAGATCGGCTGGGCGTGGCTGGCCACGATGCTGGCTTCGGCCAGTGTCGACATTTGGCACCTGTTTTACATGGGCATGGTGCCGCTGGAGTCGCCGGTGATCATCGCCCGCGTGCTGGCACCGATCCATGATCCGGCCACGCTGGGCGTGCGCGTGGTGTGCGAGTTCATCGGCGCAGCTGCGGGTGTGATGTTGGGCTGGCTGGCGTGGACCGGTGCCTGGGGCAAATATCGCGCTTCCCGTCACGCGCGGCCGTGACCCGCGACTTCCGGCAGATGTGCCGGGCGAGGTTGGGTTGCAAGCTGGTCATGCAACCTTTTGACCTTGGCATGCATCCAAGGTCGTGACGGAGCCGTCAAAACCTTCGGGAGACTGTCATGTTTGAAGCGCTTGTGGTGGTGGCCGTGCTGATCGGGGCCTGGTTCGCGCTGGCGTGCGTCGGACTGGTGTTCAAGCTGTTGTTCGGCGTCATCGGCGGCTTTTTCAGCGTGATCGGCACGCTGGTGTTTTTGTGCGTGGGCGGGGCAGTCGCGCTGGCCGTGCTGCCGGTGGTGGTGTTTGCCCTGCTGCCGGTGTGGCTGCCGTTGCTGGCGCTAGGTGTGGTGGTGTGGCTGCTGGTGCGTGGTCCGCGTCGACCGGTGCCGGCACATGCGTCGCGCTACATGCGCTGATACACGCGGCATGGTCATGAAAAGGCCCGCCTTGAAACAAGGCGGGCCTATTGCGTTGGCGTGTCGGCGACTGACATTCCGGCGAGGTCACCATATCCACGCCACCACCCACACGCCGATCATCATGAACGACAGCATCAGCTTGAACAGCGTGCCCACCAGCATGCCGATCCAGGTGCCGATGCTGACGTGGGTGGAACGCAGCACGCTGTTGCCGTCCAGCAATTCGCCAACCAGGGCACCGGCAAAAGGGCCGATGATGATGCCGGCAAAGCCGAAGAACATGCCGATGATGGTGCCGAGCAGCGAGCCCCACACGGCGCGCTTGCTGGCGCCGACCCGTTTGGCGCCCATCGCGCCGGCAATGAAATCCATGGCCATGGCGATGATGCCGAGCACGGCCACGATGCCGATGGTCCAGCCGCTGACGTGGTGGTAGCCGTCCACCCAGGCGGCCAGCCACAGGCCGCCGAAGATCATCGGAATGCCGGGCAGGATCGGCAGGATCGAGCCTGCCAGTCCGCCGATGACCAGCACGGCGGCAACGATGTACAGGACGATGTCGAGAACGGGCATGGCCGACGAACCTCAGGCGGGGTCTGATTTCAGTGTGGACATGGCCTTGCCGGTAATGCAAGTGGCAGGGGTCACTTGTCCACGAAGGCGCGCTCGATCACGTAGTCGCCTTGCTGGCGAGTGCGCGGTGACACCTGGAAGCCGCGGCCGTTGAGGAGGGCGCAGGTGTCTTCCAGCATCGCTTCGCTGCCGCACAGCATGACGCGGTCTGCGGCCGGGTTCAGTGGCGGCAGGCCGAGGTTGGCGGCCAGCACACCATCGACGATGGCATCGGTGATGCGACCTTGGTGGCGGAACGGTTCGCGCGTCACGGTGGGGTAGTAGATCAGTTTTTCGCGCACCGGCTCACCGAGGTATTCGTGTTGCGGCAATTCGTGCGTGAGGTAGTCGGCATAGGCCAGGTCGCTGACGCGGCGCACGCCGTGGCATAGAATCACCTTGTCGAAGCGCTCGTAGGTTTCCGGGTCGCGCACCACGCTCAGGAACGGCGCCAGGCCCGTGCCGGTGGCCAGCAGGTACAGGTGCTTGCCGGGTTTCAGGTCGCCCAGCACCAGGGTGCCGGTGGGTTTGCGGCTGACCAGAATCTCGTCGCCGGCGCGGATATGCTGCAGACGCGAAGTCAGCGGGCCATCGGCGACCTTCACCGACAGAAACTCCAGATGCTCTTCGTAATGCGCGCTGGCGATGGAATAGGCGCGCATCAGCGGGCGCTCACCCACGCGCAAGCCGATCATGACGAAGTGGCCGGTATCGAACCGCAGGCCGGGGTCGCGCGTGGTGCGGAAGCTGAACAGCTTGTCGTTCCAGTGATGGACGTCGATGACGTGTTCGGTGGCAAGATCAACCATGGGTGTGCTGCTGTGTCGGGGGAAAAAAGGGGTGTTGGCGGCGGGTGGCGGGCGGCATGCTGTACCATGCGCGGTTTGAAACAGCGTTGCCGGACCATGTTTCCCGACCCGACATTGACCACTGTCACGGCCGCCTGCGGTGCCGCGTCGAGCGCGCGGCACGGCGATGCCGGCTGGCGTTTGTGCGTGGCGCCGATGATGGACTGGACCGACCGCCATTGCCGCTATTTTCACCGGCTGCTGTCGCCGCATGTGCGATTGTACTCGGAGATGGTCACGGCTGCCGCCCTGGTACATGGCGACCGCGACCATTTGCTGCGCCATGATGTCAACGAGCAGCCGGTGGCGCTGCAGCTGGGCGGCAGCGATCCGGCCGATCTGGCGCGTGCCGCGCACTTGGGCGAAGTGGCGGGCTATGACGAGATCAATCTCAACGTGGGCTGTCCGTCCGATCGCGTGCAGTCGGGGCGCTTTGGCGCCTGCCTGATGCGCGAGCCGCAGCTGGTGGCCGATTGCGTGAAGGCGATGCGTGATGCCGTGGCGGTGCCGGTCACGGTGAAGTGTCGCATCGGCGTGGACGACCAAGATGCCTATGCCGACCTGCAGCGTTTCACCGAGACGATGTGCGCGGCCGGCGTCGAGGTGCTGGAAGTGCATGCGCGCAAGGCATGGCTGAAAGGTCTGTCGCCCAAGGAAAACCGCGAGATCCCGCCGCTCGACTACGCCCGTGTGCATCGCCTGAAACGCGAGTTTCCGCAGCTGGTCGTGGTCATCAACGGCGGTATTGTCACGGTCGATGCCGTGCATGAGCAATTGTGTGCCGTCGATGGCGTGATGCTGGGTCGCGCGGCTTATCATGATCCATGGATTCTGGCCGAGCTGGAAGCCGCGTTGTGGGGTACGCCGTTGCTGACGCGGGTCGAGGTGTTGCAGCGCATGGCGCCGTACATCGAGACGCAGCTGGCGGCCGGCGCGCAACTCAAGCACATCACCCGACATGTGCTCGGCTTGTACCAAGGGCAACCGGGTGCACGCCGTTTCCGACGCGTGCTCAGCGATGGTGCACATGCCACCGGCGCCGACTGGGCGTTGGTCGAGCAGGCATTGGCGGCGGTGGAGCCGATGGCGCAAGCGGCGTGAGTGGTGGCCCGGCGCTTTCGTTCAGGTTCAGCACGAATTCAATCCTTGCCGTCATCATGCACGCATGAGCAAGTGGCGAATCAGACAGATTGTGACGTGCGTACTGCTGGTGGCGGGGCTGTCGTGGCTGGTGGTCGCGACATCGTCGGCCGGTGGTCGGCCGTTGCCTGCAATGGCGTCGACGGTGGCTGTCAAGGCGGCGGCCATCACCGTCATCAATGCCGCACCCGGACTGACACTTGAGCAGGCCGTGGCCGAAGTGCAGAAGAAAACCCGCGGCAAGGTCTTGCGCGCCGGTACCCGTCAGTACGGGGATGCCACCGAGTACCGCATCAAGGTGCTCACGCCCGATGGCCATGTCCGCGTCATCCCGGTACGCTCGCGGCCGGTGCATACTGCATCCCGACACTCCAAACATTCATCCAAGGAGATCCACTGATGCGCATTTTGCTGGTGGAAGACGAAGCGCCGCTGCGCGAAACGCTGGCGGCACGCCTGAAACGTGATGGTTTTGCCGTGGACGCGGCGCAGGATGGTGAAGAAGGCTTGTACCTTGGACGCGAGGTGCCGTTTGATCTGGCCATCATTGACCTGGGCCTGCCGAAGATGTCGGGCATGGACCTGGTGCGGGCCTTGCGCGAAGAAAAGCAGGGCTATCCGATTTTGATCCTGACCGCGCGTTCGAGCTGGCAGGACAAGGTCGAGGGCCTCAAGCACGGCGCCGACGATTATCTGGTCAAGCCGTTCCACGTGGAGGAATTGCTGGCTCGCATCAATGCGCTGGTGCGGCGCGCCAGTGGCTGGTCCAAACCGGTGCTGGCCTGTGGGCCAGTGCATCTGGACACCACGGCGCAGACGGTGACGGTCGAGGGCAGGCCCGTCGACCTCACCAGCTACGAGTACAAGGTGCTCGAATACCTGATGATGCATGCCGGCGAGTTGGTCTCCAAGGCTGATCTGACCGAGCACATCTACCAGCAGGATTTCGATCGGGATTCGAACGTGCTGGAGGTGTTCATCGGCCGCTTGCGCCGCAAGCTGGATCCCGAAGGCGATGTCAAGCCGATCGAGACCGTGCGTGGGCGCGGTTACCGTTTTGCGATTCCGCGCACCGAGACCGAAGAGGATGATGCCTGAGGCGATGGCCTGCGTTTGCAGGGGAGTCTGATTCGTCGTGTTCCGGCACCCGTTGTCACTGGCCGCGCGTTCGACCCTGGCCACCATCCTGGCGCTGGTGGCATTTCTCGGTTTGACCGGCCTCGCGCTCGATCGCGCCTACTACGAGGGTGCGCGAGCCAGTCTGCATGATCGCATGCAGGGCTACGTGTACTCGTTGCTGGCTGGCACCGAAGTGGCGCGCAATGGTCGCGTGCTGGTGGCTGACACCATGCCCAATGCGGATTTCCTGCGTCCCGGCTCGGGGCTGTACGCGGTCATCAATGGTGCCAACGGATTTCACTGGGAGTCGCCATCCGCGATCGGGCGCAGTTTGCCGCTGGACATGCATCTGGTGCCGGGAAGGCCGGATTTTCGCGGCCCGCTGGGGACGAACGTCGGCAATGTGTACGTGTACAGTCTGGCTGTGATTTACGAAACGCCGTCGCACCAGCCTGTGCATCTGACCATCAGCGTGGCCCAGACCGAGCTGCAGTTCGAACAGCAGCTGGTGGTGTATCGACGGACGTTGTTTCTGTGGCTGTTCGGCCTGGGTCTGGTGCTGGTGTTTCTGCAGTGGTTGCTGTTGCACTGGAGCCTGTCGCCGCTGCGCCGTGTGCTGGGTGGGTTGGCGCGCATCGAGCGCGGCGACAGCGACAATCTGGAAGGGCCATATCCGTCCGAGTTGTCCGGCTTGGCGCACAATCTCAACACCTTCATCCGCAGCGAACGTGAGCATCTGGAGCGCTATCGCAATACCTTGTCGGATCTCGCGCACAGTTTGAAAACGCCGCTGGCAGTCATGCGTGCGCGCCTGGAGTCCGGTGACGTGGCGGTGGATCTGCACGAGGATCTGTCAACCCAGGTCCGGCGCATGGATGAATTGGTGGCGTATCAGTTGTCACGCGCAGCCACGTCCGGACATCAGACCTTTGCCACGCCGGTGCCGGTGGCGCCGCACGCGGACGATCTGGTGCGCAGTCTGGAAAAGGTCTACGCCACGCGCGGCATCCTGTGCGAATTCGACATTGATGCCACGGAATGTTTTTTCTATGGCGAGCAGGGCGACTTGCTGGAGTTGATGGGCAACCTGTTGGAAAACGCCTTCAAGTGGGCGCGCCATCGCGTGCTCCTGTCCATCCATCCTTTGCCGGCCAGGGGACACGGCCGGGCGGGCTGCGAGATCGTGGTGGAGGACGATGGTCCGGGCATCGAACCCGAGCAGATCGAGCGCGTGCTGCAGCGGGGCGTGCGCGGCGACGAGCGTGTGCAGGGACACGGCATTGGCCTGGCCATCGTGCAGGACATCGTCAAGGCCTACCATGCGTCGCTGGAAGTGGGACGTTCCAGCGAGCTTGGCGGGGCACGCTTTCACGTGCGCCTGGGAGCTGGCGCATGACGTCGCCCGCCTGACGAGTGGCGGGTTGTGTGTCCTGGTGCGCAGGAATGTCGGGCTTACTGGATGGAGCCAGGCAGCAACGATTGCCAGCCGAGATCGTTCTGGGCGGGGTCGGCGGACTGGCCGCTGGCCGTGCTTGCCGAGGGCCGACTTGGATCGGCGCTGGAATCGGTTGCGGCATGGCGCTGCCCCAGCACGGGATTGGACGCCGTGGCGAGCGACGGGTGAGGCTTGGACTTGCCGGCGCGTGTGTGCGTGGCAGGGTTGTGGGTTTGCGCGGTGCCATTGCTGGTCTGCGCGTCGCCGGACAATACGCTGTCGAGCGCCGACAGCAGGCCGTGACTGGCGGGCATGGCCGTGGCCGCGGACTGGTTGTCGATGTTGGGAGCGGTGGCACGAGTGGTGGCATTGGCGGCATGCGCCGTACCGATGAGGCCCGCGCCCATCATCAGTCCGATTGCCAGCAGGGATGTTTTCATGGAGAAACTCCCGGGGGAACCTCATGCTTGAGTTCCTCATCGTGGCAGAAAACGGCGGCCGGTTCCAGTGCCGTTCATGTTGCGGTGCAATATGCCTCGCTGCCGTGTGGTTGCCCGGCTAGACTGCTCCACTTGCCCGGATTTCGTTGCCTGTCTGATGAAGAGCCTCTTGCAAACCCGTGACATCCTGCATGCGCTGGCTTCGGGCCAGCCGGTGTCGGGCGCGGATCTTGCCGCGCGTGCAGGCGTGACGCGGGCGGCGGTCTGGAAACATGTTGATGCCCTGCGCATGCGCGGCTTGCCGATCGAGGCGCATGCCGGCGCGGGTTATCGTCTGCCGTGGCCCATCGAATTGCTGGATGCGGACATCCTTGGCCACGCGCTTGGCACGCCGCAGCCGGCATCGCTGGAAGTGCATTGGGAGATCGATTCCACCTCGGCCGAACTGGCACGACGGCGTGATGCCATGCCCGACGGGGCCGTGGTGCTGGCCGAAGGGCAGCATGCGGGGCGTGGGCGACGTGGGCGTTCCTGGTTGTCACCGCCAGGACTCAACATCTACTTGTCGTGCCTGAATCGGTTCGAACAGGGGTTTGCCGGCTTGTCGGGTTTGTCGTTGACAGTTGGCGTGGCCGTGGCCGCGGCGCTGGATGAACTTGGCGTGACAGGCGTCGGGCTGAAGTGGCCCAACGACGTGATGGCCGATGGTGCCAAACTGGCCGGCATTCTGGTGGAGTTGAACGGCGAGTACCAAGGGCCATGCACCGCCATCATTGGCGTGGGCCTCAATGTGCGCCTGACCGACGCCATGCGCGAGGCGATCGGTCAGCCGGCGGCGGACCTGGCCAGCCTGTGCGCCGGCCATCCGCCGTCGCGCAACGTCGTGGCCGCAGGCCTGATCCGGCATTTGCGCGCCAGCCTGCTGCGCTTTGCTGGCGAGGGGTTTGCCGGGTTTGCCGAGGCCTTCGATCGCCGTGATCTGTTGCGCGGCAAGACCTTGCATCTGAGCGGTGCGCTCGGGAACTTCGAAGGCACGGGCGCCGGGGTGACCCGGCAGGGCGCGTTGCGTGTGCGCACCGCATCCGGCGAAGTGTGCGTGGACAGCGCCGAAGTCACGGTGCGTGCCCGGTGAGGCTGTTGCTTGACCTTGGCAATACCCGCGTCAAGTGGGGTGTGGTCGATGCGACCGGTGGCGTGGTCGACATGCATGCCCATGCCTGGCCCGAGGTGCTCAATGGCGCCCTCGAGCAGGACTGGACGCATCTGCCGCACCCGCATGATGTCTGGCTTGCCTCGGTGGTGGACGATGCGCGCAGGCAATCCGTGGCGAGATCGGTCGAGGCAAGCCTTGGCCAGTCGCCGCGCTGGGTGAGCACTCCGGCCGCAGGTTGTGGCGTGCGCATTGCCTACGCCGAGCCGCAGACGCTGGGCGTGGACCGTTTTCTGGGCATGGTCGCGGCGCATGCCGATGGCCGGTCGCCGTGCATCCTGGTCAGCGCCGGCACCGCGCTGGTGCTCGATGCCTTGGCCGGCGATGGCCGACATCTGGGCGGCCTGATTGCTCCCGGTGCCGGGTTGATGCAGCAGTCCGTGCTGGGCGCCACCGCCAAGGTGCGGCCGCAATCGCCGGGGCGGCTCGGGGAGGCGGGTGCGAGCACGGCCGATGCACTGGTTTCGGGCTGCTGGCAGGCTTGTGCCGCGCTGGTGGATCGGTTTGCGACACGCATGGCCGATGCACTGGATGATGTGCCGACGCTGCTCTTGAGTGGCGGTGATGCCGGCACGCTGGCGAGCCTGCTTGAGCACCCTGTCACGATGTATCCCGACGCCGTGCTCAAGGGGCTGGCTACCTGGGCCGCATGCGAAGCGTGAGCCGGCACCACATGCCGACCGCGGTGCGCCGTTACAATCACGTGATCTCGGGATGGGCATGACGCATGTTTCTGCGCCTGTTGTTGCTGCTGTTGCTGGCCATGAATATCGGTGTCGGCTGCTGGCTGGCCTTCGGTCAGCGCCCGCAGCCGTTGCCGCCGGCCACCGATCCCGGCGTGCCCGAGTTGCAACTGTTGCCGGCGGTGCCGACGGCATCGGCACGGGTGGTCGCGGATGCGCATGCGATCAAGGCCTCCGGTCGGTGTTTGCGCATCGGACCTTTTGATACGCGCAGCGGCATGCAGCAAGCCTTCGAAGCGTTGACGCCGCATGTGCCGCAGATCCAGTACCAGCGCGATCAGGTGACCAAGCCCACCGGGTGGTGGGTCTATCTGCCGGCCTTTTCGACCGAAGAGCAGGCTTTGGCTGCGGCACGTACCCTGGCTGGCGAGGGCATTCAGGATTATTACGTGATCACGGCGGGCGATCGCCAGAACACCGTCTCGCTCGGCCTGTTCCATGATCAGGACAACGCCAAGCGTCGTCTCGCTCGCATCCAGCAACTTGGCTACCACGCCAAGCTCACTCAGCGCATGGAAACCCTGCCCGAATACTGGGTGGCCATCGCCTTGCCTGCCGCCAAGGGTTTCGATTGGCATGCATGGGTCCAGGCGCCCGGCGCGCAGGCCCATGCAGTCGACTGTTTCTGACATGGCCCTGTTAGAATGAGCGCCCCGCCGGCATAGCTCAGCTGGTAGAGCAACCGCCTTGTAAGCGGTAGGTCCTCTGTTCGAATCAGAGTGCCGGCACCAATGTTTTGAAATGCGCGGGGTTTTCGTGGTGAATGATCCGGTTCGGAAGGTTTCCCTGATCGGCGTGCCGACCGACATCGGCGCTGGTGACCGCGGCGCTTCGATGGGGCCCGAAGCCTTGCGCGTCGCGGGCATTGCCGCGGCTCTCGTGCAGCGCGGGCTGGACGTGGAAGATCGCGGCAACTTGGCCGGGCCGGTCAATCCGTGGCTGCCGCCAGTGGATGGTTACCGGCATCTGGATGAGGTGATCGCATGGAACCGCGTGGCGATGGATGCCGTGGCGGGCGTGCTGGCCGACGGGCGCATGCCGATCATGCTGGGCGGTGACCACTGTCTTGGCCTGGGTTCGATCACGGCCGTGGCCAATCATTGCCGCAGGGTCGGCAAGAAATTGCGCGTGCTGTGGCTGGATGCGCACACCGATTTCAACACCCACGAATTGACGCCCAGCGGCAACATCCACGGCATGCCGGTGGCCTGTCTGTGCGGCATGGGGCCGGCGGCGCTCACCGGGATGGGCGGCACGACGCCGACGATCGATGCGTCGGTAGTTCGCTATATAGGCATCCGCTCGGTGGACGATGGCGAGAAGCGTCTGGTCCACGACGCCGGGTTGACGGTCTACGACATGCGCCACATTGACGAGTACGGCATGCGCCGCACCGTGGCCGAAGCCTTGGCCGGCGTGGATGAAGACACTCATCTGCATGTCAGCTTCGATGTCGATTATCTCGATCCGTCGATCGCGCCGGGCGTGGGTACCACGGTCGCCGGTGGCCCGACCTATCGCGAGGCACAGCTGGGCATGGAGATGATCCACGATTGCGGACGACTGGCGTCGCTGGACATCGTCGAACTGAACCCCGCCTTCGACGACCACAACCGCACCGCGCGAGTGGCGGTGGAACTGGTCGAGAGCCTGTTCGGCAAATCGACTTTGGTGCGGGACTGATCCCGGCGTCGCGGCATCCGCATTGTGCGAGAGTGCTGACCAGCCATTCTGGCCTGTGGTGGCAATGGCAATCAGTCGCGACCGGTAAGGGCAGCACCAGCTGGACGTGTAGCGACAGTTCCCGCGGCACCGCCGCCGGGCATTTGGCATGATACGATTTGGATCGTTACAAAAATCGAGTCGGGCATGCCGCATCAACATCCGGACGGTCATTATCCCGGTCGCGCCAAGGCGCCGGGCCAACCTTGTCGCCGGAGTCGGGATCGGGTCCACGGGGCAGCTTTCGATGTGCGCCCGGAGCGCGTCGGACCATGACGCGGCATCGCGTCACGATCGCCGACATCGCGCGCGGTTGCGGCGTGTCGACGGCGACCGTGTCGCTGGTGCTGCGCGGCAGCCCGCTGACCGCGACGGCGACGCGCAAAAAGGTGGAGGCCGAAATCCGCCGCCAGGGCTACGTCTACAACCGCGCGGCGGCGAATTTGCGCCAGCGCACCTCGTCCAGCGTGGCGCTGGTCATCAACGATTTGTCCAACCCGTACTTTGCCGAGTTTGCCGCCGGCGTCGATGAAACCCTGGGCAGCCGGCATTACGTGACCTTGCTGGGCAGCACCAACGAATCGACCGAACGCCAGCGGCAGGTGCTGGCTTCGCTGATCGAGCATGCGCCGGCGGGCATCATCCTGTCGCCGGCCGAATACAGCGACGGCGAACGCCTGCACGCGATCATCGGTGCGCACACGCCGGTGCTGGTGTTCAACCGCGAACCGCCACACGCCGATTGGGCCCACTCGCATTGGGATTATCTGGCGCTGGACAACCGCCGTGGCGCGCGGCTGGCCACCGAACATCTGCTGGCACTGGGCCATCGTCGCATCGCGTTTTTCGGCGGGCACGCCAGCTCCAGCTCCTGCAGCGAGCGCCGTGAGGGGTATGCCGGGGCGATGGTTCACGCGGGCGTCGAGATCGATGCGGCGTGGCTGGTGGAAAGTGCGCCCACGCGTCTGGCCGCGGCCCAGGAGACAGCTGCCTTGTTTGCGTGCGATCGCGCACCCACGGCAGCGGTTTGCTACAACGATGCCGTGGCCTTGGGCTTGATGCTGGGTCTGGCTGCACACGGGCGTCGACCGGGGCGCGATTTTGCCGTGACCGGTTTTGATGACATCCCCGAAGCCGCCGTCAGCATGCCGCCCCTGACCACGTTGGCCACCGATCCACGTGCGCGTGGTCGGCAGGCGGCCGAACGCATCCTGGCGCGCGTGCTGGCGCCCGAAGCCGATGGCACCCGCTGCGTCGCGCCGGTACATCTGGTCGCGCGCGGCAGCACTTGCCCGCCTGTTTACGACTGACCCCTGCAGGACACATTCATGCCGATCCGCACCGCCAGCCAACGCACCGCGCTCAGTGTCGTCACCGCGATCTTTTTCATGTGGGGTTTCATCACCGCGTTCAACGACGTGCTGATTCCGCATCTCAAATCCACCTTCACGCTCAATCACGCGGAAGCGATGCTGGTGCAGTTCGTGTTTTTCGGCGCCTACTTCGTGATGTCATGGCCGTCGAAAATCGTGCTGGCCAGACACGGCTACCGGCGCAGCATCATCATCGGTCTGGTGGTGACCGGCATCGGCGCGTTGCTGTTCCTGCCGGCGGCACAAGTCGATTCCTACCCGTTCTTCCTGGTCGCCTTTTTCGTGCTGGCCAGCGGTATCACCTTGCTGCAGGTGGCGGCCAACCCCTACGTCAGCCTGCTGGGCAAACCGGAGCTGGGGTCGGCACGTTTGAATCTCGCCCAGGCACTGAATTCGCTGGGTACCACCATTGCGCCCAAACTGGGTGGCCTGCTGATCCTGTCGGCCGGCGTGCTGGGTGCCGCCGAGCTGGCCAAGCTGCCGGCCGCACAACAGCTGGCCTATCGCGTGGAGCAGGCGCATCTGGTGCAGGGGCCATACCTGGGTATTGCCATCGTGCTGTTTGTGCTGGCGCTGATCGTGTGGCAATTCCATTTGCCGGCCATCGCCCAGGCCGAAACCCACGCCGATGTCGCTGCGCAAGCCAGGTTCACGCCGGCGCAGTGGCGGCGCGTGTGGTTCGGCATGATCGCGATCTTCGTGTACGTCGGCGCCGAGGTGTCCATCGGCAGCTTCATGATCAACTACATTGCCTCACCCGACATCGGCAACATGGCGAAAAGCCACGCGGCCGATTACGTGGCCATGTATTGGGGCGGCGCCATGGTCGGGCGTTTCATCGGCTGGTTCATCCAGGACAGTTTCGAGCCCGCGAACTTGCTCGACAGCCGGCACGCCTGGGTACGGGTTCTTGGACACTTGCTCGCCATCGATGTTGCCCCGATGCGCTGGTCGCGTGCGGTGTTGCGCAAGCGCATCGACCCACGCAAATTGCTGGTGGTCCACGCCACGATCGCGGGTCTGCTGGTCATCGCCACGATGAGCACGCACGGCATGGTCGCGGTGTGGACGGTGGCCATCATCGGGCTGTTCAACTCGATCATGTTTCCGAACATTTTCGCACTGGGCATCGAAAAGTTCGGAGCGCTCACGGGCAAGGTGTCCAGCCTGCTGGTGATGGCCATTGTCGGCGGCGCCGTGATCCCGTTGGCGCAAGGCGAGATCGCCGACCACATCGGCATCCACCACGCGTTCGTGTTGCCGCTGATCTGCTACGCCTACATCGTTTTCTACGGCCTCAAGGGATCGCGTGTCGCATGAATACCGTGTGCTGTTTCGGCGAGGCGCTGATCGATTTTCATGGCGTCACGACCGGCGCCACACCCACCTTCACGGCACATGCCGGCGGCGCGCCCGCCAACGTCGCGGTGGCCGTGGCCAGGCTCGGCGGACATGCCGCGTTTGCCGGCATGCTGGGCATCGGCATGTTCGGCGACCTGCTGGCCGAACGCCTGGCCCTCGCCGGTGTCGACACGCGTTGCGTGCGCCGCACCGATGCCGCCAACACGGCGTTGGCCTTCGTCTCGCATGCGGCCAACGGCGAACGCAGCTTCAGTTTCTACCGCCCGCCGTCGGCCGACCTGTTGTTCCGCGACGCCGATTTCGATCCCGCCATTTTCCAGGCCGGCAACATTTTCCATGCCGGTTCATGCAGCATGAGCGAGGCGGCATGCGCGGCCACTACCGTGCAAGGCATGACGCGCGCACGCGCGGCCGGCGCACTGGTGAGCTTCGACATGAACCTGCGCCCGGCGCTGTGGCCGCGCGGCGAAGATCCGGCGCCGACCATCTGGCAGGCGCTGGCGCAAGCCGATTTCGTGAAATTGAGCGCCGAGGAACTGGCCTTTCTGGCCACTTCGGTCGACGGCGAGGAGGCCGCGCTGACGCGTCTGTGGCAAGCCCATGCGCAGCTCGTCATCGTCACCGACGGTGAACACCGCCAGCACTGGTATACGCCGCACGCACGCGGCGAACATCGCATATTCAAGGTCGACGCCATCGACACCACCGGCGCTGGTGACGCCTTCGTCGGCGGTTGTCTGTACCAACTCGCTGCCCAGGGCATCGATGCCGCGCACTTGCCGGCCCTTGCCGCCGACAGCGCTCGCCTCGACGCCCTGCTGCGCTTTGCCTCGGCCTGCGGCGCACTGGCTGTCACCCGCGCCGGCTCGTTTGCGGCCATGCCCGCGCTGGCCGAGGTCACCGCCTTCATGGAACAGCACGCATGAACAGCTATCCCGATTTCCGCTCGCCCGATTTCTTGCGCCAGCACATCGCCGACACGATGGCGTTTTACCACCCGCACTGCCTCGACCCGGCCGGCGGCTGTTTTCATTTCTACAAGGACGATGGCCACATCTACAATCGCGTCGATCGGCATCTTGTGTCCAGCGCGCGTTTCACCTTCGACTACGCCATGTACGCGCGCCATATCGGTGGCGACGCATACACCGATGGCGTGCGCCACTGCGTCGATTTCATCCGCCAAAAGCACTTTGACCCGGCTACCGGCGGCTATACGTGGACGCTGCACGACGGCCGCGCTTCCGACACCACCAACCACTGTTACGGCGCCGCCTTCGTGTTGGTGGCCTACGCGCAGGCACGCATGGCTGGCGTGACCGAAGCTGCCGCGTGGATGAATGCACATTGGGACATGCTGGAATCGCGTTACTGGGACGCCGCCGCCGGCCTGTACAAGGACGAGGCCGACGTCGACTGGCACTTTTCCGACTACCGCGGCCAGAACGCCAACATGCACATGTGCGAAGCCATGCTGACCGCGTTCGAAGCCAGCCATGAGGCACGCTGGCTGGATCGCGCGTACACGCTGGCCGAGCACATGACGCGCCGTCAGGCCGCTCTGGCAGACGGTCTGGTGTGGGAGCACTACGACAAACACTGGGCCATCGACTGGGACTACCACAAGGACAACCCCAAGGACCTGTTCCGTCCGTGGGGCTTCCAGCCCGGCCATCAAACCGAGTGGGCCAAGCTCATTCTCATCATGGCGCGTTACCGTCAGGCCGACTGGTTTTTGCCCACCGCACGCCATCTGTTTGACACCGCCGTCGCACGTGCGTGGGACAACGAATTCGGTGGCCTGTGCTACGGCTTTGCGCCGGACGGCTCGATCTGCGACGACGACAAGTACCACTGGGTGCATGCCGAATCATTGGCCTGCGCGGCGCTGCTCGCCGACGCCACCGGCGAAGCAAAATACTGGAACTGGTACGAGCGCCTGTGGCGCTATGCGTGGGACCGCTTTGTCGATCACCAACACGGCGGCTGGTACCGCATCCTCACCCGCGACGGCCGCAAGTATTCGGACGAGAAGTCCGACGCCGGCAAGACTGATTACCACAACATGGGTGCTTGCCACGAAGTGCTGAACGTGGTCGACAAATAGTGCATTCACCAACGGCAACCGCCGAAGGGACGTCGACGGTTTGCCAGCAACCTCGGGAGATCCGCCATGACACATTCCATCCTTCGCCTTCGAATCGGCACCTTCATGGGCGCTTGCGCACTTTTGCTGTGCGCCGCACATCCTGCCGTGGCCGGCACGACGCCGCAGCTGACTGATCTGGTCAATCCGCTGATCGGTACCAGTCATGGCGGCAACACCTTTCCCGGTGCCACACTGCCGTTCGGCATGCTGGCATGGAGCCCGGAGAATACCCGCGGCAATCACACGCGCACCGCCGCGCCCGGTGGCTATCAATATCACGCCACGCGCATTCGCGGTTTCAGTCTCACGCATCTGTCGGGCACCGGTTGCGCCGGCGCCAGTGGCGATATTCCGTTCATGCCGGTGACGGTTGCGGTGACGACATCACCGTCGACTGATATGCATGACGCACGCTATGCCAGCAATTTTTCGCACGCTGCAGAGCATGCCGTGCCGGGCAACTATCGCGTCAAGCTGGCCAATGGCGTTGCGGTCGACCTGACTGCTGCCTTGCGCAGCGGCATGGCCGGTTTCGATTTTCCCGCCGGCAAGCCGGCCAATCTGCTGCTGCGCACATCCGATTCGGAAGTCGGCAGCAGCGCGGCTTCCGTCGAGATCAACCCGAAGACCCGCACCATCACGGGATCAGTCACCAGCGGCAATTTCTGTGGTTATCTTTCCAGGGCCGACCAGCACAGCTACTACACGTTGTACTTCGTCGCCCGGTTCGATCGGCCCTTCATTGCGACCGGTACTTGGCACGATGGCACCGTACGTGTTGGCGCCACGTCCGCATTGGGTGGCACCGGCTACGACGCCAAGGGCTTTCCGGTCGCGGGCCGCGGATCCGGTGCCTGGGTGGGCTTTGCGCCGGGTAGTGACGTCCATGTGCGCGTGGGCATCTCCTATGTGAGCCTGGCCAATGCCCGCGCCAACCTGGCGGCGGAAATACCCACCGGTACCATGCTGGCACAAGTGCGTGAACACGCCAATGCGACGTGGAACAAGGCGCTCGGGCGGATCACGATCACTGGCGGCACGCCCACCCAGCGCACCGTTTTCTACACGGCGCTGTATCACGTGCTGCTCGAACCCAATGTGTTCAGTGACGTCAATGGTCAGTACCGCGGTTTCGACCAGAAGATCCATCGCGTTCACGGCCGGCAAAAAATCCAGTACGCCAATTTTTCCGGCTGGGATGTCTATCGTTCGCAGCTGCAATTGCTGACGTGGCTGATGCCGCAAGTGGGTAGTGACTTTGCGCAATCACTTTACAATCAGGCGCGGCAGAACCATGGCGAGTGGGATCGCTGGACGCACGAGTCGGGCGCCACTCATGTCATGGATGGCGATCCGTCGGCGCCGGCAGTGGCCGATATCGTGGCTTTTGGCGGCACGGCGTTTGATATCAAAGGTGCCTACGCCTCGCTGAAATTCGCGGCTACCCATGTCACTCCGGGAGACACGAGCAGCGTGGGTTGCGATGGCGAGGAATGTCCCGGACAGCGTCCGTCGCTGGACCAGTGGATGCGTCTGCATTACATCGCCGCGCAATCGCATTCCACTGGCGGTGCGGCCGAGACGCTGGAGGATGCGTCGGCCGATTTTGCCTTGTCGCAGCTGGCGCAATATCTCGGTGATCGAGCCGGGCATGCGTTGTTTCTGACTCGCGCGGGCTACTGGCGCAACCTGTTCAATCCGCACGCCACAGCGCATGCAGGCTACATCCAGAACCGCAACGCCGACGGCAGCTGGCCGGCATTCAAGCCCGGCACTGGGGATGGTTTTGTCGAAGGAAGCGCCGCGCAATACCTGTGGATGGTGCCGTTCGATGAACACGGCCTGGCCATGCTCATGGGCGGCAATACCAAGGCTGCCATGCGGCTGGATGCCTTCTTCCATCAGCCCGACGGGCGCTGGGCATTGACCAATGCGGGCCCATTGCATGCCGAAGTCGACAACGAGCCGTCGATCGAAACCCCATGGTTGTACGACTATCTTGGTCAGCCTTGGAAGACCCAGCAAACCGTGCGCGCGAGTGTCGACCGGCTGTGGAAGAATGCGCCCGACGGGATTCCCGGCAACGACGATCTGGGCGAGATGTCGTCGTGGTATGTCTGGGCGGCGATGGGCATGTATCCGGAGATCCCGGGGCGCGCCGATTTGCTTCTGGCCAGCCCGTTGTTCCCGCACATCGTGGTGCATCGTGCCGCTGGTGATGTCGTCATCGATGCGCCTGATGCCGCGACAGGTGCGATGTATGTGCATGCCTTGCACGTGAATGATCATGCCTGGACGAAACCGTGGCTGCCGGCCAGCTTTGCCACGCATGGCGGGCACCTCATCTGGACTCTGGGTGTGACACCGGACTTGCATTGGGGCGACAAGGTGGCCGCAATGCCGCCGTCGTTTCCGCCACCGGCGCGGACATTGCGCAAATCGTGATTCGTGCCAGCCAATACCCGGGCGCTTCTGCCTGGGTATTGGCCGACCTTTCACGCATCATGCAAGGCCAAGTTGCAAGGCCTGTGCCAGCAGGGGTCGCGCCCATGTCGGCATGACCTCGGTATCGACGTCGGTCGGCAAGCGCAACATGCGCTGCTCGATGCGGAAAATTTCACGGGCGCGGGAGGGCCGACTGTCAGCCGTTTGCGTGCTGTTGTCCCAGACGCGGATCGAGGCTCGAGTGCCGATGAAGGCCAGCAGATTTCTGCGGCTGGCGTCGTAGCGTTGCCGGACCTTGTCCTCGGGAATGTCGTGCCCACCGCGGGCAACGCGCTCGCGAATGCGTTGCAGGTGCAGCTCGGGAGATGCCAGGCCCACGTAGAGAATCACGACATGACGCTCGAAGGCCAGCGCGCGCATCAGCTGGAAGGCGATGGAATGCCCGCCAAGCGTAGTTTCGAACGCAAAGGCCGTACCTGTTTCGGCGGCTTTGCACAGTTGCGCGTGACCACGTGCCCAGGCGTTTGCGTTGGCCTCGGCTGCCGGCATGCCGTGTACGACCAATTTGCCTGCGAATTCGTCGGGGTTGTAGTACGCGCCGCCCTGGCTTTCGATGAAAGGCTGGATGATCGAACTCTTGCCGGCGCCGTTGGTGCCGGCAGCGACCAGAATCATGGGCTGGCTTTTCGCCGTCACGCGGATGTTCTGCGCTTGCGTGGCTTGCGAACCGGTTTTGCGGGCTGGGTGCTGGCGAGGATGGTGTCAAGCGGTGCAGTGGCGAGTCGCGTCGCCGCACGCGCATGCGAGCCGGATTGCATGCGTGCCACCAGGGCAGCAAAGGCGTCATCGAGCTTGTGCATCGCGTCGGCACCGACGCGATCAACCGCCGCCAACGCCGCGTAGCGCTCGGGCGAGAGCACATAGGCTTGGATGTGGCCGTGGCGAGTGATGGCTACATCCTGCGTTTGCGCTTGCTCCGGCAGCGAGGCGAAGCGCGCTTTGGCGCGGGTGGCTTCGATCTCGATGATGGTGCCCATGGCGATGATCCTGTACGGCGAATATGGCCATTATATTCGATATTGACCATTTTCCCCAAGGCCGGTTCGCGCTTGCCTGGGCATGACCGCATGCACCGACAGCAGGGCTGGTGGCGCATGCGGGTGGCGTGCGCGTCTATTTCGCGCTGGCGTTTTCGATGAATGCGTCGATGTTGGCATCCACCTTGGGCAACACCTTCGGATTCAGGTACAGCATGTGGCCGACGGGGTAGAAGAACCAATGGACGTTCTTTTCGAGCGCAGCCGGCAAGCCCATGTGGTGCAGCGTGTAGATGGTGCCGAAAAAGGGTGTTGCGGTGTCGTAGTAGCCGTTGTTCATCATCAGCTGCATGGCCGGGTCGTTGCTCATCGCGCGCGCCAGAGCGGGCGCAACATTGGTGCCGCAGCAAGTCGCCGGGCCGGCGCCAAAGCCCATGTCCTCGCCACCCATCGGGGGCCGATAATTCCAGTTCCATTTGTGAATCCTGCCTTCTTGCAGGTACGGCAGCCTGGTGTGGTACTTGAGGTTTTCGGCAAGATAGCGGTTCATGCCCGCGGTCAGGCCGCCGTTGAACGCGCGGGAGCTGGCACCGATGTTGCCGTAACCCTGCTGTTGTTTCAGTGGCTGCAACTCGTACGTGGTGAAGCGTTCGTCGTAGCGCCCGGTCATGGTGCCGTTGCCCATGACGTTGCGCTGGAACACCGACAGCGGCACACGCAGGTCGGCTTTCAGCCACAGGCTGGCGGGCAGGCCGGTGTAGGCTGACAGTTGCGCGGCCAGCTTCTGCTTTTCCGTTGCGGGCAGCGTCGCTCCCTTGAACAGGGCTTGCGCGTAGGTGGTGCCGGCAAACTGCTCGACCTGCTTGACAAGGGCCGGCAGGCTGGGTGGCATCGGGTTCAGGCGATGGTGGTACCAGGCGATGGCGGCGTAGGACGGCAGATAGCTGATGAACGGCAGGTCATTGCCGGGGGCGTTGTCGATGGTCAGGAAGTCCAGTCCCGTCGAGCACATGATGACGCCGTTCAAATTGACGCCGGCGTCAACGAGGTCGTTTGCCAGTACGGCATTGCGCGTGGTGCCGTAGCTTTCGCCGAGCAGGAATTTTGGCGAATTCCAGCGATGATTGACGCTCAGGTAACGTTGGATGAATTGCGCAAACGCGCGCGCATCTTCGCTGACGCCGTAGAAATCCTTGGGCGCGCCCTTGCCGACGATGCGGCTGTAGCCGGTGCCCATGGCGTCGATGAACACGAGATCGGTGCTCTTGAGGATGCTGTACGGGTTGGGCTCAAGCGCGTACGGCGGCTGCGCGGCACGCGGATCACCGCCGGGCACCGGCCAGACCACATGCATGGGGCCGAAGCCACCGATATCGACCAGTGCCGAGGCAGCACCCGGGCCACCGTTGTATGCAAAGGTCACGGGGCGATGATCAGCCTGCTCACCGTTCCGGGTATAGGCGATGTAGAACATGCTGCCGATGACCTGCCCCTTGCGGTTGTGCAGCAGCAGGGTGCCTGCCGTGGCGGTGTACTTGATGACGTGCCCGTCGATAGTGACACTGTGTTGCGTGCGTGCGGCAGTTTCGGGTGGTATGGCTACCGGGGCGTGTTTGGCGTGATCTGGATGCTGGTCCTGCATCTGCTGCGGTGCGGCCACGAGAGGGGCGCAGAGCAGGATTGAGGCCAGCAATAGCAATGAGAACCGGGCATGCTTCATGTGCTCTTCTCCAGTGGATGATGGATCACAAGCGATGGTGCATTGCTTGGCGGTGCCGCTGTGTCGGGAATGATCGTCAGTTGCACCCGCGGGGCGGTGGGTGGTCACGGGGGCGGATAAATCCCGCTGCCATGCCGGCTGCCTTGCGGCAGGACCGGCATGGCAACGGAGGCTCACCTCATTGCGTCAGGGTGGTCGGCATGCCGCCAAACTCATGCGGCGGAATGTTGCCGGCAAGCTTGGTGACGAACCAGTCCCACATGCGACGCGTCACGTATGGCGTGTGCTTGCCGTAGTGATGGCGCTGGTTCGGCACCACCAGCATCTGGAAATTCTTGTTGGCGTTCATGAGCGCGTTGACCATCAAATACGTGTTGCTGGGCGGCACGTTGTTGTCGATGGCGCCGGTGACCAGCATCAACGGGCCGCTCAGGTTTTTGGCGATCAGTTCACTGGCCTGGTTGTCGTAATTGGTGGTGCCGTTCTTGCCGTGCGTGAGCAGTCCTTCCCACTTTTCACCCCAGGTGTAGCTGTAGTCGCGGTTGTCGTAGTTGCCGCTTTCGGCCCAGCCGACCTTGAAGAATTTCGGGTAATGCAGCATCGCCGAGACGGTCGCATTGCCACCACCGGAATGGCCCCAGATGCCGACCTTGTCGAGATTCATCCACGGGTGGCGCGCGGCCAGTTGCTTGATGGTGGTGATTTGGTCGGGCAGGGTGTCGTCGCCCATGTCGCCGTACCATTCACGCTGGAAGCTGGCCGAACGGTACGGCGTGCCCAGGCCGTCGACGGTGACCACGATGAAGCCCAGTTCGGCCAACGCCTGATGGCCACCGCGAATGGCGCGGAAGCCGAAGGTGGCGATCGAACCGATCTGCGGGCCGGGGTAGATGAAATCGATCACCGGGTACTTCTCGTGCGGATCGAAGTTGCTGGGCTTGTACAGCAGGCCGTACAGATCGGTCTTGCCGTCGCGCGCTTTCACGGTGAACGGCACCGGCGGCACCCAGCCGTCGGCGACCAGATGCGAGATGTCGGTCTTGGCCACGGTGGCAATCTGATGGCCGTTTTCAGCCGAGCGCAGCACCGTCACCGTCGGCGTGGTCGAGGTGGAATAAGCGTCGACGAAATACTTGCCGTCAGGTGACAGTGTGACGATGTGGTTGTAATCGCCGGGCGTCAGCAGCGTGGTCTTGCCGGTGTCGATGTCGACCTTGAACAGTTGCGTGTAATACGGGTTGATGCCCGGCGTGCGACCAGTGCCGACATACCACAAGGTGTGCGTTTTCTTGTCGAACTTCAGCACCTGGATCACGTCGCCGGCACCGGTGGTGATCGGGCGCAGCTGCTGGCCGGTACGCGTGTCGTACAGGTACAGGTTCATCCAGTTGTTTTGCTCGGTAGGGAAGACCGCCTGATGCCGCTTGGCCAGGTAATACCAGTCCGGGCCGCCATATGAACCCTGGTAGTAATCCTTGGCGTGGTAGGCGATGGCCGTGCGCACGTCGCCGGTGGCGGCATCGGCAATGCGCAGTTGAATGTGTTGGTGATTGCGCGAGGTCGACATCAGCGCGAAGGTCCGGCTGTCGGGCGACCACTGAATGTCCATCCACGGGCCGAGCTGTTGCTCGGGCGCCATTTGCAACGGAATTTCCTTGTCTTGCGCTACGTTCACCACGACCGGGGTGACCATGAACACGCGCTTGTCGCCGGGCAGCGGATACGGCCAGGTTTCGAGTTCGGCATGGCCCACGCGGGTGCGCACCGTGTACATGTTCTTGATGCCGCGCGAATCCTGCCGGAATGCCACCAGCAGCTTCGAGTTCGGGGACCACTTCACCATCGTGTAGCCGCCCGAACCATAGTCGTCGTCCTTGAAACCGTCGAAGGTGACCTGGGTTTCCTTGCCGCTGGCAAGGTTGCGCACCCACACGTTGTGGTCGCGCGTGAACGCCTGCAGTTTGCCGTCCGGCGACAGGCCCATCTTGCCCATGCCGCGATTGTTCGGTTTGCAGGTGCCGGCGCCGGACAGGTCGCAGGTGTATTGCTTGAAACCCAGGCGAACGTCGAACTTGTTGTCGTGCTTGCCCTTGTTGGTCGGGTGGAAGCTGAAGTCCTTGGGCCAGTGTTTGGCATCCACGGTCTTGCCGAGCACTTTGCCTAGGGCTTTGCCAAGTTTGGCCTGATTGAACGGTCGCGTGAGCTTGCCGGTCGCGGCGTTCATCTCCAGAAAATGGTCACCGCTGGCGCTGTGGTCGCGATACCAGAAGTGACTGCTGTCGATCCAGGTCACATGCTTGACCGAGTGGTAAACCAGCGGGTCGGCGTTGTTGCCCACCAGCGGGTCGGTGCTCTGGATCAGGAATTTGGCGGCGCGTGCGTAGTCGGCATCGGTCAGCTGCGTGCCTTGTGCGTACGCGGGCATGGTGCCAGCAAGGCCGGCCAGCAGAAGTCCAAGACAAAGGGTCGGTTTCATGGGCGGGCACGTGTGTCGACAGAATGGGGAATCATCCCGCAGATCGGCATGGGTGACGTATGCGAGAAGTCATGGTGGGCTGTCCTGGCTTCGTCTTCGGTGGCATGCGTGAGGTAACCGGATATAATCGTCAACGGAGTCGGCCGGACAGTCGCGGTGCATCTCGATGCATCGAGGAAAGTCCGGGCTCCACAGGGCAGGGTGCCAGGTAACGCCTGGGCGGCGCGAGCCGACGGCCAGTGCAACAGAGAGCAGACCGCCGAACGATCCCGTCACCCCTGTGTGGCCAGCAGGACTTGGCGTTGGGCACGCAGTGCGCGACGCCCAGGTCCGTATCCACCAAGGATGCAGGCTGCACAGGGGTGGCGGGATGCGTGGCAAGGGTGAAAGGGTGCGGCAAGAGCGCACCGCGCGCGGGGACAACGCCGCGTGGCACGGTAAACCCCACCCGGAGCAAGACCGAATAGGGGAGCAATGACGTGGCCCGCGTCGCTCCCGGGTTGGTTGCTTGAGCCTGATGGTGACGTCAGGCCCAGAGGAATGACTGTCGCGCCGCAAGGCGTACAGAACCCGGCTTACAGGCCGGCTCCACCATTCGGCGGCCGCGTTGCCTTGCAGCGCGGCCGTTTTTCTTGCCCGCGAGGCGCGTGAAGCGGTGATTCGAGCGATTGTTTGATTGTGAGCACAAGAAAAACATGCGTCGATTCAACAAGCTTGGAAAGATTCCTGAGAAACTGCTGGCAAAATGAACAAGGGATTCCTTTGTCATTGATCTACAAGCAATTTTCGCTTGACAGTCGCAGATCCTGAGACTATCGTGGCGATCAGTGTGGATTCGTGGTTTTTTGTGGAAGCAGGATTGCCGTGTTCCAAGGTGAAACCGCCATCAGTGTCGACGACAAGGGCCGCCTGGCCATCCCGACCGCGTATCGGGAGACGGTGGCGCGCGCCTGCGGCAATCACCTGGTGGTGACCTACAACCCGTTCGAATCCGGCTGCCTGTGGATTTTTCCACAGGAAGAATGGGAGCGCGTGCGTGATCAGGTGAATGGCTTGCCCAGCGTCAAGGCGGTGCATCGCAACTTGCAAATGAAGCTGGTGGGCGCCGCGGCCATGGTCGAGCCCGACAGCGCCGCACGAATACTGCTGCCGGCCAGTCAGCGCAGCGCGGCCGGCATCGAGAGAAAGGCGGTGCTGCTGGGCATGGGCAACAAATTCGAGTTGTGGAGCGAACAGGCTCATCTGGACAAGATTCGCCAGACCATCAACGAGGGTGACATCAGTGAGGAAATGGCGGATCTGAGGTTGTGATGCCGGGACACGATTGATCGAGCGGGGTGGCCGCAATGCAAGAGCACAAGTTGCAGCACATCCCGGTGATGTTGGAGGAGGCGCTGGAGGGGCTCGCCGTGCAACCGCGGGGGCGATATCTGGATGGCACATTCGGGCGTGGGGGGCATGCCCGGGCAATTCTGGACCGGCTGGGGCCGGACGGACGGCTGCTGATGATGGATCGTGATCCGACCGCCATCGCTGCCGCCTCCGACTTGACACGCGATTCACGGGTGAGCATTCGGCATGACACGTTCGCGCGTTTGGCCGAGTGGGATGAAACCCGACCCGGTCTGGATGGCGTGTTGCTGGACATTGGCGTGTCGTCTCCGCAGCTGGATGAGGCGGCGCGCGGGTTCAGTTTCATGGCCGATGCGCCGCTGGACATGCGCATGGATCCGACGTGCGGCGAAAGTGCCGCGGATTTTCTGGCCTCGGCCAGCGAGCAGGAGATCGCCGACGTGCTGTGGCGATATGGCGAGGAACGCTTCAGTCGACGCATTGCGCACGCCATCGTGACGCGGCGTGTCGATCACCCGATTCGGCGCACCGGCGAGCTGGCGGCGCTGGCGGTCGAGTTGCTGGGCCGTCGCGAGGCGGGCAAGCATCCGGCGACACGTACATTCCAGGCATTGCGCATCCGCGTCAACGACGAGCTTGCGGCATTGGAACAGGGACTTGAGGGCGCACTCGCGCGGCTCCTGCCGGGCGGACGTCTGGTGGTGATCAGTTTCCACTCGCTGGAGGACCGTGTGGTCAAGCAGTTCATTCACGCGCGCATCGGCAAGCCGGCGCCGCAACCGCGACACCTGCCGCCGTTGCCGGCAGCACCAGCCATGTTGCGTGCGATCGGCAAGGCGCAGTTTGCCGGCGCGACGGAACTGGCCACCAATCCGCGGGCCCGGTCGGCGGTGCTGCGCGTGGCCGAGCGCTTGGCGGAGGCGGCATGACGGTTGTGCGCGCCATGGTCCTGCTTGCGCTGCTGGTGGCGGTGATCGCCAGTGCCATCGCCGTGGTCTGGGCGCGTCAGGAAAACCGCACGCTGTTCATGCAGCTGAGCAATCTGCAATCCCGACGTGATCATCTCAATATCGAGTTCGGCCGTCTGGAGCTGGAACAGGCCACCTGGGCCGATCCGACCCGCATCGAGGCCATCGCCCGTGGCCAGCTCGGCATGATCGCGCCCAAGCCTGCCGCCATCCGGTTGATCCGTCCATGAGCGTGCGCGGCAGACCCGCACCGGTCAATACGCCACGCAGCGGCCGCGGGCCGAGTACGCGCGCGCGGCTGATGCTGGTGGTGGTACTGCTGGTGCTGGCTTCCGGCGGGCTGGTGGCACGTGCGGTGGATTTGCAGGTGATCCACAAGAAGTTCTACCAGAAGCAGGGTGATGAACGCTTCCTGCGTACGGTGCCGATCCCGGTGTCGCGGGGTACGATTTTCGATCGAAATGGCGTGCCGCTGGCGGTGTCCACGCCGGTGGAGTCGCTGTGGGCCAATCCGCCCAAACTGCTTGAGCATTCCGATCGCATTCCGCAATTGGCGAAGGCGCTGGATGTGGATCCGGATCAGTTGGCGCAACGGCTGTCGCGATATGCCGACAAGCAGTTCGTGTACCTGAAACGACAGATGAGTCCGACCGCTGCCAAGGCGGTGCTTGCGCTGAAGATTCCTGGCGTCAACGAGGTGCGCGAGTACCGTCGATACTATCCGTCCGGCGCCATTACCGCGCACGTCATCGGTTTCACCAACATCGACGGGCATGGCATTGCGGGTTTGGAGATGGCCTACAACCAGTGGCTGTCGGGCAAGGATGGCGCCAAAAAAGTCATCGTCGATGGCAACGGGCGCGTGGTCGAGAATGTCGAACAGGTACGTGCGCCAAAGCCCGGTCACAACCTGACGCTGAGCATCGACCGCCGCATCCAGTATCTGGCCTGGCGTGAGCTCAAGGATGCGATGGCGAAGTTCCATGCCACCTCGGCGTCGATGGTGGTGATGAATCCGCGCAACGGCGAAGTGTTGGCAATGGTCAATTTTCCGTCGTACAACCCCAATGATCTGGATTCGAGCACGGCGTCCGAGCGGCGCAACCGTACCGTCACCGATGTGTTCGAACCCGGTTCGACCGCCAAGGCGTTCACCATCACGGCGGCGTTGCTCAGCGGCAAGTGGACGCCGACCACCAAGATCCAGACGTCGCCCGGTTGGTGGGTGGTGGATGGCCACACGATCAAGGACGACAGCAATTTCGGGCTGATCGACGTGACCGGCGTCATCACGCATTCAAGCAATGTCGGCGCCTCCAAGATCGCCTTGAGTCTGCCGACCAAGGAGATGTACGGCACCTTCCGCGCCTTCGGTTTCGGCAGTCCCACCGGCAGCGAGTTTCCGGGTGAATCGGCCGGCATCCTGCCGATCGGCCGTACCTGGCGGACGATCCGGCAAGCGACCATCGGTTATGGCTATGGATTCTCCGTCACGCTGCTGCAACTGGCTCGTGCCTATTCGGCGTTGGCCGACGGTGGCGTGATTCACCGACCCAGCTTCGTCAAGGGCGTGGACAGTCCGGGCAATCGTGTCATTCCCGCCGACATCGACCATGAGATGATCAACATTCTCGAAACGGTGGTCGAAGACCCGGACGGCACCGCGTACGGCAGTGCGCGCATTGCCCACTACACGGTGGCGGGCAAGACCGGCACCTCGCATCAGGCCGACAATGGCGGCTATCTGCAGGACACCTACAACTCGGTGTTTGCCGGCATGGCACCGGCCAGCGATCCGCGCTTGGTTGGCGTGGTGGTGGTGCGCGGTCCGCAGGGCGCGTACTTCGGCACCGCGGTGGCTGCTCCGGTGTTCCAGAAAGTGATGAGTGGTGCCTTGCGGCTGCTCGACATCCCGCCGGACAAGGTTGACACGGCGCAGGTCATTGGCCCGGATTCGGCGCGTGCTGTTGCGGCGTCGGATCCGCACGGACATGGGCGACTGACGGGAGGCGCGGCAGGATGACGACGCCAATGTTCTTGCGCGACCTGCTTGCCGGCGTGGCCGATCCACTCACGGCGGGCGACATCGTGGTGTCGGGCTTGACGCTCGACTCGCGCCACGTGCGCCATGGTGATGCCTTTGTTGCCTTGCACGGCACACGTGAGCATGGCATCGGGCATGTCACCTCAGCGGTGCAAAACGGTGCCATCGCGGTGCTGGCGGAAGCGCCCGTCATCGACATGCCGGAGGTTGGCGTGCCGGTGTTGTGGATCGATGATTTGCGTTTGCGTCTTGGCGCGATCGCCGCACGTTTCTTCGGTCATCCGTCGGCGGCGCTGACGCTGATCGGTGTCACTGGCACCAACGGCAAGACTTCAACGGTGCAGATGCTGAGTCATGCGCTGCGTCTGTTGGGGCATGTCAGCGCCAGCATCGGCACGCTGGGCGCGGGTATGGATGGTGCCATCGAGGCGGGCGAGCGCACCACGCCGGACGTGATCAGTCTGCATGCACAGTTGGCGCGTTTTCGCGATGCCGGCGCCACGCATGTGGCCATGGAAGTGTCTTCGCACGCGCTCGACCAGCATCGTGTCGATGGCGTGGATTTCGATGTGGCGGTGTTCACCAATCTCACGCGCGACCATCTGGATTACCACGGCAGCATGCAGGCCTACGGCGAGGCCAAGGCCAAACTGTTCGCATGGCCGACACTCAAAGCGGTCGCGCTCAATATCGATGATGCTTTCGGCCGCGAACTGGCCGCAAGCATCGACCCCCGCGTCACGTGCCTGCTCACCGGCATTCATGTGGTCGATGCCGATGTGCATGCCAGCGGCGTGCGTGCCAGCAACGACGGACTGACCTTTCATCTGTATACGCCGTGGGGCAAGGCGACGATTGCCAGTCCCTTGCTGGGCGAATTCAACGTGTCCAACCTGCTTGGCGTGGTCGCTTGTCTGGGTGCGCTGGGTGAATCGTTTGTGCGCATCGTCGAGGTTTTGCCGCAATTGTCGCCGGTGCGCGGGCGCATGAATCGTCTGGAGAGTCAGCCGGGTCAGCCCTTGCTGGTGGTCGATTATGCGCATACGCCGGATGCGCTCGAACAGGCGCTGGCCAGTTTGCGCGCGCATTGCGCCGGCCGCCTGATTTGCGTGTTCGGTTGTGGCGGTGAGCGCGATGTCGGCAAGCGGCCGCAGATGGGCGCGATCGCCGAGCGCCTGGCCGACAGCATCATCATTACCGACGACAATCCGCGCGGCGAAGATGGCGATGCCATCGTGACCGACATTCTTGGCGGGTTGACCAAACGTGCCGGTGCCAAGGTCGAGCGTGATCGCGCGCATGCCATCGTGTTGGCCTTGGACATGGCTGGCGCCGACGACGTGATCCTGATTGCCGGCAAGGGTCATGAAACCTATCAGGAAGTGGCGGGCGAACGGCGTCCGTTCGACGATCTGGCCGTGGCGCGTGCCGCGATGGAGGCGCGTCCATGTTGAATTTCAAACTGTCCGAAGTGGCCATGTGGGTACACGGTCAGATGACCGGTGCCGATGTGCCGGTGGCCGGTGTGAGCACCGATTCGCGTGCGGTGCGCAAGGGTGACTTGTTCGTGGCGTTGCCCGGAGAGTATCACGATGGCCACGACCATGTGGCGGCTGCTGCCATGGCTGGCGCGAGCGCAGCCATGGTGGCGCGACAAGTTGCGTCCGATGTGCCACAAGTGCTGGTGGCCGACACGCAGGCCGCACTGGGCGATCTGGCCAGTGCCGTGCGTGCGCGTCGGCATGCACAGGTGGTCGGCATCACCGGTTCCAACGGCAAGACCACGGTCAAGACGCTGACCGCCGCGATCCTGTCACGGCATGGCCGTACCCATGTCACCCAAGGCAATTTCAACAACGAGATCGGCCTGCCGCTGACCCTGCTCGCGATGCCTGCGGCCAGTGAATATGCCGTGCTTGAAATGGGTGCCGGCAAACCGGGCGACATTGCTTATCTGGCCGGCATCGCGCGGCCGGAGGTGGCCTTGGTCAACAACATTGCGCCGGCGCATCTGGAGCGCATGGGTTCGCTTGAAGGCATCGCCGAAACCAAGGGTGCGATGTACACGGCACTGCCTGCCGGTGGTGTGGCGATCATCAACGTCGATGACGCATTTGCCGGATTTTTTGCCGGTCTGGCCGGTACGCGCCGGATCGTGCGCTTCGGGCTGGAGCAGACGGCCGACGTACGGGCGGACGTCCATTCGATGGATGTCCGTGGCTCGCGTTTCACGCTGGTCACACCCGCCGGCCAGGCCGAAGTGACCATGCCTTTGCCGGGCCGGCACAACGTGGCCAATGCGCTGGCGGCCACCGCCATCGCGCATGCATTGCAGGCGCCGCTGGCGACCATCGTCGACGGTCTCGAACACGTCGAAGCAGTGGCCGGTCGCCTTGTCGCGCGGGCCATGCCTGGTGGCTGGACGTTGATCGACGACAGTTACAACGCCAACCCTGGCTCGGTGGCTGCGGCCATTGATGCCTTGATGCTGGCGCCGGGCGAGCGTTGGCTGGTGCTTGGCAACATCGCCGAACTCGGTCCGACGGCACCGGCACTGCATGCGCGGCTGGGCGAACTGGCCCGACAGCGTGGCATCGACTGTTTGTACACGGTGGGCAACATGGCGCGCGAGGCCGCGCAGGCCTTTGGTGATCAAGCCTGTCATTTCGATGATCGCGATGCCTTGGTGAAGGCGTTGCGAGGAGATCTGCATGCCGGGGTCACGTGTCTGGTGAAAGGTTCGCACTCGTCGGCCATGGATCGGGTGGTGGCTGCATTGACCGATGGGGGTGACGATCGTGCTGCTTGAATTGGCCCGCTGGTTGTCGAACTACTTCGCCGCCTTCCGGTTGTTCGACTACATCACCTTCCGCACCATCATGAGCACCTTGACGGCGCTGGTGATGGCCTTGCTGCTCGGGCCACGCATGATTCGCCGACTGACGTCCATGAAGGCCGGGCAGGTGGTGCGCAGCGATGGTCCGCAGACGCATCTGACCAAGGCCGGCACGCCAACCATGGGCGGCGCGTTGATCCTGTCATCGATCGCCGTGGCCACCCTGCTTTGGGGTGATCTTGGCAACCGCTACATCTGGGTGGTGCTGATCGTGACCGTGCTGTTCGGCAGCATCGGTTTTTACGACGATTACAGGAAGCTCGCGCTCAAGAACAGTCGCGGGCTGGCTTCGCGCTGGAAGTATTTCTGGCAATCGGTGTTCGGGCTGGCGGCGGCGCTGTTTCTTTATTACACGGCGCAGGTACCGGCCGAGACGGCGTTGTACGTGCCGCTGTTCAAGCATGTGGCGATTCCGCTGGGTGCGGGCTTCGTGGCGGTCGGCTATTTCATCATCGTCGGCTTCTCCAACGCCGTGAACCTCACCGATGGTCTGGATGGATTGGCGATCATGCCGAGCGTGCTGGTAGCCGGTGCGTTGGCGATCTTCGCCTACCTCGCCGGCAATGTGGTGTTTTCGCACTACCTGGGCATTCCATCCATACCGGGAGCCGGAGAGTTGTCCGTTTTCTGTGGTGCGCTGGGCGGCGCGGGGCTGGGGTTCCTGTGGTTCAACACATACCCAGCACAGGTGTTCATGGGTGATGTCGGTGCGCTGGCCATCGGTGCGGCGCTCGGTTGCATCGCCATGATCGTGCGTCAGGAAATCGTGCTGCTCATCATGGGCGGTGTGTTCGTGGTCGAGACCGCCTCGGTGATGCTGCAGGTGGCGAGCTTCAAGCTCACCGGCAAGCGCATTTTCCGCATGGCACCGATCCACCATCACTTCGAACTCAAGGGCTGGCCGGAGCCGCGTGTGATCGTGCGCTTCTGGATCATTTCCGTCGTGCTGGTGCTGGTTGGCCTGGCCACATTGAAGGTGCGCTGACGATGCTGCTGCTGTTTTCACCCACTACGCAGGCAAGGCGCCGACAAGGCCCGACGGGCCACTATGACACGACGCTCCTGATCGTGATCATTGCCCTGGTCAGCTTCGGCATCGTGATGGTGGCATCGAGTTCCATTGCGGTCGCCGCGGGCAAGCACATCGGCGAGTTCTATTACCTCAAGCATCATCTGGTGTATCTCGCACTGGGCTTCATTCTCGCGGCCGTGGCCATGCGCACGGAAATGAAGTTCATCGAGCGTTGGCACTTCGCGTGGCTGGCCGGCGGCATCATTCTGTTGCTGGTGGTGTTCGTGCCCCATCTGGGCATGCGCATCAATGGCGCGCGGCGCTGGCTGCATCTGGGGCCGCTCAGCTTCCAGCCGGTCGAAGCGATGAAGCTGATCATCATCATCTATCTCGCCAGCTATCTGGTGCGTCACCAGGATGGCGTGGAGACGCGTTTCTTTGGCGCGCTCAAGCCGATGCTGGTGGCCGTGCTCACGGCGGTGCTGCTGCTGGCACAACCGGACTTCGGCTCGGCGGTGCTGATCATGGGCGTGACCGTCGGCATGATCTGGCTGGGCGGCGCGCGCATGCGTTATCTGTTGTACATGGGCTCGACGTTGGTGCCGGTGGGTATCTGGCTGGCGACCAGTCAGAGTTACCGCGTCGAGCGCATCACCTCGTTCCTGAATCCGTGGAAGGATCCGTTCGACAACGGCTTCCAGCTGGTGCAGGCGTTGATCGCCATTGGCCGCGGCCAGTGGTTCGGCGTGGGGCTGGGTGACAGCGTGCAGAAATTGTTCTACCTGCCCGAGGCACACACGGATTTCATTCTGGCCGTGATCGGCGAGGAGCTTGGTCTTGCCGGCATCGTGCTGGTGATCGGTCTGTTCGCATTGCTCGTGTGGCGGGGTTTGGCCATGGGGCTCAAGGGCGTGCGACTCAATCAGCGTTTTGCCGGCTATGTCGCCTTCGGTGTTTCGATGATGATCGGGTTGCAGGCCATGGTGTCGATCGGCGTCAATCTGGGGGTGTTGCCAACCAAGGGTTTGACCTTGCCGCTCATCAGTTCGGGTGGCTCCAGCGTGCTGATGACGTGCCTGATGCTTGGCGTGCTGCTGCGTGCAACCTACGAAATCAATCGTGCTGCCGATGCCCCGCGCATGGCCGTGCGTCACGCTGAGTCCGAGCTTGCTGTGGTGGACGAGGAGGTGTCGGCATGAACACCGTCGATCCGCGTCCCGTGCTCATCATGGCCGGCGGTACCGGCGGGCACATCTTCCCCGGGCTTGCCGTGGCCGATGTGTTGCGCGCGCAAGGTGTGCCGGTGGCGTGGCTGGGCGCGCGCGGCGGCATGGAGAACGAACTGGTGCCGGCGCATGGCATCGCGGTGCATGCAGTGGCCGTGCGCGGTCTGCGGGGCAAGGGGATGACTGCGCGGTTGACGGGGCCGTTGATGCTGGTACGTGCCATCTGTGCCGCGATTGGTGTGGTGCGCCGTGTGCGCCCGCGCAGCGTGCTGTCGATGGGCGGCTATGCGGCGGGTCCCGGTGGCGTGGCGGCGTGGTTGTTGCGGCGTCCGCTGGTGGTGCATGAACAGAATCGCGTGCCCGGCGTGACCAACCTGTGGCTGGCGAAAATGGCGCGCGCGGTGCTGGCCGGTTTTGCCGATGCTTTCGCAGCGTCGGTGCATGCCGAGTGGGTGGGCAACCCGGTCCGCGCGGACATTGCTGCGGTACCTGCTCCAAACGAGCGGATGCAGGGACGTTCCGGGCCGCTGCGCGTGTTGGTGCTGGGCGGCAGTCTCGGTGCGCGCGCGCTCAACCTGCGTGTGCCCGAGGCACTGGCGCGCTTATCCGAAACCCTGCGTCCGCAGGTACGACACCAGTGCGGAAAACGTGGTGAAGCCGAAACGCGCGAGGCGTATGCCAAGGCAGGCATCGAGGCGGAGATTGCGCCGTTCATCGGCGACATGGCAGCTGCTTACGCCTGGGCCGATCTCGTGGTGTGCCGTGCCGGCGCGCTGACCGTGGCCGAGTTGTGCGCGACGGGCCTGGCGGCGTTGCTGGTGCCGTTCCCGCATGCCGTCGATGACCACCAGACGCGCAACGCCGAGGCTCTGGTGAACACCGGTGCCGCCGTCATCGTGCAGGAACGCGACCTGCAGGACGACACGCTCGCCACCCATTTGCGTGGATTGCTTGAAAATCGCGCGCGCCTTGCCGACATGGCCGCGGCGGCGCGCACGCTGGCCAAGCCCGAGGCAGCCCGAACCATTGCCGCACGTTGTCTGGAGGTATCGGCATGAGTCCGATGAAGCGTCTGGTTTCGCATCAGGACATCATGTCGGTGTTCCGTCGCGTGCATTTCATCGGCATCGGCGGCGTCGGCATGAGTGGCATCGCCGAGGTGCTGCACAACCTGGGCTACGAGGTATCCGGCTCGGATCTTGCCGACAACGTCACCACGCGGCGGTTGGCCGATCTTGGCGTGCAGGTGTTTCGTGGTCACGAAGCGCCGCATGTGGCGGGCGCCGATGTCGTGGTGACCTCGAGCGCGATCAAGGCCGACAACCCGGAACTGATGGCGGCACATGAGCGACGCCTTCCCGTGGTGCCGCGTGCGGAGATGCTGGGCGAGCTGATGCGCTTTCGCCGTGGCATCGCCATCGCCGGCACTCACGGCAAGACCACCACCACCAGCCTGACGGCCAGTGTGCTGGCCGAGGCCGGTTACGACCCGACTTTCGTGATCGGCGGACGCCTCAATTCGGTCGGCGCCAACGCACGTCTGGGCGAGGGCGAGTATCTGGTGGCCGAGGCGGATGAATCCGACGGCTCGTTCCTGATGCTTTCGCCGGTGATCGCGGCCGTGACCAATATCGACGCCGACCATCTGGAAAACTACGGCGGCGATTTCGCGCGGGTCAAGCAGGCGTTCGCCGACTTCCTGCACCGGCTGCCGTTCTATGGCCTGGCCGTGTTGTGCGTGGACGATGCCAACGTGGCGGCTCTGGCGCACGACGTGAGCCGCAACGTGCTGGCCTACGGCATCGACAATGCCAAAGCCGAGGTGCGTGCAACGAATCTGCGTCAGCAGGGCTTCGAGATGCACTTCGACCTGAAACTGCCGGGGCGCGACGATGCCTTGCCGGTTACCCTGAACCTGCCCGGTCGGCACAACGTTCTCAATGCGCTGGCCGCTGCCGCCATCGGCTGGCAACTGGGTGTGTCGGCCACGGCCATCGGCCATGCGCTCAGCCATTTCGAGGGTGTCGGTCGACGCTTCCATCGACGCGGCGAGTTGGCGATCGATGCCGGCAAGGTGCTGTTGGTCGACGATTACGGCCATCATCCGAGCGAACTCGCGGCCGTGTTTGCCGCGGCGCGTGGCGGCTGGCCGGATCGGCGCATCGTGGTGGCATTTCAGCCACACCGCTACACCCGCACGCGCGATCTCATGGACGATTTTGCCAATGTGCTCGCGGGTGCGGACGTGCTGGTCATCACCGATGTGTATCCGGCTGGCGAAGCGCCGATTGCCGGTGCCGACGGGCATGCACTGGCGCGCGCCGTGCGTGCCCGTGGCAAGGTTGATCCGGTGCTGGTCGGACATCCATGCGATTTCGAGACGGCCTTGCCGGCCCTTCTGCACGACGGCGATCTGCTGCTGTTGCTGGGGGCCGGCGACATCGGCTCCGAAGCCGTGAAACTGGCCGAACGCGGCCATCTGAAATCCGGAGACGATGCGTCATGAGTGCGCCAGTCCATTCCCACATTCATGTGTCCGACCCGGCGGCCTTTGGCCGCGTGGCCGTGGTCATGGGCGGCAGCTCCGCCGAGCGCGAAGTGTCGCTGATGTCCGGCCGCGGTGTGCTGGCGGCGCTCGAGCAGCGCGGTGTGGATGCGCACGCCATCGACGGCATTCCGGCTTTGTTGGATGCCGTGCGTTCGGGCCACTTCGCGCGCGTGTTCAACATCCTGCACGGTGCCGGTGGTGAAAACGGCGAGCTGCAGGGCGCACTGCAATCGTTGGGCGTGCCGTATACCGGTTCCGGCGTGCTGGGCTCGGCGCTGTCGCTGGACAAGATCCGCACGAAATGGGTATGGGGCGCACTTGGCCTGCCTACGCCGCGCTTCCGGCGTTTGGAACGTGGTGCCGCGGCTGACGAGGTACGGGAAGCGGCATGCGACATCGGCTATCCGCTCATTGTCAAACCGGCCTGGGAAGGTTCCAGCGTCGGCGTGTCGCGCGTGTTTGCGCAAGCGGATCTGGATGATGCCATTGCCCTGGCGCAGCGTTACCCAGGCGATCTGCTTATGGAAGCGCTGATCGAAGGCGACGAGTTCACGGTGTCGATACTGGGGCGCGATGTGCTGCCCGGCATCCGGATCGTGCCTCAGGGTGCGTACTATGACTACAACGCCAAGTACATCGCCGAGGATACGCAATACATTTGCCCCGGCCTTGCCGGCGAGGCGGAAACCGAATTGCGCGCGCTGGCGTTGCGCGCATTCGATGCGCTGGCATGCAGTGGCTGGGGTCGCGTGGACGTGATGCGTGACCGTGACGGCAGGAACTGGCTGCTCGAGGTCAACACTGCGCCGGGCATGACCACGCACTCGTTGGTACCCAAGGCGGCTGCCGTCGCCGGGCTGGATTATGCGCAGTTGTGTTGGCGCATCCTCGAAACGAGCTTGGGTCGCGACCTGGAATTCGGCATGCGCCAGTCGACGGGAGGGGCACCGTGACTTCGCGCGTTTCCGTCCGTGTTGTTTGCTGGAGCGTGGCACTGGTGCTGGTTGCGTTGCCGGTGATCGGCCTGCTTGAAGGCTGGTTTGCGGCGTCCAGCTGGCCGATCCGCAAGCTCACGGTGCATGCCGAGTATGACCATGTCAGTGCCGCGCAGATCCGCACGACGGTGTTGCCGTACATCCATGACGGATTCTTTGCGACGCGTCTGTCGCAAGTGCAGGGCGCACTGGATGCCTTGCCCTGGGTGGCGCAGGCACAGGTGCGCAAGCGCTGGCCGGACACGCTGGTGATCACGGTGCATGAGCGGCAGCCCTTTGCCCATTGGGACGGCGACGAGTTGATCGATCGGCGTGGCCAGCTGTTCAGTGTGCCAGGCGCCGCCGCGGTGACGGGGTTGCCGCAATTGAGCGGGCCGAAGGGGCGGCTGGCGGATGTACTGGCGTTCTACACGCAGGTTCGTCGTCACCTCGCGGCCGTGGGTCTGGACGTCACCGGCGCGCATCTGGACAGCCGCGGCGGCTGGCGTCTGGATCTCGCCGACGGGGCGCACCTGGTGGTGGGGCGTACCGACCCGACGCAGCGCCTGGCCCGCTTCGTGAGCGTGTATCCGGAGCTTGCCGGTACGCATGCGCAGCCTTTTGTCTACGCCGACCTTCGCTATACCAACGGATTCGCGGTGCGCTGGCCGCAGCCCCCAGTGGCTGCCGGTGGCCGTGGAGGAGCATCGTCCACATGAATCGCAAGAACGAAAAACAGCTCGTGGTCGGCCTCGACATCGGCACATCCAAGGTGGTTGCCATCGTGGGCGAATACACACCCGGCGATCCAGTGGAGGTGATCGGCATTGGCACGCACATCTCGCGCGGATTGAAGCGTGGTTCGGTGGTGGATATCGAGTCGACCGTGCATTCGATCCAGCGTGCCGTCGAGGAAGCCGAGCTGATGGCCGGCTGTGACATCCGCTCGGTGTACGCCTCGGTGTCTGGCAGTCACCTGGAAACGAAAAATTCGCACGGCACCGCAGCCATCCATGATCGCGAAGTGGCCTACAGCGACCTTGAGCAAGTGCTGGAGGCTGCACGGGCGGTGGCCATCCCGGCCGATCGCAAGATTCTCTACAAGGAGCCGCAGGAATACCGCATCGACGGTCAGGACGGCATTCGTCACCCGGTCGGCATGAGCGGCGTGCGTCTGGAGGCCAGCGTGCATCTGGTGACCGGCGCGGCGGCCGCGGTGCAGAACATCAACAAGTGCATCAACCGTTGCGGCCTGTCGGTCGACGAGCTGGTGCCTTCGGCCGTGGCCAGTGCCAAGGCGGTGTTGACCGACGATGAGCGCGAGCTGGGCGTGTGTCTGGTCGACATCGGCGCCGGTACCACCGACATCGCCATTTACACCCAGGGTGCGATTCGTTACACGCGGGCGCTGCCGCTGGGTGGCGACCAGATCACCAACGACATTGCCTACGGCGTGCACACGCCGACGGCGCATGCCGAGGACATCAAGGTCAAGTATGCCTGCGCGCTGACCGAACTGGCGCACGCCGAAGAGACGGTGCAGGTGCCTTCGGTGGGCGACCGTCCGCCGCGGCGTCTGGCACGGCAGCAGTTGGCGCAGGTGGTGCAGGCGCGCTACGAGGAAATCTTCGAGATGGTACACGACGAGTTGCGGCGCTCAGGCTATGAAAGCCTGGTCGCAGCCGGCGTGGTGCTGACCGGCGGCGCGGCGCGCATGGAAGGCGTGCCGGAACTGGCCGAAGAAGTGTTTCACAAGATGGTGCGCTTGGGCCTGCCGCAACACGTGGTGGGTCTGGGCGAAGTCGTGTCCAGCCAGACGCACGCCACCGGCGTGGGCTTGTTGCTGCATGGCGCGCGCGCCGGCGGCATGCATGGCGTGAGCAGCATGAGCGGCAGTGTCGGTGGCGTGGTCGACAAGATGCGTGGCTGGCTCAGTCGCAACTTCTAGATGGATGGCATGGGCCCGCCGCAGCGGAGCCCATGAGGGAACAGGATGCGCAGGAGGCGCCTGGCGACACGAAATGGTCGCCTCATCCATCCGGGGCAATCGGGTGGCTTGTTGAAGAAATCAATAACAGCAATGTCGGAGGACGGGAAATGTACGAGATGATCGATAAAGTCGTGCCCAATGCGGTGATCAAGGTCATCGGCGTGGGCGGGGGTGGCGGCAATGCCGTCGCGCACATGGTCAATGCCAACATCGAGGGTGTGGAATTCATCTGCGCCAACACCGATGCGCAGGCGATGAAGAACTGCGGTTCACGCACGGTCCTGCAACTGGGTGCCAATGTCACCAAGGGCCTCGGCGCCGGCGCCAATCCCGAAGTGGGCCGTCAGGCGGCACTGGAGGATCGCGAACGCATCGAGGAACTGCTCGACGGCGCCGACATGGTGTTCATCACCGCCGGCATGGGTGGTGGTACGGGAACCGGCGCCGCGCCGGTAGTGGCGCAGTTGGCCAAGGAAAAGGGCATCCTGACGGTGGCCGTGGTCACCAAGCCATTCCCGTTCGAGGGACGGCGGCGCATGCAGGTGGCCTTGAAGGGCATCGAGGATCTGTCGCAGCACGTGGATTCGCTGATCATCGTGCCGAACGAAAAGCTGTTGTCGGTACTGGGCCGTGAAGTGACACTGCTGTCGGCGTTCAAGGCCGCCAACGACGTGCTGCAGGGCGCCGTGCAGGGCATTGCCGACCTCATCACCGCGCCGGGCCTCATCAACGTCGACTTTGCCGACGTGCGCACGGTCATGAGCGAAATGGGCCAAGCGATGATGGGCTCGGGTAGTGCTGATGGCGACGACCGTGCGCAGGCGGCGGCCGAGGCGGCGGTCAACAACCCGCTGCTCGAAGACGTCAATCTGGCCGGTGCCTGCGGCATCCTGGTCAATGTCACCGCCGGTCCCAACCTCACGATGCGCGAGTTCGAGGAAATCGGCCGCGTGGTCAGCGACTTTGCCAGTGAGGACGCCACCGTGGTGGTCGGCACTTCGCTCGATCCGGAAATGCAGGACGAGGTGCGGGTCACGGTGGTGGCGACCGGCCTCAACCGTGCGGTCGCTGCACATCAGCCGCTGCGCAACGGAGCCAAGCGCGCCAGCGAAGGCGTCGAGCCGCGCCTGCGGCAGCGTCCGCGTCCGGTCGTGTTGCGCACCGGCACCGGCAACGAGGCGGTCGACTATGCCTCGCCGGTCCAGGATGCCGCGCCCGAGGTGTCGTTGCGCAGGACCGCGGCCGAGCCTGATGTCGATGTGCTGGACATCCCGGCGTTTCTGCGTCATCAGGCCGATTGATCCGGCCGCGCAGCGTCAGGACAGCGCTTGGTGATCGCGGGCGACGCGTCGGCTGCGGCTTTCGATGCGGCGGCCCCGATGGCGGCAAACGGATCACGGCAGGAACTCCCGTCCCCTGCCGTGGTCCAGTAAGGCTGTCGATCGCTCGCGGTTCATGCTGCGGGCGATCCATGTTGCTGACGTGGCGCCTTCGCAAAGTGTGAACGCGCTCTCGACAATACGCGACGGTATGCTTTCGCAGAGGTTAAAACCGTGTTAGCATTCGTCGACTTTGGCATGTTGCCCCGAGCCCAATCATGATCAAGCAGCGCACGTTGAAAAACGTCATCCGCGCTACCGGCGTGGGGTTGCACACCGGCGACAAGGTGTACATGACCTTGCGTCCGGCCGCGCCCAATACCGGTATCGTGTTCCGCCGTACCGACCTTCCGAGTCCGGTCGAAATCCCTTCGCATTGCGAATATGTCGGCGACACGCGCCTGTCCAGCACGCTGGTGCGCGGCGACGTGCGCGTGGGTACCGTTGAACATCTGCTGTCGGCCATGGCCGGGCTGGGCGTCGACAATGCTTATGTCGACCTGTCGGCGCCGGAAGTACCCATCATGGATGGCAGTGCGGGCCCGTTCGTGTTCCTGCTGCAGTCGGCCGGTTTCGAGGAGCAGGAAGCGCCCAAGCGTTTCATCCGCATCAAGAAGCCGATCAAGGTGGAAGATGGTGACAAGTGGGCGCGCTTCGAACCGTTCGACGGATTCAAGGTGGGCTTCTCCATCGACTTCCATCACCCGATGTTTCCATCGCATACCTCGCGGGCGGAAATCGACTTCTCCACGACCTCGTTCGTCAAGGAAGTCAGCCGAGCACGTACCTTCGGGTTCATGCGCGACATCGAAATGCTGCGCGAACACAATCTGGTGCTGGGCGGCTCGATGGACAACGCCGTGGTGCTCGATGATTACCGTGTTCTGAACGAGGACGGCCTGCGTTACGAGGACGAATTCGTCAAGCACAAGATCCTTGATGCCATCGGCGACCTGTATCTGCTCGGTCACAGCCTGATCGGCGCTTTCTACGGCTACAAGTCCGGTCACGAACTGAACAACAAGCTGTTGCGCACCCTCATCGCCCAAGCCGATGCGTGGGAAGAGGTCAGCTTCAAGGACCCGCAGCAGGCTCCCATTTCCTACGCGCATCCTGCCCAAGCCGTGTAGGCAGCAATTTTCGGATGCATTCACGACGCCCCGGCCAAGCCCGGGGCGTCGTGTTTTCGTGGATCGAAAGTCCGTCTCGCCCATTCCCGAGACGGTCGCCACGTTATCCTGAACATGGTATAAGTTGCGACGTCCTTCTCGGTCGACAGATGATTTGTGGCCAAGAATGCAGGCATCGCGGCGGCCGCTGGGCCATGCCGCAAGGTTGGCGAAGCGGGTCAGTCCGTTTCGCGGGGGGAGTTTGCAGCGTCGGCGACGGACGCCAATGCGAGGAACAGATCCCGCAGTTCGGGGTCTGAAAGGGAGTGCGCCGCTGCTCTGAGATGGTTTGCGGTGGCAGACGAAAGCGGTACCAGCGGCGGCGGCTCCGGAACGGTTGCCGCGACGGGGGGAACGACTTTCACGCTGAGGGATCGGGCCGGTACGCCACCGGCACGTGCGGCGGCCAGGATTTGTGTTTGGGCCAGACGCAGGCGGGAAGCCCAGGCAGACGAGGGCGCCAGAAACACCAATCGGCCGTCCTTGATGTCGGCCAGGCGAATCTGGTCGCGCCAGGCGGCAGGCAAGGCTTGGCGCAGATGTTGGTCCAGTTGGTCGCGCTTGCGCGATTCCCTGGCCAGAGCCATGAATGGCTCGCACTCGCGCATGTCCACGGGGCCATGGCGGGGATCGCGTGGAACAAAAGTCGAAGGCACGTGCACCAATCCGGAATTCACGAACAATACTGACAACGCATGCAGATCATACTCGTATCCAGCGCACGCAAGGCCCCACGGACCCTTGATCTGGCCAATGGCAAGGTGCGTCTGCGCATGTTGGGTGGACTTGCCCTGGGCATGCTGGTCTGCGCGGCGGTTGGCGCGGCAGTGGCCCTGATGGTGGCCAGCCCGCGTACCCGCGCCGTGCATGAAGTCCAGGCATTGCGTCAGCAGGTGAAAACCCAGCACCGGCAATTGGCCGCGATTCGCGCCGATGCCCAGCGCGGGGTCAATGCCTTGGCCGTTAAGTTGGGGCAATTGCAGGCGCAATCGGTTCGTCTCGACGCGCTGGGCATGCAGCTGGCGCAAGTCGGCAAGCTGGATGCCAGCGAATTCGATTTCGACCAACCACCATCGGTGGGTGGCCCGGAGTTGGCCGGTGGCTCCACTTATGGGTTGCCCGCCAGCCTGAATGCGGGCATCACCCGACTGTCGACGCGCTTTGATGCCCAGCAGGCCCAGTTGCGTGCGCTGCAGGATCTGCTGCTCGACCGCAAGGTCGTGTCCAGACTGCGACCCGCCGGCATGCCGGTGGCCGGGGGATACATTTCCTCGTATTTCGGCCAGCGCATTGATCCGATCAATGGTCATCGTTCGTTCCATCCTGGCCTCGACATCGCCGTTCCGATCGGCACCAAGGTGCACGCCGTGGCCGAAGGCATCGTCACTTATGCCGGCATTCGTCGCGGTTACGGCAAGGTGGTCGAAATCGATCATGGCGACGGTTACATGACCCGCTATGCGCACAACAGCAAACTGCTGGTGCACCCGGGCGAGCGCGTCAAGGTGGGCCAGGTGATTTCGCTGTCCGGAGACACCGGACGCTCGACCGGTCCGCATGTGCATTTCGAGGTCTGGTACAAGGGCCGTGTGGTCAATCCGCTGGCCTTCGTGCGCAGTCACCGGTAATCGCGGGCGGCTCGTCGGGCTGCCCCGTGCGGGCCGCGTCGGTTGCGGCCTTGAATCGGTGCCCATTCGACACCATAGCCAATGTCGCACGCTCGGCGTGTAGTACCATGAACGATTGTCCGTGCGAAGGTGCGGCATCGTCTTTACCCTTGATTCGGATCACCCATGTCTGTCCTGACCAATGTTTTTGGCAGCCGCAACGAACGCGTGCTGCGCCAGATGAAAAAGACCGTGGCGCGCATCAATGCGCTGGAACCGGATTTCAAGAAGCTCAGTGACAACCAGCTCAAGGCCAAGACCGCCGAGTTCAAACAGCGTCTGGCCGAGGGCACCAAACTGGACAAGCTGCTGCCCGAGGCCTTTGCCACCGTGCGCGAAGCCTCGCGTCGTGTGCTGGGCATGCGTCATTACGATGTGCAGCTGATCGGCGGCATGGTGCTTCATCAAGGCAAGATCGCCGAGATGCGCACCGGTGAAGGCAAGACCCTGGTCGCGACCCTGCCGGTGTACCTCAATGCCCTGGAAGGCAAGGGCGTGCATGTGGTCACCGTCAACGATTACCTGGCACGTCGTGATGCCGCCCAGATGGGCCAGCTCTACGGCTTCCTCGGTCTGACCACCGCCGTGGTATGGCCGGACATGGAGTACGAGGACAAGCATGCCGCCTACGCCGCGGACATCACCTACGGCACCAACAACGAGTTCGGTTTCGATTACCTGCGCGACAACATGGCGCTCAGCAAGGATCAGCGCTTCCAGCGCGGCCTGCGTTACGCCATCGTCGACGAGGTCGACTCCATCCTGATCGACGAGGCGCGCACGCCGCTGATCATCTCCGGCCCGGCCGAGGATTCGCCGGAGCTCTACATCAAGGTCAACAAGATCGTTCCCCACCTGACCCGTCAGGAAACCGAGGAAGGCGAAGGTGATTACTGGGTCGATGAAAAACAGAAGCAGGTGCACCTGTCCGAGGACGGCATGGAGCACGCCGAGCAACTGCTGCACAAGGCCGGCGTCATCGCTTCCGACAGCACACTGTACGACGCGATCAATCTGGCGGTGGTGCACCATCTGAATGCGTCCTTGCGCGCGCATGCCATCTACCAGCTCGATGTCGATTACATCGTGCGCGACGGCGAGATCATCATCGTCGACGAATTCACCGGTCGTACCCTGACCGGTCGGCGTTGGTCCGAAGGCCTGCATCAGGCCGTCGAGGCCAAGGAAGGCGTGCCCATCCAGCGCGAAAACCAGACGCTGGCCACGGTCACCTTCCAGAACCTGTTCCGCATGTACGACAAGCTCGCGGGCATGACCGGTACTGCCGATACCGAGGCCTTCGAGTTCGACAACATCTATCACCTGGACGTCGTGGTCATCCCGACCAACGAACCGATGATTCGCAAGGACAACGCCGACCTGGTGTTCCTGACTCAGGAAGCCAAGTACAAGGCCGTCATCGAGGACATCAAGGATTGCCGTACGCGCCAGCAGCCGGTGCTTGTAGGCACGACCTCGATCGAAGTGTCCGAATTGCTCTCGGGCCTGCTCAAGCAAGCCGGCATCGAGCACGAAGTGCTCAATGCCAAGCAGCATGAGCGTGAAGCCCACATCGTGGCCCAGGCTGGCTCGCTGGGCGCCGTCACTCTGGCCACCAACATGGCCGGCCGTGGTACCGACATCGTGTTGGGCGGCAGTCTCGAAGTAGCCTTGAAAGCCTTGCCCGAAGGGGCCATCGACGCCGATCGCGAGATGGTGCGCAGCGAGTGGCGAATGCGGCACGAGCAGGTCAAGGCGGCCGGTGGTTTGCATATCATCGGCACCGAGCGCCACGAATCACGCCGCATCGACAACCAGCTGCGTGGCCGTTCCGGTCGTCAGGGCGACCCGGGTTCCTCGCGTTTCTACCTCGCGCTGGAAGACAACCTGCTGCGCATTTTCGGCGGTGCCGGTGTCGGCAAGTGGATGCGCCGCTTTGGCATGAAGGAAGACGATGCGCTCGAGGATCGGCTCATCAGCAAGCAGATCGAAAAGGCGCAGCGCAAAGTCGAAGAACACAACTTCGACATCCGCAAGAACTTGCTGGAATTCGACGACACCGCCAACGAGCAGCGCAAAGTCATTTACAAGCAACGTGCGGAACTGCTGGAGTCCGACGACGTCTCCGATCTCATCCGTGACGTGCGCGAGGACGTGTTCGCGCATCTCGTGCACCGTTTCGTGCCACGCGACAGCATCGACGCACAGTGGGATGTTTCGGGCCTCGATCGCGAGCTGGAAAGCGAATTCGGCATGCAGCTTGGTTTGCCGCATTGGGTCGAGAGGCAGGCGGAGCTGGATGCCGATGGCATCCGCGCGCACGTCGTCGATGCCGCCGGCACCATGTTTGCCGACAAGGAATCCGAGATCGGCAGCGAAACCATGCGCCAGCTCGAAAAGCACATCATGCTTTCCACGCTCGATGATGCCTGGAAAGAACACTTGGCGGCCGTCGACTACCTGCGCCAGGGCATCTTCCTGCGCAGCTACGCCCAGGTCGATCCCAAACAGGTCTTCAAGAGCGAGTCCTTCGAGCTGTTTGCCGACATGCTGGAGCGCATCAAGGTTGGCGCCGTGCAGATGCTGGCGCGCATCCGGGTTCGCAGCGAAGAGGAAGTTGCGGCCATGGAGGCCGAGCAGCAGCGTCAGGCCATGGCTAAGCGCATGCAGTTCGAGCATGCCGAGGCCAGCGCCATGGACGGATCCGACGGTGGTGCAGCCGAGGGTGAAGATCTGCCGGCGCTGCCGGTGATGCGTCAAGGCCCCAAGATCGGGCGCAATGATCCTTGCCCGTGCGGTTCAGGCAGGAAATACAAGCACTGCCACGGTCGCCTGAACTGACCCATTCCCACGCCCCGCCCTGTGCGGGGCGTGATGTTTTCGGATGGCGCAAGCCGGCAGCATTCAGCCGAGCCAGCGACCTCCGAGAATCAGCACCCAGGTCAGCACAACCAGCACCATCATCATGAACGTGGCGGCCGAACCGAGATCCTTGGCACGCCCGGCCAATTCGTGAAAGTCGGGGCTGACCAAGTCGACCACAGCCTCGATGGCCGAGTTGAGCAATTCGGCAGCCAGCACCAGCAACGGCGTGCCCGCCAGCAGCAGCTTTTCGATGGCACCATCGCCCAGCCACAGGCCCAGTGGCACCACCACAATCGCGAGCCACGCCTCCAGTCGGAACGAGGCTTCATGCCGCCATGCGGCTTTGATGCCTTTGATCGACCACACAAAGGCCAGCCAGACTTGTTTCGGACCGCGTCGTTCGGTGGTGGCCATGAGCGTGGCTTTCGTGTCGGGCAGGCGCAGCATGATGCCACGGTGCCGTGATGCACGACAACGTGGCAACGATGCGGGCCCCGTCGGGTGATGAGCAAGCTGGGGAGGGCGGAAGATCATTCTTGGCTGCGAGGTTTCACGCACCGCCCTTGCAATGCCTCGCATCGGCCATACCTCCTTGAAATCGCGGCGAAACCGGCCGCCCGTGCTTCGGAGGGCAACTCATGCGGATGGACAAACTCACCTCACGCTTCCAACAAGCGCTGGCGGATGCGCAATCGCTTGCCGTCGGCCACGACCACAACATGCTCGAACCGGTGCATGTCATGCTGGTGTTGCTTGATCAGCAAGGCGGCTCGACCACGCCGCTGTTGGCGCAGGCCGGGGTCAATGTGCCGGTGCTTCGTCAGCAACTGGACCAGGCGCTGGCAGGTTTGCCGTGCGTGTCCGGACAGGAGGGCAACCTCAATGTCGGCAACGAGCTCAATCGTCTGCTCAACCTGACCGACAAGCTGGCCCAGCAGCGTGGTGATGCGTTCATCGCCAGCGAATTGTTCGTGCTTGCGGCGCTGGACGACAAGGGTGCCGTCGGGCGCGCATTGAAGGCCGCCGGTGCCAGCAAGGCCAATATCGAGGCGGCCATCGAGCGCGTGCGTGGCGGCGAAAAAGTGCAATCGGAAAACGCCGAGGACCAACGTCAGGCGCTGGAAAAATTCACCATCGACATGACCGCGCGCGCCGAATCCGGCAAGCTCGATCCGGTGATCGGTCGCGACGAGGAAATTCGCCGCACCATTCAAGTCTTGCAGCGGCGCACCAAGAACAATCCGGTCTTGATCGGCGAGCCCGGCGTGGGCAAGACCGCCATCGTCGAGGGCTTGGCGCAACGCATCGTCAACGGCGAAGTGCCCGAAGGTCTGCGCGATCGGCGCGTGCTGGCGCTCGACATGGGCGCGCTGATTGCCGGGGCCAAATTTCGTGGTGAATTTGAAGAACGTTTGAAGGGCGTGCTCAAGGACCTGGCCAAGGAAGAAGGTCGCGTGATCCTGTTCATCGACGAGCTGCACACCATGGTCGGCGCCGGCAAGGGCGACGGCGCGATGGATGCCGGCAACATGTTGAAGCCGGCATTGGCACGTGGCGAGCTGCATTGCATCGGTGCGACCACGCTGGATGAGTACCGCCAGTACATCGAAAAAGATGCCGCGCTGGAACGCCGCTTCCAGAAGGTGTTCGTGGGCGAGCCGACGGTAGAGGACACCATCGCCATCCTGCGCGGCTTGAAGGAACGCTACGCCGTGCATCACGGCGTGGAAATTACAGATCCGGCCATCGTCGCCGCGGCGACCTTGTCCAACCGCTACATCACCGACCGCCAGCTGCCCGACAAGGCCATCGATTTGATGGACGAGGCGGCCAGCCGCATCCGCATGGAAATCGATTCCAAGCCGGAGGAACTGGATCGCCTGGAGCGGCGCCTGATCCAGTTGAAGATTCAGCGCGAAATGCTCAAGAAGGAAACCGACGACGCCTCCAAAAAGCGTCTGGCGGACCTCGACGCCGACATTGACAAACTGGAGCGCGAGTTTTCCGACCTCAACGAAGTGTGGAAGTCCGAAAAAGCGGCCATGCAGGGCACCACCAAAATCAAGGAGCAGATCGAGCAGGCGAGGCACGAGCTGGAAACCGCCCAGCGCACCCAGGATTACGCCCGCATGAGCGAGATCCAGTACGGCAAACTGCCGGCGCTGGAAAAGCAGCTGACCGCCGCCAGCGCCGCCGAAGGCCAGGACTTCAAACTGGTGCAGACCCGTGTCACCGCCGAGGAGATCGCCGAAGTCGTGTCGCGCGCGACCGGCATCCCGGTGTCGAAAATGCTCGAAGGCGAGCGCGAAAAACTGTTGCGCATGGAAGATGAATTGCACAAGGCCGTGGTCGGTCAGGACGAGGCCGTCAATGCCGTGGCCGATGCCATTCGCCGTTCGCGCGCCGGCCTGGCCGATCCCAATCGTCCCAACGGATCGTTTCTGTTTCTGGGGCCGACCGGCGTGGGCAAGACCGAGCTGTGCAAGGCGCTGGCCACGTTCCTGTTCGACACCACCGATGCGATGGTGCGCATCGACATGAGCGAGTTCATGGAAAAGCATTCGGTCGCACGCCTCATTGGTGCACCGCCGGGCTACGTCGGCTACGAGGAAGGCGGTTATCTGACCGAGGCCGTGCGCCGGCGCCCGTACAGTGTGATCCTGCTCGACGAAGTCGAGAAGGCACACCCGGATGTGTTCAACATCCTGCTGCAGGTGCTCGACGACGGTCGCCTGACCGATGGTCAGGGCCGCACGGTGGATTTCCGCAACACCATCATCGTCATGACGTCCAACCTCGGCTCCAACCTGATTCAGGACATGACCGAATCATCCGGCGCCGATAGCGAGGCCGAATACACGGCGATGAAAGCGCAGGTGATGGGCGTGGTGCAAAGCCACTTCCGCCCCGAGTTCATCAACCGGCTGGACGAGATCGTGGTGTTCCGTCCGTTGGGCAAGGCACAGATCCGCGCCATCGCGCGCATCCAGTTGAGCGGCCTGAACAAGCGTCTGGCCGAACGCGAATTGACGCTGGACGTCACCGACAAGGCACTCGACTTGCTTGCCAACACCGGCTTCGATCCGGTCTACGGCGCGCGACCCTTGAAGCGCGCCATCCAGCAGCAACTGGAAAACCCGCTGGCGCAGAAACTGCTGGCCGGCGAGTTCGCGCCGGGCGATGCCATCCGCGTGGATACAAAAGGTGGCCATCTGAGCTTTGACAAGGAATGATTGCGGTTTCACGGAATCGCAATGTCAGTGGCAGTGCAATCGGAGATCGGCGGTAGCCTTTCGGGCCGGCATGGTGCGGGTCTTGAAAAATGCATTGCCGCCACGATACAAAGCCACGCCGGCAGCAGCCCACGACGGGTCTGATGAGTCGGGATTTCTGGAGTAACCCTGTTCATGCCCATTTATGCATTTGTCTGCGAGTCGTGTGGTCATCAGTTCGATCGCCTGCAAAAGATGTCCGACCCCGACCCGGAAACTTGTCCAAGCTGCGGCGCGCCGCGCGTGCATCGGCAGGTGACGGCACCGACGTTCCGGCTGGCCGGCAGTGGTTGGTACGAGACCGATTTCAAGAGTGGCAGCGACAAGAAGCACAACCTGGCCGGTGATGCCGGCGCCGCGAATGCCCCGGCGCCTGCAGCGACGCCGGCACCTGCCCCGGCGCCAGCACCTGCGCCGGCGCCTGCCGCGAGTGCCGCCAAGCCCACTTGAGCCGCGCGAGCGCGCACGGATGCTAGAATCGCCGGTTCGCCCCACGTTCGGAGTTGCAAGCGCATGCGCACCCATTTCTGCGGCCTCATCGACGAGGTCGAGCCCGGTCAGCCGCTGGTCCTGTGCGGCTGGGTCAACAAGGTTCGTCTGCAAAGCCATGTGGCTTTCATCGACTTGCGCGATCACACGGGGCTCGCGCAGGTGGTGGTGGATCGCGACAATGCCGAGGCGTTCGCGCTGGCCGGCAAGGTCGGCTACGAGTACTGCCTGCGCGTGACGGGCATCCTGCGCCCGCGCAGTTCGGTCAACGACAAGCTCAAGACCGGTGCCGTCGAATTGCTGGCCGAGCGGTTGGAGGTTTTGAACGAGGCGCGCGATTTGCCGTTTGCGCTGCACGAAAACCCGTCCGAAGAAATGCGTCTCGTGTATCGCTATCTCGACCTGCGCCGGCCCGAGATGCAGCGCATGTTGCGCAAGCGCACGCAGCTGGTGCAGGCGCTGCGCCGTTATCTCGATGCGGCCGGTTTTCAGGACATCGAGACGCCGATCCTGACCAAGGCCACGCCCGAGGGCGCGCGCGATTACCTGGTGCCATCGCGCGTCCACGAGGGCCAGTTCTATGCGCTGCCGCAGTCGCCGCAGCTGTTCAAACAGTTGCTGATGATGGCCGGCTTTGATCGCTATTATCAGATCGCGCGTTGCTTCCGCGACGAGGATCTGCGCGCTGATCGTCAGCCCGAATTCACGCAACTGGACATGGAGTTCGCGTTCGTCGACGAAGCCGACATTCAGGGTTTCGTCGAGTCGATGATGCGCGCGATCTTCAAGGATGTGGCCGGTGTGGAGCTGGCTGATCCGTTCCCGCGCATGACTTGGCACGAGGCGATGCGGCGTTTTGGTTCGGACAAGCCCGACCTGCGTCTGGCGTTGGAGCTGGTGGACATCGCCGAGGCCGTCAAGGCGGTCGAGTTCAAGGTGTTCGCCGAGCCGGCCAATGCCGCCGACGGTCGCGTGGCGGCGCTGCGCGTGCCCGGTGGTGCGGAGCTCTCGCGCAAGCACATCGACGAGCTGGCTGCACACGCGGCGAAGTACGGCGCCAGGGGGCTGGCCTGGATCAAGGTGACGGATCCGGCGGCCGGCCACGCGGGCGTGAATTCGCCGGTGGCCAAGTTCCTGGATGACGCGGCGCTGGCTGGTGTGTTCGCGGCGACGGCAGCCGAGGCGGGCGATTTGCTGTTGATCGGCGCGGGTCCGTGGCAGAAGGTCAGCGAGTTCATGGGCGCGGTGCGGCTGAAGGTCGGGCGCGACCTTGGCTTGTTCGAGGATGGCTGGAAGCCATTGTGGGTCACGGATTTCCCGATGTTCGAATTCGATGCGGAGGCGCAGCGTTTCGTGGCCCTGCATCATCCGTTCACAGCGCCCAAGGTGGACGACATCGCCGACCTTCAGGCGCATGCGGCCACGGCGCTCAGCCGCGGCTACGACATGGTGCTGAACGGCGCGGAGATCGGCGGCGGCTCGATCCGCATCCATCATCCGGACATGCAGTCGGCCGTGTTCAAGTTGCTCGGCATCGGCCCCGAGGAAGCACAGGCCAAGTTCGGCTTCCTGCTGCGCGCGCTGACGCTGGGCGCGCCGCCGCATGGCGGCATCGCTTTCGGCATCGACCGCATCGCCATGCTGATGGCGGGAACCGAAGCCATTCGTGACGTGATCGCCTTCCCCAAGACCACCAGCGCGCAGGACTTGATGACCGACGCACCTTCACTGGTGTCGGCGGCGCAGCTGGCGGAGCTGCACGTGGCGGTGAACACGTCGGAGCCAGCCGACCACTGAGCCGACGGCATTGACGAGCTCTGACCCTGCCCGAGACGCATGCATGTCCGAACGCCTGATCCTGCTGCATGGCTTGTGGATGCCCGGCATTTCCATGTCGGTGTTGCAACGCCGGCTGGAAAGCGCTGGCTACGTGGTGGATTCGTTCGATTATCTGAGCGTCACCACGCCGTTGGACGTGATCCTTGCCGATTTGCGCGAACGTCTGCGTGCCGGCGGCGAGGGCACGCACGTGGTCGGGCACAGTCTGGGTGGTTTGCTGGCGCTGCTGGCCTGCAACGGACGTGCCGATCTGCCCTCGGGGCGCATCGTGTGCCTGGCCTCGCCCTTGTCGGGCAGCGCCGTGGCACGCTGGTTCGACGAGCACGTCGGTTCGCGCATGCTCGGCCCCGGCCGCGAGTTGCTGCTGCATGGGTTGGCGCACTGGGATGGCCCGCGCGAGGTCGGCATGCTGGCCGGTCAGGTGGCGGTCGGGCTGGGCAGCATGATCGGCCAGGTGGATGGTCCCAATGACGGCACCGTGACCGTTGCCGAGACGCGCTTGCCCGGCCTGATCGACCATTGCGTGGTGCCGGCCAGCCACACCGGCATGCTGTTGTCGCGTACCGCGGCGGCGCAGGCGGTGGCGTTTTTGCGCCATGGGCGCTTCCGGGACGATCTGCGCGACCGATAGTGCCGAGCCGTCGCCTGTCGTAAAATCGGCAGCCCGTGACCAAGATTGCAAGGCAGGACATCCCATGGGTAGAGGCCCTACCGTTGCCAACCGCAAGAGCGCCGAAGACGCCAAGCGCGGCAAGATTTTCACCAAGCTTATCCGCGAAATCACCGTGGCTGCGCGTTCGGGTGTGCCCGACCCGGACAACAACGGGCGCTTGAGTGCGGCCGTGGGCAAGGCGCTGGCCGCGAACATGCCCAAGGACACCATCAAGCGCGCCATCGATCGCGCGTCCGGTGCCGATGGCGGCGCGGCGATGCAGGAAATCCGTTATGAGGGTTACGGCCCGGCGGGCGTCGCGCTCATCATCGAGTGCTTCACCGACAACCCCAACCGCACCGTGTCCGATGTGCGCCATGCGTTGGATCGGCACGGAGGCAATCTGGGCACCAGTGGCTCGGTGGCTTTCCAATTCCAGCGTCTGGGCGAGCTGGCATTCGAAACACATGGCGACGAGGCAGCCGAGGAGAAAGTGCTTGAAGCTGCACTTGAAGCCGGTGCCGATGACGTCGTCAACGAGGCCGGCGAATCCATCGTGCTGTGCACGCCGGACAGTTTCGAGGCGGTGCAGCAGGCGCTTGAGGCGGCGGGTCTGACGGCTTTGCACGCCGGCGTCGGCATGCGTCCGAGCAACCGCGTCGCGCTCGCCGACGAGGAGACGCGCGACACCTTGCTCGATCTCATCGACAAGCTGGACGCGCTTGATGACGTGAGCGAGGTCTATCACAACGCCGATCTGCCGGGATGATGGCGGGATTTCCGGCATCCGCAGCTGGGGATGCCGCACCAGCCGGTGCGCGCATTCTGGGCATCGACCCCGGCAGTCGCTTCACTGGCGTCGGCATCATCGATGTCGATGCGCAGGGCACGTTGTCGCATGTGTTCCATACCGCTTTGGCCGTGGGTGGCGAGGACAATTTCCCGCTGCGGCTCAAATGCATTTTTGACGAGCTGTGTGCCATCATCGATGCCCATCGACCGGGCGAGTGCGGCATCGAGCGGGTGTTCATGGCCCGCAATGCCGATTCGGCCTTGAAGTTGGGGCAGGCCCGTGGCGCCGCCATTTGCGCCGTGGTCTGCCGGGGAGTGGACGTGCACGAATACGCGCCAACCGAAGTGAAGCAGGCCGTGGTCGGTGGCGGCCGTGCCGACAAGGCCCAGGTGCAGCACATGGTGGGCATGCTGCTTGGCCTGAAAGGACCATTGCAGGCCGACGCGGCCGATGCGCTGGCCATTGCCATCACGCATGCGCACACCCGCGCCAGTACACAGCGGCTGGGCGTGGCGCGTTCCCAGTGGAGACGGCGCCGATGATCGGCCGTCTGCGTGGCACCTTGCTGTCGCGGCAGCCGCCGTGGCTGCTGGTCGAGGTCGGCGGCGTCGGCTACGAGCTGGAAGCGCCGATGTCGACCATCTACGATCTTCCAGCGGTGGGGCAGGAAGTGGTCCTGCTCACGCATTACTCGGTCAAGGAAGACAGCGTGGCGCTGTACGGTTTTGCCAGCGAGACCGAACGGGTGTGGTTCCGGCAACTGCTCAAGGTCAGCGGAGTCGGAGCCAAGATTGCTCTGGCCGTGCTTTCGGGCATGTCACCCGATGCGCTGGCGCGTACGCTGCATGCGGGTGATCCCGTACCGCTCACGAAAATCCCCGGCATCGGCAAGAAGACGGCCGAACGCATCGTGGTGGAACTGCGTGATCGCGTCGATGCACCCGCAGCGGGCGTGCTTGGCGCAGCTGCGGTGCAGGCGTTGCCGCATGACGCCCGTGGCGAGGCGGAAGTGGCGCTGCAGCAGCTGGGCTACAAACCGGCCGAAGCCGCACGCCTGGTGGCCAAGGCAGCTGCCGAGGGCGACAACGCCGAAACCATTATCCGCAAATCCCTGCGCGCCGCCTTGGGCGGCTGATACCGAACCTGGAATCCGCGATGAGTTCTTCCGATCAAGGCAGCGCACCGGCTCCGGCTACCGCCGAGGAAAGCACCGTCCATGGCAGCTACAAGGCGCTGGTGATCGGCGCCATTGGCGTGGTCTTTGGCGACATCGGCACCAGTCCGCTGTACACGTTGCAGGAAGCCTTCAGCGGCACGCACGCGATGGCGGTCAACGCGGTCAACGTGCTGGGCGTGCTTTCGCTCATCACCTGGACGCTGGTGATGGTGGTGGCGGTCAAGTACATCGGCTTCATCATGCGTGCCGACAACAAGGGCGAAGGCGGCATCATGGCCATGATGGCGCTGGCGCAACGGGCGGCCGGCAAGTCGCCGCGCCTGCGCAAGCTGGTAGTGCTGGCCGCAGTACTCGGTGCCGCCTTGTTTTTCGGTGACGGCGTGATCACGCCATCGATCACGGTGCTGTCGTCGATGGAGGGCCTGGAAGTGGCCGCGCCGCATTTGCAGCACTACGTGGTGTGGCTGGCAGTTGCGGTTCTGCTGATCGTGTTCTGGGCCCAGCGTCACGGCACCAGCAAGGTAGGCCGCGCGTTCGGACCGGTGATGGGGCTGTGGTTTGTCGCCATCGGCCTGATCGGCTTGTGGAACATCATTCAGCATCCGCTGGTGTTGCGTGCGCTCAGCCCGTCGTATGCCGTTGCGTTTTTCGTCCACCACCACTGGGCCGGCTTCATCATCCTCGGCGCCGTGGTCCTGTGCGTAACCGGCGCCGAGGCGTTGTATACCGACCTCGGGCACTTCGGCCGCATGCCCATCCTGACCGGCTGGTACGCCTTCGTGTTGCCGGGCCTGCTGCTCAATTATTTCGGACAGTCGGGCAACCTGCTGGCGAACCCCGTGGCAGCCGTCAATCCGTTTTATCACTCCGTACCGCATTGGGCGTTGTATCCCATGATCGTGCTGGCGACGATGGCGGCGGTCATTGCCTCGCAGGCAGTCATCTCGGGAGCCTTCTCGATGACGCGGCAGGCGATCCAGCTCGGTTTCATCCCGCGCATGCGCATCGTGCATACCTCGACGGACGCCATTGGCCAGATCTACCTGCCGTGGATCAATGCTGCATTGATGGTGATCGTGATCGTCGTCGTGGTTGGGTTCGGGTCATCCAAAGCCCTGGCCGGCGCCTATGGCATTGCCGTGACCGGCACCATGGCCATCGACAGCACCTTGTTCCTGGTGGTGGCCCGCCTGTTGTGGAAATGGCAGGCGTGGAAGGTGGCCGGTGTCGGCATCGTGTTCCTCACCATCGACCTTGCCTTCTTCGGTGCCAATACGCTGAAAATCCCCGATGGCGGCTGGCTGCCGTTGGTGCTTGGCGGGGCCATCTTCACGCTGCTGGTGACGTGGCGGCGTGGGCGCGAGCTGTTGATGCGTGGCATCAGGCAGGAGAGCGGCTTGTCGTTGGTGGCCTTTATCACCAGCATTGCGGAACATCCACCGATGCGGGTGCCGGGGACGGCCATTTTCCTGACCGCGAACATGGACGCCGTGCCGCATGCCTTGCTGCACAATCTCAAGCACAACAAGGTGCTGCATGAGCGCAACGTGATGCTGACGGTGGAAACGCTGGAGACGCCGGTGGCCGATGCCGACGAACGCATCCGGATCGAACCGCAGGCCGACGAGTTCTACCAGTTGACCTTGCGGTTCGGTTTTGCCGAAGACCCCAATGTGCCGTTGGCCTTGGCGCAATGTGCACGTCAGGGGTTGGCGTTCGACATGATGGACACCACGTTTTTCCTGTCGCGTGAGACGGTCGTGGCCACCGAGCGTCCGGGCATGGCACTGTGGCGCGACAAGCTGTTCGCCTTCATGATGCGCAACGCCATGCCGGCCACGGCATTCTTCCAGATTCCCGGCAATCGCCTGATCGAGCTCGGCGCGCAGGTGGAAATCTAGGCACGGATCCAACCTTGCGCGAGTGCGGGTTTAGTGCGCGGGGTACCGGGTTCACCCATGGGCCGAAGTTGTTGGCAGCTGGCCCAGCTGCAGCGCCCACAAGTGAACCCGATACCCCGGCCCCGTCTCGCCGTCGGCTTGCGTCATAATGCACGCATGACCGATGAGCGCCTGATGACCCCTGCATCCACGCCCGACGAGGTGGCGCTGGAGGCTACCATCCGCCCGAAGAAGCTTGACGAGTATCTCGGCCAGGCCGCGGTGCGCGAGCAGTTGGCCATCTACATCGAGGCGGCCAAACGGCGCGGCGGGGCGCTCGATCACGTGCTGATCTTCGGCCCGCCGGGCCTGGGCAAAACCACGCTGTCGCATGTCATCGCCAACGAGCTGGGTGTCAATCTGCGATCCACGTCCGGCCCGGTGCTGGAGCGCGCCGGGGATCTGGCGGCGCTGTTGACCAACCTTGAAGCCAACGACGTGCTGTTCGTCGACGAAATCCATCGTCTGTCGCCGGTGGTCGAGGAAGTGCTGTACCCGGCGATGGAGGATTTCCAGATCGACATCATGATCGGCGAAGGCCCGGCCGCACGTTCGATCAAACTCGACCTGCCGCCGTTCACGCTGATCGGCGCGACCACCCGAGCCGGCCTTCTGACTGGGCCATTGCGCGACCGTTTCGGCATCATCCAGCGATTGGCTTTCTACAGTCACGAGGAGCTGGCGGCCATCGTGCGGCGCTCGGCACGCATCCTCGGCATTGCCTGTGATGCCGCAGGCGCGACGGAACTGGCGCGGCGCGCGCGTGGCACGCCGCGCATCGCCAACCGCTTGCTGCGGCGCGTGCGCGATTACGCCGAGGTGCGGGGCGAGGGGCGCATCACCCCGGCCATCGCCAGCGCTGCCACCGACATGCTGAAAGTCGATGCCGAAGGTCTGGATGAGCTGGACCGGCGCCTGCTGGGCATCATCATCGAGCACTTCGACGGCGGTCCGGTGGGCGTGGACTCGTTGGCCGCGGCCCTGAGCGAGGATCGCGGCACGCTGGAAGACGTGGTCGAACCGTATCTGATCCAGCAGGGCTTTTTGCTGCGCACGGCGCGCGGGCGCATGGCCTCGGCGCGTGCCTGGCGGCATCTGGGTCTGACGCCGCCACCGCGGCAGGTGGCACCGGATGATCTTTTCGACGGCGCGGCAACCGATGGGTCGTGAGGGCATCCGTATCGGATATTCGCCATGTGCAGGGCAATGACGATAAGGTAAGTGCCGTGCACGGGTGTCCCGGTGCGATTTTTCCTTTCACATGCATTGCGACGAGCCCATGCCTGCCACCGCTGTCGAAGTACCGATCTTTCACTGGCGATTACGTGTTTACTGGGAAGACACGGATGCGGGCGGCGTGGTCTATCACGCCGGTTACCTGCGTTTCATGGAACGCGCGCGCAGCGAGTGGATGCGAGCGCGGGGCGTCGATCAAGGCGCCTTGCGTGAAGCCACCGGGCTGGGTTTCGTGGTGCGTGACATGTGCATCGACTTTCTGGCAGCGGCCCGGCTGGATGACGAACTGGAGATCTCGGTCGCGGTCCAAGCCTTGCGTGGCGCCAGTATGACCTTCACGCAGGAAGTGCGACGCTGCGTGAATCAGGTTGAACTGGTGCGGGCCACGGTGCGCGTGGCCTGTGTCGATATCGCTAAAATGCGCCCGTCGCCCATCCCCGATGATCTCATGGCAAGGATTTCCTGACCGATGAATGGCCATCTCAATATTCTCGACCTGGTGATCCATGCCAGCCTGCCGGTCAAGCTGGTGCTGCTGTTGCTGCTGGCGTTTTCGTTCCTGTCCTGGGTGATCATCGTGCGCAAGTTCGGCACGCTGAAGCACGCCGTGGAATCGGCGGAAGCCTTCGAGGAACGTTTCTGGTCAGGCGGTGATCTGGCTGCCTTGTTTCGCGAAGTGGGCGCGCGCGAGGATGATGCCGGCGGGCTGGAAACGGTGTTCGAGGCGGGCTTCCGCGAGTTCGCACGTCAGCGCCAGCGCAAGGGTGGCGATACGCGCATGTTGATGGAAGGGACCGAACGGGCCATGCGTGTGGCGGGCACGCGCGAGGTGGAGCGGCTGGAGCATCACCTGCAATTTTTGGCCAATGTCGGCTCGATCAGTCCGTACGTGGGCCTGTTCGGCACCGTGTGGGGCATCATGGCGGCGTTCCAGGGGCTGGGTGCGGTCAAGGAGGCGACCATCGCTATGGTGGCGCCGGGCATTTCCGAGGCGCTGGTGGCGACCGCGATGGGCCTGTTCGCGGCCATTCCGGCGGTGTGGGCGTACAACCGCTACGCCGACAAGGTCGAGCGCATCGCCACCCGCTATGACACGTTCCAGGAGGAGTTTTCCTCCATCCTGCAACGCCAGATTTCCGCGGACGAGGCCTGACGGGGTTTCCGATGCACACATCGCCACGCCATCGCGGTCGCCGTCGTCGACGCGGCCTGATCGCCGAGATGAACGTCGTGCCGTACATCGACGTCATGCTGGTGCTCCTGATCATTTTCATGGTGACCGCGCCATTGCTGCACCTGGGCGTGAACATCGAGCTGCCGCAGGCGGCGGCCAAGTCGCTGCAGAACGACCAGCAGCCCATTCTGGTCAGCATCGACAAGAGCGGGCAGCTGTATCTCACCTTGGGCGCCGCGCCACGCGAGACGGTCAGTGCCGATGAACTGGTGCGCAAGGTGCACGCCTTCATCGACGTCAATCCCAAAGTATCGGTGCTGGTTGGTGGCGACAAGCGCATCGATTATGGTCGCATCATGCAGGTGCTGGTGATGTTGCAGCAGGCCGGGGTGCCGCATGTGGGCCTGATGACCCAGCCGGCCGCGACACCGGGTGCGGCGCATGTCGGACGAAAGTAAGCGCACGCCGCGGGCGGTCCTGTGGTCGGCACTGTTGCACATCGGGCTGGCCGGGTTCCTGTTTGCGACCACCTTGTCGTGCACCTCGTGGGAGCATGTGTTTGCCGCGTTGCATTTGCCGGCCGGCTGGAGTCCGATCATGTGCCAGCGGCCGCAGGCGTTGGCGGGCCCCGTGATCGAAGCGACCTTGATAGGTACCTCGGCAGCACCGTTGCCGTCGGCGCGACGTCATCGCCGCAAATCGTCGCCATCACCACCGCCCAAGCCGGCGGCCAAACCGGTCAAACCCAAAGTGTCACCGGTACCCACCTTGCCGGCGCCGCCGAAGCATCCGGCCTTGCGCAACCAGCAAAAAGCGGTGCTGATGGCCAGTCAGAAGGCCGAGCAGGCCAAACGCGTCGCGCAGCAGCAGGAGCAGCAGCGCATGTCCGAATTGCAGGCCGAACAGCAGGCCAAGTTGAACAAGATCTTCCAGCAGATGGCCCAGACCCGCCAGGCGCTGCATCATGCCGACAGCCGCAATCGGCTGGAACAGCAGAAGCTGGCACAGCTCAAAGACCTCAAGAAGGCCGATCAGGCCCCGCCGCAAGTTCCCGGGGTCAAGGTGACCGAACAGGCGCAGAGCGGCGGCAATGGTACGGACGAGGATGCCTACAAGGCAGCCATTCAGAACGCGGTCACGCAGGCCTGGTTGCGCCCGGATAACATTCCGGAGGGTGCAGTCTGCCCGATCCACATCGTGCAGATTCCTGGCGGGCAGGTCGTCAGTGTCACCATCGATCCAAGTTGTCCATTCGATGCGGCGGCCAAATTGTCGGTCAAGAACGCGGTATTGCGGGCCCAGCCCTTGCCTTACAAGGGTTACGCGAAGGTATTCCAGAGTGATCTCACGCTGAACTTCAAAGTGACGAATTGAACATGATGTTGCGCATGAAAAATCCCGTGGTTCTCGCCCTGTTCGCCGTCGTCGGCTTGATGCTTGCCGGCATCGGTCAGGCCAGGGCTCAACAAGGGCTCAGCATCAACATCGTCAATGGCACCGAGTCGGCGATCCCGATCACCGTGGTGCCGTTTGCCAACAACAATGCCGGCTTGCCGCCATCGACGCATGTGGCGCAGGTGATCCATGACGATCTGGCCCGCTGTGGCAAGTTTCGCGTGCTGGACAACGGTGATCTGGTGGCGTTTCCGCATGTCGGCAGCGACATCAAGTTCGCCGCCTGGAAGCTGCTCAAGCAGGATTACATCGTGGTCGGCCACATCGCCGATGCCGGTGGTGGTGCGTTCAAGGTGGATTTCGAGTTGTGGGACGTCAACGCCAAGCAGCAGCTGCTGAGCCAGTCATTCACGGCGGAACCAGGCAAGTTGCGTGGTGTGGCGCACCAGATTGCCGATGCCATTTACCAGAAGATCATCGGTGTGCCGGGCGCGTTCTACACGCGCATCGCCTATGTCACGGCTACCGGGGTGGCGCCGCACATCAGCTATTCGCTGATCGTGGCCGATTCGGATGGCTACAACCCGCAAGTGGTGGTGCATTCGCGCGAGGATCTGATGTCGCCGACTTGGTCGCCCAATGGTCAGGAATTGGCTTACGTGTCATTCGAGAGCGGTAACTCGGCCATCTACATCCAGAATCTTGCCACCGGGGCCAGACGTCTGGTGTCCGGCCGCAAGGGCATCAACGGGGCTCCGGCGTTTTCGCCGGACGGCAAAACGCTGGCGGTGTCGCTGTCCTTTCAGGGCAACCCGGAGATCTACCTGATCGACTTGGCCACCGGCAAGCTCACCCGGCTGACTCACAACTACGCCATTGATACCGAGCCGCAATGGATGCCGGACGGCAAGGACATCGTGTTCACCTCGGACCGCGCAGGTAAACCGCAGCTTTACGAGATCCCGGTCACAGGTGGCACACCCCAGCGGCTGACATTTCAGGGCGCGTACAATTCCAACTCCTCGATCAGCTACGATGGCAAGCAGATCGCAATGGTGCAGGGGAATGGGAACGTGTATCGTATTGCGGTCATGGATCTTGGCTTGAACGGGCAGGAACATTTCGTCGCACCGGGCAATCTGGATGAAAATCCCAGCTTTGCGCCGAACGGAAGCATGCTCGTGTACGCCGCCATTGAAGGCACCTACAGCGTGCTGTACGAGGTTTCGGCGGACGGGAAAGTCCGCCAACGGCTGATGCTCGCGCATGGAAGTGTCCGCTCGCCTGCATGGGGGCCATACAGTTCCCATTAGAAGCAACAACAAGAAACACCCGCCGGGATGCCCGGCAACCAACCATCCATTTTGGACTTTCACTACTGTTGAAGGACAGTGCCATGAACAAGAGCGTTCGTCTTACCCTGATCGCCGTGGCGTGTGCCGTCGGCGTCGCCGCCTGCAGCACCAAGCAGCAGGTCAAGCCGGCCACGCCACCGCCACCGCCGCCACCGCCACCGGCACAGCCGGCACCGCCACCGGCACCGACCGGTTTCATGCCGGGTGATCTGGATACCAATCCGTGCCTGCGTCAGCGCGTGGTGTATTTCGATTTCGACAAGAGCGTCATCAAGCCCGAGTTCCAGCAGATCATGGCCTGCCAGGCCAAGTACCTGCAGGATCGTCCGAGCGCACGCGTGACCCTGCAAGGCAACACCGATGATCGCGGCTCGCGCGAGTACAACCTGGGCTTGGGCGAGCGTCGTGGCAATGCCGTCGCGGCCGCGCTCGAAGCCAACGGTGCCTCGGCCAGCCAGATCACGGTGGTGAGCTACGGTGAAGAGCATCCGGTGTGCCGTCAGCAGACACAGAGCTGCTGGGCGAAGAACCGCCGCGTCAACATCGTCTACACCTCCAAGTGATCGAGCGATGAAGCTGCCTGTGGCCATCCAGCCATGGGCCAGCCGAAGTGCGGCGGCCGCCATTTGTGCGGCCGTCGCGCTTTGGGTCCCTGGCTCGGCCTTTGCGCAAGTCACGCCTGCCCGGCAGGATACGGCAGCGCCTGCCCCGGTTTCGGCGTCGCCGACCCAATCAGCTGGCAACGTCAATCAGGCGACGGCCCTGGTCAACCAGATCGAGATGCTCAAGCAGCAGAACCGCCAGCTGCTGGGGCAGGTCGAGCAGCTGCAGCATCAGTTCGAACAGCTGAAGGAAATCGACAAGGAGCAATATCTCGCACTGGACTCGCGCATCAAGAAGCTGGAGCAGGCGGCAGCGGCAGCGCCAACGGCAGGCAACGGTCAACGGCAAGCTGCCGGGACCAAGGCCGGCAAGCCGTTCAAGCACGGATCGGAAGTTGCCGGCGGTCGTTCGAATCCGGCCAGTGCAAGTACGGCGGCAGGCGGTGATGCCGGCGCCCAGACGGCCTACTACGCTGCATTCAACGCGTTGCGCGCGGGCGATTTCGTCACTTCGTCACGCGGTTTCCGCGCCTTCACGCAGCAGTACCCGCACGACAAGCTCACCCCCAACGCTTGGTACTGGCTGGGCGAGTCCTATTACGTGACGCAGAATTACGCGCAGGCATTGCAGGCTTTCGATCAGGTCATCCAGCGTTTCCCGGACAGCGGCAAGGCGCCAGGCGCGTTGCTGAAGAAAGGCTATTGCCAGTACGCGCTGAAGCAGACGACCACGGCCGTTGCGACCCTGCAGGCCGTGATGGCGAAATATCCGGACAGTTCGGAAGCACAACTGGCCAAGCAGCGGCTCGCGGACATCCGGCTGCAGCAGCAGTTGCATTAACATGGTGGCATGATCGACCAGTTACCTGCCGCCGACGTGGCGGTGCCTACGCGGACGCCGCGATTGCGTGTCAGCGAGATCTTCCATTCCATCCAGGGCGAAGCCGATGCCGTCGGCTGGCCCACGGTGTTCGTGCGCCTGACCGGTTGCCCGTTGCGTTGCGTGTGGTGCGACACCGAGTACGCCTTCCATGGCGGCCAGTGGCACGACATCGACGACATCCTGCGCGAGGTGGACAGCCATGCCGCGCGGCATGTTTGCGTGACCGGTGGTGAACCGTTGGCGCAGAAGCGTTGTCTGGTCTTGCTGGAACGATTGTGCGATGCCGGCTACGAGGTGTCGCTGGAAACCTCGGGATCGCTGGATGTGGCCGACGTGGATGCGCGCGTGCGCAAGGTGGTCGATCTGAAGGCGCCGGGCTCCGGCGAGTGCGCGCGCAACCTGTGGAGCAATCTCGCGCACTTGCGTGCCCACGATCAGGTCAAGATCGTAATGGCCGATCGCGCCGATTACGACTGGGCCAGCCACGTGCTGCAGGAGCACGGACTGGCCGACCGTTGCCAGGTGCTTTTTTCACCAGTCTCCAACACGCTTGCGCCGCGTCAGCTGGCCGAGTGGATCCTCGCCGATCACCTGCCGGTGCGCCTGCAGGTGCAGTTGCACAAATATCTTTGGGGCGACGTGCCGGGCCATTGACCCGGCGTTTGGCCCGACGGTGATTTCAGCTGCTGGCGGCCATTGCCGGCAGGGTGCTGCTGCCCGCTGTCGCCGGTTGGGCGCTGCTGCCTGCCGTGGCCGGCGTGGTGGCATGTTTCTTTTCCCAGGCCTTCTGTTGCTGCAGCAATTGATCCGGGTCGAAACCCTGCTGGTCGAGGCCTTGCATGCGTTCGATGGCGGCGGCCGGCGGATTGCCGTAGTAGATCATGTACAGCCGGTGCTGGCGGTAAGCATCACGCAGGAACACGTAGGGATCGTAGGCCGATTGCAGGAAGCTTTCGGCATCCATCGCGCGGGCGCGCAGGGAGACCAGATATACCAGCTCCGGCACGTATTGCTGGCCGTAACGGTAATGATGGTGGCGCGTGTAAATCGACATCGGGTTCAGGAAATAACTGGCCGGAAAATGCCAGACGTCGCGCGCCGTGGTGGGTCCGAACAGCGGCAGGACCAAGTACGGGCCTTCCGGCACGCCCCAGCGCGCCAGCGTGACGCCGAAATCGGTTTCACCCGAAGGGATGCCCAGCGTCGTTGCCGGGTCGAAAAAGCCGAGAAAGCCGATCGCAAGATTGACCAGGAATCGGCCGCCTGCTTCCGCCGCCCGCTTGGGTTTGCCCTGCAGCAGGTAATTGGCCACCGACACCGGCAACTGGATGTTGCTGAAGAAGTCGCTGACATGCTCGCGGATTGGCGGCGTGGTTACCTTGCGGTAGGCCACGGCGATGGGGCGGATGGCGACCTTGTCGATGGCGTGGTTGAACGCGTAGGCCTTGCGGTTGAAGCTTTCCAGCGGATCATCGGTGCGTGGCTTGGCGATGGCGCAGCCGGCCAATGCCACGACGGCGACCAACAGGACGCTGCGCTGCAATATCTGGCGAATGGATGGGAGCATGGCGGAGAAGGGAGTCACGTGTACCGCATAGTTTATTTATTATCGACAAAATTTGCCAGCCGTGCTCGCACGGATCACGTGAACCGCGCATGCTAGCCCGTCCAGCATTGCCAGCCAAGTGCTCCAGCGGCTACACTGGACCATGCGCAGAAGTACCCGGCGCCGCAGCTCGCAGCAAACGGCGAGTGTGCGGAGGTGATGTCTGCGAGCGAAAATTTCCTGGTGTTTCCTGCTTTTCTGGATAGTGACATGGCACGTATTACCGTCGAAGACTGCCTTGCAGTGGTCAACAATCGATTCGAGCTGGTGCTGATGGCGACCAAGCGCGCCCGGCAGCTGGCCCATGGCGCTGAGGCGCTGGTGGATGTCGAGAACGACAAGCCCACGGTGCTGGCTTTGCGCGAGATCGCCAGCCGCAGCATTGACGAAGCCACCATCGAGGCCATCGACCGGGCCGAGCGCGAGCAAGCCGAGCGTGAGGCGCTGGAGTGGGCGGCGGCCGAGGTGGATGACGATCTGACCAAGCTCGGGGACGACTGAGCATGATGGTTCGGGTCCGTCAATGCCGAATGTGTACCCCGATTGCACGGGGGCTGGCGGCCTGAGCGCTGCCGGGGTGTCATGGAGGCCATCGTGAACCCCGAATCCATGCCGGCCGAGGTCTTGCCCGCCGACATGCTTGAACTGGAACGCTGTCTGCAGGCCTATCTGCCTGCGGAACAGGTGCGTGCGGTCCGCAGGGCCTATCAGGTTGGTGCGCACGCGCATGCCGGGCAGACGCGTCGCAGCGGCGAGCCCTACATCACCCATCCGGTGGCCGTGGCCCGCATTCTGGCCGAGTTGCGCATGGATGCCGAAACCATCATGGCGGCCATTCTGCACGACACGCTGGAAGATACCGGGCTGGATCGTGCCGACCTGGAAGCCCAGTTCGGTGGCGTCGTGCTGGAACTGGTCGATGGCGTGACCAAACTCGACAGCGTGCGTTTTCGCAACCGTCAGGAAGCCGTTGCCGAGAGCTTCCGCAAGATGCTGCTGGCGATGGCACGCGATCTGCGCGTGATCCTCATCAAGCTGGCCGATCGCCTGCACAACATGCGCACCCTTGGTGCCAAGGACGCCTCGTCGCGTCGCCGCATCGCGCGCGAGACGCTGGAAATCTATGCGCCCATTGCCCAACGACTGGGCATGAACAAGATCAAGGCCGAGCTGCAGGATCTTGGCTTCCGCACGCTTTATCCAGATCGCCACCGGGTCATCAGTGCGCGCATCAAGAGTGCCATCGGCAACCGTCGGCAGGCCATGCAGCGCATCGAACAGGCCTTGTCCACGCAGTTGGCCGCCGAAGGCATCCCGGCGCGGGTGGTCAGCCGCATCAAGTCGCCGTACAGCATTTACTCCAAGATGCGCAGCGGACAGAAGACGTTTGCCGAGGTCATGGACGTGTTCGGTTTTCGCGTGGTGACGGACAGCGTGATGCGCTGCTACGGCGCGTTGGGTGCCATTCATGCGTTGTACAAGCCGGTGGACGGGCGCTTCAAGGATTTCATCGCCATTCCCAAGGACAATGGCTACCAGTCGCTGCACAGCGTGCTGTTGGGGCCGTTTGGCGAACCCATCGAAGTGCAGATCCGGACCGAGGAAATGGATTCGGTGGCCGAGCGCGGCGTGGCGGCGCACTGGGTCTACAAGACCGATGGTGGCCCGGCCAACAGTGCGCAGGTACGTGCCCGCGCGTGGCTGAGTGCCTTGGCCGATCGCCAGGCTGATACGCCGTCATCGACGGAGTTTCTGGAAAACGTCAAGATCGACCTGTTCCCGGACGAGGTCTACCTGTTCACGCCGCGCGGCGACATCCTGTCGTTGCCGCACAATGCCACGGCGCTGGATTTTGCCTATGCCGTGCATACCGACGTCGGCGACCACGCGGTGGCGGCGCGACTGGATGGCAAGCTCGCTCCCCTGCGCGCACGGCTGGCGTCGGGTCAGCGCGTCGAGGTCATCGTGGCGCCCTCGGCACAACCCAATCCGGTATGGCTGGAATGGGTGGTGACCGGCAAGGCGCGCACGGCCATTCGGCAGTATCTGAAACATTTGCAGCACGAGGATGCCGTCGATTTCGGCCATCGCATGCTCGATCGCGCGTTGGACATGCGTGGCGCGAGCCTGGATGCCGTACCGCCGGAGAACCTGCAGCGTTATCTGGAAAGCCAGAAGATGCGGCGCTTGGAAGAGCTTTTGGCCGATATCGCATTGGGCAGTCGCATGCCCGATCAGGTGGCAGCGCAGCTGCTGGCTGGCGAGGACGGGGATGCCCGGCCGACCGAGCCCGTGCACAGCGCGGAAAAGATCCGCATCAACGGCACCGAACGTGGCGTGCTGAGTTTCGGCAACTGCTGCCACCCCGTGCCGGGCGACAACATCATCGGTTATCTGTCCGCCGGCAAGGGCATCGTGGTGCACCGCACCGAATGCCCCAATGTGGCGGAATTCCGCAAGTCACCGGAGCGCTGCATCGCGATCGGCTGGGATCACGAAGTCAGCGGCGATTACAAGGCCGAGCTGCGCATCGAGGTGGTCAACAAGCAAGGTGTGCTGGCCACCGTGGCCGCGGCCATTGCCGATGCCGATTCCAACATCGAGAACGTGGAATACACCGAGCGCGATCTGGTCGCCGCCACCTTGGTGTTTGCCATCGAGGTCAAGAACCGCAAGCATCTGGCCGACGTGATGCGGCGAATCCGGCGGACCGGCGTGGTTGGCGGGGTGTATCGGCATCCGTTGTAGTGTCGATTATCCTTGGCGGCAACACTTTCATTCCAAGGAGTCATCCCATGCCGCACACCACCATCAGCACCGCTGCCGCTCCAGCCGCCATCGGACCGTATTCGCAAGCCGTCAAGGCTGGCAACACCGCGTATTTTTCGGGCCAGATTCCGCTCGACCCCGCCACCGGTGCCATGGTTGATGGCGGCATCGAGGTGCAGGCCCGGCGCGTGTTCGAGAATCTAAAGGCCGTGTGCGCCGCCGCCGGTGGCAGTTTTGCCGATATCGTGCGCGTGGGCATTTACGTCACGGATCTGGCCAATTTCGGCACGGTCAACACCATCATGGCCGAATATTTCGAACAACCGTATCCGGCGCGTTCGACCATCGAGGTGTCGGCCTTGCCGAAAGCGGCGCTGGTAGAGGTGGATGCCATCATGGTGATCCGCGACTGAGATGGATGACCGTCTTGCCGTCGGCCGGGTCAGGCAGTGGCTGCCGCGGCCCGCAGGGCATGGGTTGCCCAGGTCGCGACGATGACCGTCAGCCGACCGACAGCCGGCATGGCACCGGCTGGCATGCAGCCGGTGACCACGCTCAAGGGCGTGGGGCCGGCGCTGGCCTCGGCACTGGCGCGACTGGGGTTGGAACAGGTGCGCGACATCTGGTTCCACCTGCCGTTGCGCTACGAGGACCGCACGCACATCGTGCCCATCGCTGATCTCGTGCCGGGCAGCCACGTGCAGGTCGAGGGGACGGTGGCAGCGGTGGAAACCGGATTCCGTTATCGGCCGCAGCTGCGTGTGGCGCTGGTCGACGCGAGCGGCGGCACCCTGATGCTGCGCTTTTTCCATTTTCACCGCGGTCAGGCCGAATCGATGCAGCCGGGGTCGTGTCTGCGTTGTTTCGGTGAAGTGCGCGGCGGCCAACAGGGTTTCGAGATGGTGCATCCAGAGTATCGACGGGTGCTGCCGGGCGCGCCGGTCGAGCAATCGCTGACGCCGGTTTACCCCGCGACCGAAGGCCTGGGGCAGAAGCGTCTGGCGCGCGTCGTGGGGCTGGCGCTGGAATGCTTGCCCGATGATTGCGAACTTGAGCTTGTTCCCGAAGCCTTGCGCGCGCCGCTGGGACTGGGTTCGTTGCGCGCGGCCTTGCTCAGCGTGCATCGGCCGCCGGCCCATGCCGATGCCTTGCAACTGTTGTCGGGCGAACATCCGGCATTGGCGCGGCTGGCGTTCGAGGAATTGCTGGCACAGCACCTTGGCTTGCGTCAGCTTCGGCAACGTGTGCGGCAGCACCGTGCTCCGGTGCTGTCGGGCAATGGTTCGCTGCGGGAACCCTTTCGAACGCGATTGCCATTCCGGCTGACCGGGGCGCAGCAGCGCGTGGCCGGTGAAATCGCCGTCGACATGAGGGCGGCGCGGCCCATGTTGCGGCTGGTGCAAGGCGATGTCGGCAGCGGCAAGACCGTGGTGGCGGCGCTGGCGGCCTTGACGGCGGTGGAGGCAGGCCATCAGGTGGCACTGATGGCGCCGACCGAGCTGTTGGCCGAACAACATGTGCGCAATTTCCGCGCGTGGATGGAACCCCTTGGCGTCAACGTGGCATGGCTGGCCGGCAAGGTGCAGGGTCGGGCGCGCAAGACGGCGTTGGCGGCGCTGGCGGGTGATGCCGGCATCGTGATCGGCACGCATGCGTTGATGCAGTCGGGCGTCGAGTTTGCCCGGCTGGGGCTGGTCATCATCGACGAACAGCACCGCTTTGGCGTGCACCAGCGGCTGGCGCTGCGCAACAAGGGGAAACATGACGACTGTGTGCCGCACCAGCTGGTACTGACCGCCACCCCCATCCCGCGCACGCTGGCCATGAGCGCGTACGCCGATCTGGATGTGTCCAGCATCGACGAATTGCCGCCGGGACGTACGCCGGTCACCACCGTGGCGTTGGCCGATGCGCGGCGCGGGGAAGTCATCGAGCGTATCCGTGTGGCCTGCGCCGGCAGGCGGCAGGCGTACTGGGTGTGCACGCTGATCGAGGAGTCCGAACAACTGGAGGCGCAAGCCGCCGAAGTGGCCCATGCCGAACTCGCGGCCGCCTTGCCGGACTTGCGCGTGGGCCTTGTGCATGGACGCATGAAGCCAAAGGAAAAGCAGTCCGTCATGGATGCTTTTCTGCGCGGCGACACGGCCGTGCTGGTGGCCACGACGGTCATCGAAGTCGGCGTGGACGTGCCCAATGCCAGCCTGATGGTGATCGAGAATGCCGAGCGTCTCGGGCTGGCGCAGTTGCATCAATTGCGCGGCCGTGTCGGCCGGGGCAGCGTTGCTTCCAGTTGCGTGCTGATGTATCGCCAACCCTTGTCGCCACTGGCGCGACAACGGTTGGAAGTGATGCGCGAAACCAGTGATGGTTTCCGCATTGCCGAAAAGGATCTTGAGCTGCGCGGCCCCGGCGAGGTACTGGGTACGCGCCAGACCGGGCAGCTGGAGTTTCGCGTTGCCGATCTTGCGCGTGATGCGCATCTGTTGCCGGATGTGCAGCGTGTGGGCGCCGTCATGCTCGAACAGTACCCTGAACTGGCCGAACGACTGGTGGCACGCTGGGTCGGCGCCGCCGCGCGTTATGTCGATGCGTGACCGCGCCGCGTGTTCGGGTATGCTGACCGATTGATCGACAAAGCTGCCTGAGATGCCGTACCCCCATCTGCTGATTGATACCGATCCCGGCGTGGACGATGCGCTGGCCATCCTCATGGCCATGGCACACGCTGATGTCGCGGGTTTGACCGTGGCCGCCGGCAACGTCGGACTGGCGCACACGTTGCGCAACGCGCGCAAGCTGGTGGAGTTGGGCGGCAAGCCGATTCCGGTCTTCCCGGGTTGTCCGGTGCCGCTGGTGCACGCGCCGCGCGAAGACGCGGCCTTGGTGCATGGTGCAGACGGTTTCGGTGATGTGGGTTATGCGGAACCGGCGATTCGTGCCGAGGACGAGCACGCCGCGCTGGCACTGATCCGGCTGACGCGGGAGCATCCCGGCGAGCTGACGCTTGTGGCCCTGGCGCCGCTCACCAATCTCGCGCTGGCCTTGCGCCTGGATCCGACGTTGTCGGCGCGCATGGCGCGGCTGGTCATCATGGGCGGTGCCGTCAACGGGCACGGCAACACCATGAGCGTGCCGGCCGAGTTCAACGTCGGCTTCGACCCGGAAGCTGCCCGCATCGTGTTCGAGGGCTTCCCGCGGTTCGATCTGGTGGATTGGGAGCTGACCTTGCGGCATGCCTTTGACGATGCCGAATTCGATGCCTGGCTCGTTGCCGGCGATGAACGTGCGACCTTCTTCAAAGCCATCGTCAGCGAGTCGCGGGCCTGGAATGCACGGCATCATCGTCGTGGCCTGATTGCGGCCGATGCCCTGGCGATGGCGGTGGCGCTGGACCCGGCGATCGTGACCCGGGCCGAACCCCGCCACGTCAACGTTGAGCTGACCGGCGGGTTGAGCCGCGGCGCTACCGTGGTCGATTGGGAAAACCGCCTGGGGCGGCCGGTCAACGCCCGCATCATCCTCGAACTCGATCAGGAGCGGTTTGCCGGCATGGTGCGGCGTGCATTGGGCGCCGCCCACTGACGCGCCATCTGACAGTGCTTGCGGCATCACCGCGAACACCAGTACAATGCGCTCCTTTTCCGCCGCGCTTTGACTACGGAGCGAGCCATGAAACCCGACATTCACCCGACCTATCAGCCGGTGGTGTTCCAGGATGCCTCTTCCGATTTCGCCTTTCTGACGAAGTCGACGATGTCCAGCAAGGAAACCATCAAGTGGGAGGATGGCAACGAGTATCCCGTCATCAAGGTGGACATCTCCAGCCATTCGCACCCGTTCTACACCGGCAAGCAGAAATCGCTTGACGTGGGCGGTCGCGTCGACAAATTCCGTCGCCGCTACGGCCAGAGCAAGTAAGCGACTGACACTGCCGGGCTGGCTTGCCCGGCATCTGCCGATGCCTGTCCAGAGCCGTGGGGAAACCCGCGGCTTTGGCGTTTGTGCGCTCGCGGAATGTTCGGCGCCTTCAGTGTGCTGACGTCAGTACGCCCGGGTATGCGATAATGGGGAGCTGCCGGGCGTGCATTGCCCGTCACGTCGCGACGATAGTGCGCCGCGTGTCCCCCATCCCCAACGATGGCGATCTTGCAGTCGCCGTCGCAAAAGCAGAAAAACGCAAGGAGTCCGATGTGTCCGACCAAACCGTCAAACTGATCGATGAGGCCAACGGCAAAAGCACCGAATTGCCGCTGGTCGTGCCCACCCTTGGCGCCAAGTGCATCGACATTGCCAAACTGTACAAGGACACTGGCCACTACACGTTCGACCCGGGATTTGCCGCCACCGCCAGCACCCGCAGCGCAATCACGTTCATCGATGGCGAACAGGGCGTGCTGTTGTATCGCGGCTATCCCATTGCCCAACTGGCCGAAAAGTCGAGCTTCCTGGAAGTGGCCTATCTGTTGTTGAACGGCGAACTGCCGACTGCCGACGCGCTCAAGGGTTTCGAGAACGAGGTGACGGCGCACGCCGCGGTCCCGGCACAAGTCGAGCAAACGCTGACGGGTTTTGCGCGCAATGGCCACCCGATGGCCATGATGGCTGGCGCAGTCGCGGCGCTGGCGGCGGCCTATCACGAAGGTCTGGATGTCGAGGATGCCGATCAGCGCAAGTTGGCGGCGATCCGTCTGATCGCCAAGATGCCGACCCTGGCGGCGGCATGCCATCGCTACGCCAAGGGCGATTCGCTGGGCAAGCCGGACACGAACAAGCCGTTCGTCGAGCGCTTTCTCGGGCAGATGTTCGGCACGGGCGATGCGCAGGCGAAGGTCAGTCCGGTCGTGGCGAAGGCGCTGGACCTGCTGTTCATCCTGCATGCCGATCACGAACAGAACGCCTCGGCCTCGACCGTGCGTCTGGTCGGTTCCACCGGCGCCAATCCGTATGCGTCGGTGTCAGCCGGCATCATGGCGCTGTGGGGTCCGGCGCATGGCGGCGCCAATGAGGCAGTGCTCAAGCAGCTGGCTGAAATCGGCACGCCCGACAATGTCGAAAGCGCGGTGCTGCGCGCCAAGGACAAGGATGACAGCTTCCGCCTGATGGGCTTTGGCCATCGCGTGTACAAGAATTTTGATCCGCGCGCGACCATCATCCGCGCTACCTGCCATGAAGTTCTCGACGAACTGGGCGTCAACGATCCTTTGCTGGACGTGGCGCTGAAGCTGGAAGAGGCGGCGTTGCAGGACGAGTATTTCGTGCAGCGCAAGCTGTACCCAAATGTCGATTTCTATTCCGGCATCATCTACAAGGCCCTGGGTATTCCGACCGAGATGTTCACGGTGATGTTCGCCATCGCGCGTACCGCCGGCTGGATCTCGCACTGGATCGAGCACCACGAAACGCCTGGGTCACGCATCGGTCGCCCGCGTCAGGTCTACACTGGCGCGGCCACGCGCGATTATGTCGGTATCGATCAGCGCGGTTGAGACCGGTTGGATGCCATGCGCAGCGCCCCGGATACCGGGGCGTTGTTGCATGTGCGGCAGGTTGATGCGCGTCAGTGCGAATGTTGCGGTGCGTGTTGACGCGAGGGGGCGCGGGCCGGTGCTTGGCGGGAGCTCGTCGTGGCGAGGGCATTGGCGGCCAACAGTGCTTCGACAGCAGCCAATGAGGCCCGTGGCATGGGATGCTCGTCGACCGGGTCCAGTGGCGCCTGGCGCAGGCGCTCGCAAGGCATGACGGTCAGGTCGAAGGGCAGGCCGTCGGCGGACAGCAGGAAAACCGGAAAATCGGCTTGCGTCTGGCGATCCAGGCGGAGCCGTCGTGACTGCTGTCGGGCCGGAATGTCGTGTTCGTGCAAAAACCTGGCAAAGGCTTCGGTGTCATCGCTGAACAAGTGCAGTTGGATCGACGAGTGCGCATCGGCGGTGCCGCCAAGTACCGCGCCCACCAGCCGCGGCTGGAACGCGGCAAAGAAGCGCATGGCCATGCAGGCGGCCTCGCGGCGTGCACGCAGGGCGTTTGGCTGGCTGTCGGCAAGAAACAGGCGCTGGTGCTGACGCAGCGCCTCGTCGATTTCGCTGTTGCGTGGCAGAACCTGCTCGGCCTGGATGCCCAGACGCTCGGCGGCCTTGAGCTTGGCGCGGTGGTAGTCGTGGATGCCGTGTTCGCTGATCAATCGCGCGGCTTCTTGTGCGACCCGGCAGCGGTTGCGCTGCAGCCGATCCTGCGCATGGATGCGGTGGTGCTCGCCTCTGGCCATGACATGACTCCGATTGCCGTGCACGCATGCAGCGTAACAGATGCGATCGGGACACGGGAGGGCATGCTGTGGCGTGTCCTTGCAGGGCTGGCAAGCCAAGGTAGTCGCGTCAAGTGAAACCAGGGAGAACCGGTGGATGGGTTTCCGGCTTTCCCCGAAGAAGGCCCGGCCTTCAGAAAATGCTGTAGGCCTTCTGCTGTTCCTTTTGCTGTTTTTGCTGTTTGGCCAGCGCGCGCAGATGCGCCACGTCCTCGACCTTGAAGATTTCGGACATGGCGTCGGGGTCGGTAGGGCTGGTCGGCAGGCCGGTGTTCTTGTTGATGGTGAGCGTGACGATGCCGGGCGGCATCGGCAGCGTGGCCGAGGGCGTGCCCTTTAGCGCAGCACCCATGTAGCTCATCCAGATCGGCAGGGCGGCCGCGGCACCGAATTCATCGTGGCCCAGCGTGTCGTAGTTGTCGAAACCCACCCACACCGAGCACACCAGCTTGGCGTTGAAGCCGGTGAACCAGGCATCGTGCCAGTCGTTGGAGGTGCCGGTCTTGCCGGCCAGGTCATGGCGACCGAGGCTGTGGGCCGCGTAACCGGTGCCTTTGGTGACGACCGAATGCATCATCGAGGTCATGATGTACGCGGTGCGCACGCCGATGGCACGCGGGGCCAGACGCGGCGTGGCTGGCTGTGCCACCACGCCGGGTTTGACCGGAACCAGAATGGGTGTCGCGCTGCTGGCGGCTGTGGCCAGCTGTTGCAGACTGTCGGGCTGATCGGCATTTTGCAGTTGACGTTGCTGGCACCGTCGGCAGGCGCGCAGCGGATCGGCCTGATACACGACCTGGCCGTCGCGGTTGGTGATGGAGCTGATGAAATACGGCGTGACGCGGAAGCCACCATTGGCGAACACGGCGAAGCCGCGCGCCATGCTCAGCGGCGATACCGAGGCGGTGCCAAGGGCCATCGACAGATTGTCCGGAAGCTGGGACAGGCTGAAGCCGAAGCGGGTAATGTAGTGGCGGACAAATTCCAGCCCGGTGGCATCAAGCAGGCGTACCGCGACGAGGTTCTTGGACTGGTACAGGGCCACGCGCAACCGGGTCGGGCCGGAGAACTTGTCGTTGTCGTTGGACGGCGTCCACAGTCCGTCCGGCTTGGAGACATCGGGCATCACCACGGGCGCGTCGTTGATGATCGAGGCCGGGGTGAATCCATGGTCCATGGCGGCCGAGTAAATGTAGGGCTTGAAGCCCGACCCCGGCTGGCGACCGCTGCCGGGCATCAGGACGCGGTTGTATTTGCTGTGCAGGAAGCTGAAACCGCCGACCAGTGCCTTGATCGCGCCGTCGTCGGGGTCGAGTGAGACCAGTGCCGATTCGGCAGCGGGCACCTGGGCCAGTTGCCATTGGCCCTTCGCGTTCTGCGTCACGCGGATGATGTCACCACGCTTGATGACGGCATCGACCGCTTTGGGCGTTCGGCCGCGCCGGCTGTGGTTGATGTAGCGTCTGGCCCACGCCACGGATTGGAGATCAAGCTTGATGCTGCTTCCGTCGGCCAGATAGACCGTCGCATCCTTGGCGTTGCTGCTGATGACCAGACCCGGCTCCAGGTTGGCGATGGTGACGTACTTGGCCAGGGCCAGGTCGTAATCCTTGGTGGTGGCATTGGTTGGCAGACTCATGTGCGTCAACGGACCGCGGTAGCCGTGCCGGTGGTCGTAAGCGATCAGGCCGGAGCGCACGGCATGGTTGGCGTCTTCCTGCAGCTGGCTGCCGATGGTGGTGTGCACCACGTAACCGTCGGTCAGGGCCGCATTGCCCAGAAGATCAAGCGCCTTCACGCGCGCCATTTCGGCCAGATAGGCCGCATGCACCTTGATCGGTGGCTCGTGCGGTGAAGCATCAATGGGCGTTGCGACGGCCTTTTGATAGGCGGCGCGGGTGATGAAACCGTGCGAGAGCATCTGTCCCAGCACCCAGTTGCGACGATGCAGGGCCGCCTTGCGGCTGTCGATCGGGTTGACCAGTGAGGGCAACTGGAAACTCGATGCAATCATCGCGCATTCGGGCAAGGTCAGCTGCTGGATGGTTTTGCCGTAGTAGTACTGCGCGGCGGCGCCGACACCGTACGTGCGGTGACCGAGGAACATCTTGTTGAGATAAAGCTCGAGGATCTGATCCTTGGTCAGCTCGTTCTCGATGCGGAACGAGGTGAAGATCTCGGTGATCTTGCGGGTGTAGGTTTTCTGGCGACTCAGGAAGAAATTGCGTGCCACCTGCTGGGTGATGGTGGATCCGCCCTGAACCTTGCGTCCGCCCGACAGGATGACATGCAGCGCGGCGCGCAGCGTGCCTTTGAGATCGATGCCTGCGTGGTGGTAGAAATCGGCATCCTCGGCGGCCAGCACGGCATCTTTCAGGTTCTTCGGCACGTCCTGGATGTGCACGGGGATGCGATGTGTCTCGCCGAAGGTGGCAATCAGCTGGCCATCGGCGCTCACTATCCGCAGTGGCACCTGCAAATGCACGTCCTTGAGCGATGCGACCGACGGCAGGCGTGGCGAGATGAGCCAGTAGACGGCACCCATGGCTCCGGCCCCGAGCACGAAGCCGACTACGACGATGATGAGCGCGTAACGCGCGAGACGTTTGGTATTGGGCATGGACGCGATGAGTTGTGATGGGAGTCTAGGTTGACGGTTGCTGCCAGCGGGTAAGGTGCGATGGCGCGCTGCCCGTGGATCATCCAGAGTATAGGGGGCGTGTGGGGTATCGAAAAACCGCAACCGGGGATGGCGTGCGATCAGTGTTGCCGGCGTGTGCGCCGCGACACGGTTTCCGAATCGTCCGGTGGTGCTTGTGGCCGTGGGTGGCTTGGTCCGGGGCGTGGAAGAAGATTTGTGACTCAGTTCCTCGTTGTGGTGAAACCCCCTGTTGCCAATTCGTTAAGTCTGTTATCTAATGCTGATGCGTACCTTTATTCCCTAAGGTCGTGTCCGGGAAGGGGGAATTGTGAGCCTGTTCACTCCCAAGACCACACCGCTGGTTGGTGTTGACATCAGTTCCACTGCAGTCCGGCTGTTGCAGCTGGGGCATGCCGGCGGCCGTTATCGCGTCGAGCATTATGCAGTTGAGCCGCTGCCGGCCAATGCTGTCGTGGAAAAAAACATCGTCGAGGTCGAGGCCGTCGGCGAGGCGGTGCGGCGTGCCTTGACGAAATCGGGCAGCAAACTCAAACATGCGGCGGCTGCCGTGGCGGGGTCGGCCGTCATCACCAAGGTGATCACGATGCCGGCCGAGTTGTCCGAAGAGGACCTGGACGGTCAGATCCAGGTCGAGGCCAACCAGTACATTCCGTACCCCATCGAGGAAGTCAGTCTCGATTTCGAGGTCATCGGCCCGGTGCGCGACAACCCGGAGATGAACAACATCCTGCTGGCGGCTTCGCGCACCGAAAACGTCGACATGCGCGTGGCCGCGCTGGATTTGGGGGGGCTGACGGCCAAGGTCATCGACGTCGAAGCCTTCGCCATGGAAAACGCCTTCAAGCTGATTGCCGATCAGTTGTCGGTATCGCGTGATGCGCTGGTGGCCGTGGTCGACATCGGCGAAACCATGACCACGCTGGCCGTGCTCAAGAACCAGCGCACGCTGTATTCGCGCGAACAGGTTTTCGGCGGCAAGCAACTCACCGACGACATCATGCGTCACTACGGCATGACCCAGGCCGAAGCGGCGCGTGTCAAAGTGGCTGGCGGATTGCCGGATACCTATGAGGTCGAGGTGCTCGACCCCTTCCGTGGTGCGGTGATCCAGCAGGTCAGCCGATTGCTGCAGTTCTTTTATGCCAGCAGTGAGTACAGCAAGGTCGAGCAGCTGGTGTTGGCCGGTGGCTGTGCGGCCATCGAGGGGCTTTCGGAGATGGCCACCGAGCAACTGGACGTGCCGTGCTGCGTGGCCAACCCCATGGCCGGCATGAACGTGGCCACGCGCATTCGCGGGCAACTGGCACAGGATGCGCCGTCGTTGATGATTGCCGCCGGACTCGCCATGAGGAGTTTCGACTGATGGCGCACATCAATCTTCTTCCGTGGCGTGCCGAACGGCGCAAGCTGCGCGAACGCGAGTTCTACGGCAAGCTGGGCATCGCCCTGGTTATCGGCATCGTCGTGGTCATCATCTGGGCGTCCTGGATGGGCCGTCGTATCGACAACCAGAATGCGCGCAATGCGTATTTGCAGGGCCAGATCCACCAGCTCGACGCCAAGATCGCCAAGATCAAGAGTTTGCAGCGGGTACGTGCACGGTTGCTCGATCGCAAGCACATCATCGAAAGACTGCAGTCCGACCGTTCGCAGATGGTGCACATGTTCGATGCCCTGGTGAAGACCATTCCGGACAGCGTCCGCCTGACTTCGCTCAAGCAGAATGGCGATCACCTGCGGTTGGCGGGTGTGGCCGAATCCAATGCCAGCGTGGCCCAGTACATGATCAACCTTGCCGCTTCGCCGTGGCTGGGTTCCCCCCAGCTTGGGCAAACCGCCAATCATCACGGCAGTTCGAGCATGCCGTATTCGTTCAATCTGAGCGTGACCCTGACCAAGCCCACGGCAGCCGAACTCAAGGCAGCCACCGCAGCGCAAGATACATCGACTCCTGCTGCCGCCACATCCGTCATCAAGAAGGCAGGAGCATCCGCGCCGGTCGTGGTGGTGTCCGGTGACGCCGGCAAGGCGGCAGTCAAACCGGTTGCCGGCAAAGTGGCCAAGCCTGCCCAGTCTCCCGCCAGTCAGGGGAGGGCCAAGCAATGAAGCTTCTCGATGATCTGCGCAACCTTGATCGCAACAACGTCGGTGGCTGGCCACAATCGGTCAAGATTTTCTTCATGGTGCTGCTGTTTGCCGTGGTGATCCTGGTGGGCTGGTACTTCAAGGTCAGCGATCAGCAGGCTACGTTGGCCCAAGCGGCGAACCAGGAAATCAGCCTCAAGCGGACGTTCGCGCAAAAGCAGGCCAAGGCCGTCAATCTGAAGGCATTGGAACAACAGCTGGCTGACATGAAGCAGATGTTGCACCAGTTGCTGCGTCAATTGCCGACCAAGACGGAGATGCCAAAATTGCTGACGGACATCTCGCAGACCGCGCTGGCAGCCGGCATCGATACCGAGTTGTTCCAGCGCGAGCCCGAGCGGCCGCAGAAGTTTTATGCCGTGCAACCGATCCGGTTGAAGATGATCGGTACCTACCATCAGTTCGGCACCTTCATCAGCGATGTGGCGTCGCTGCCGCGAGTGGTCATCATGACCATGCATGACGTGTCGCTCACGCCGATCGGCAAGGCGCCCAAGGGTGTCAATGCAGGCAAGGGCCAGTTGCTGCTGTTGCAGGGTACGATCCAGACCTACCGTTATGACGATGGCAGCAGCAAGAAGAATGACGGGAGGCGCAAATGAGCATGCAAGCAAGACATCTGCGCCTGTTGCTGATCCTGCTCGCCCTGGCCGGTTTGCTGGCCGGCTGCACCAAGGGCACGGCGGACGTGCACCAGTGGGTTGCGCAGCAGAAGGCCCGCAAGGGTGTGCCGCTGCCGCGATTGCCGGTCATCAAGACTTTCGAGACCTACAAATACACCGATCAGGGGCTGCGAGACCCGTTCTCGCCGGCGGTTTCACAGCAGCAGAAGGAACGTCAGGCCAACGGCCCGCATCCGGATCTCAACCGGCCCCGGCAGCCGCTGGAAGCCTTTGCATTGGACAGCCTGCAGATGGTCGGAACGATCGGCACCAAGGGGCACATGGTGGCGCTGATCCGCGACCCGAACGACAAGATCCACCGCGTGCACGTCAACAATTACATGGGACAGAACTATGGCCGCGTCACCGATATTCACGCCGACCGCGTCGACCTGGTCGAACTGGTGCCGAACGGCAATGGTGGCTGGAGGCAGCGCAAGGCGAGCATGGCGCTCTCGGTTGATGCGCAATGAGGACCGATCTGGGGTGATGAACATGATGACCAAAACCATTCATCCACGCGGCCGAGTCTTTGCCTGCGGATTGCTGGCATGGCTCACACTGGCGTTTGCCGGTGGTGCCATGGCCACGACCACGCTGCAGAAAGTCGAACATCATGCGTTGCCGGGCAACCGTGTTGAATTGACCCTGACCTTTGCTGGCGGTGCGGCACCGCAGCCGCGCATCTTCACCACCGCGCAGCCGCCGCGAATCGCCGTGGACTTGCTGGACACGGCCGACGCGATGCAGCATCGCCACATCAAGATCGGTGTCGGTGCCACCACGGGCTTGACCGTGGTTTCTGCCGGCGGTCGTACACGCATGGTGATCGATCTGCTGCGCCCGGCCAGCTACACGGCCAAGGTCAACGGCAATACGTTGACGATGGTCATTGCCAACGGCGAGGGTGCCAGTACCGGGACCTATGCCTCCACCATCGATCCGACCAAGGTATTGCCGGCCGCTCCCGGCAGTGCCGTGGTTTCGCGCATCGGGTTCCGGCGCGGCCCGCAGGGCCAGGCCCGCGTGCTGGTGCACTTCAACGGGACCGGTCTGCAGTCGCGCATCGAGCAAACCGGCAATGGCCAGGTCCTGGTCCATCTCGATGACGTGAGCGTGCCGGCAAATCTGGCCCGGCGACTGGACGTGATGGATTTTGCCACGCCCGTGCAAACCATCGACACCCGGCCCGGCAGGACCGGCGGTGCGATCCTCACGTTGGCGGTCAGCGGCCCGGTGGTGACGTCGTCCTACATGGGCGGTCATCAACTGGTGATCGAGGTGGCAAAGAAGCCGGCGAAGGCAGCCTCGAACATTCTTGGTGCGGGACAGAAGAAGGTCTATACGGGGCGACGTGTCACCTTCAATTTCCAGAACATCTCGGTGCGTGCGGCGCTGCATCTGATCGCGAACATCTCGCATCTCAATCTCGTGGCTGCCGACAGCGTGCAGGGCAGCATCACGCTCAACCTCAATGACGTGCCTTGGGACCAGGCGCTGGATGTCATTCTGCGTGCCAAGGGTCTGGGCCAGCGCAGGAATGGCAATGTCATCTGGATTGCCCCGCAGCAGCAACTCATCACGTATGAACAGCGTGCCGCGGCGGCGCGTCTGAAGGCGGCCAATTCGGCACCGTTGGTGGCGGCGTACATTCCGATCAACTACGGCAGCGCCAAGGACATCGCTCAGCTGCTGACGAGTGGTGCTCGCGGTGGACGCGGTGGTTCCAGCGCCGATCGTGGTTTCCTGTCGCCGCGCGGCAGCGTGTCGTTCGATCAGCGCACCAACACGCTGCTGATCAATGACACGCCGAAGAAGATCAAGGAGATCAAGAATTTGGTCGCCATCCTCGATCGGCCGGTGCGTCAAGTGCTGATCGAAGCACGCATCGTGGCGGCCACCAACAGCTTCACGCGCGACCTTGGTGTGAAGTGGGGTGCACAAGCCTGGCAGACGTCGAAAAATGGCAACAATACCTTCGCCACCGGCGCGAACGCTCAAGATGCCGGCCAGACCGCGGCGTTGAGTCAAGGCAGGACGGTCACGGGCAACAGCAGTGGCAGCAGCAATGGCATCTTCCAGCTGGGCACGGGTGGTTACAACGTGAACCTGCCGATTGCCAGCCCTGCCGGCTCCGTGGCATTGGCAATTCTGGGTGCCAATTATCTGGTTGATCTGGAACTGCAGGCAGCGCAGACCGAGGGACGCACCGAAATCATTTCCAGCCCCCGCGTCATCACGGCCAATCAGCAGACAGCCGACATCCAGGATGGTCAGCAGATCGGTTACGTGACCTATGCCGGCGGCAATTCCAACGGTTTGGGCACGGCGACCGTTCAATTCAAGAATGCCGTGCTGGAGCTCAAGGTCACACCGACCATCACCTCGGACAATCGTGTCTTCCTCAAGGTCAATCTGACCAAGGATTCGCTGGCCAAGTTCATCAACAATCCCGGTGGCGGCCAGGTGCCTTTGCTCAACCATCGTTCGCTGACCACGCGCGTGCTGGTGGACAACGGACAGACGGTGGTCCTGGGCGGCATCTACGAAATCAACAAGACCAACAACGTGACCAAGGTGCCGGGTCTGGGCGACATTCCGATCCTTGGCGCACTGTTCCGCTCGACCGACAGGCAGAACACCAAGGCGCAATTGCTGATCTTCATCACGCCGCGAATCCTCACCGAAACCGGCTCGTGATCGTGGTGTCATGTGTTGGCAAAAGGGCGGCCAGGCCGCCCTTTTGCGTCACGGCTGGCGCGCGTGGCAAACTTTTGCGCCATCGCGTGGTCCCACATCGCGATGATTGATGACCAGGATACCCAAGCCATGACCCGGACCGGGCCCGTTGCAGTCGATGGGCTGCAGGATTCCTTCACACGCCTGCGCGAGCAATTGTCGGCAGCCATCATTGGCCAGCCACACCTCGTTGAATGCCTGCTGATTGCCTTGCTGGCCGATGGCCACCTGCTGGTGGAAGGTGCGCCGGGGTTGGCCAAGACCACGGCGGTCAAGGCGCTGGCGGCGTGCGTGGAAGCGGATTTTCATCGTATCCAGTTCACACCGGATCTGCTGCCGGCCGACCTCACCGGCACCGACGTGTTCCGCCCCGACAGTGGTCGTTTCGAATTCGAACGCGGCCCACTGTTCCACAACATCGTGCTGGCGGACGAGATCAATCGCGCACCGGCGAAGGTGCAGTCGGCATTGCTGGAGGCCATGGCCGAGCGCCAGATCACGATTGGTCGGCGCAGTTGGCCGTTGCCCGACTTGTTCATGGTGATGGCCACGCAAAACCCGATCGAGCAGGAAGGCACGTATGCCTTGCCCGAGGCGCAGCGTGATCGTTTCCTGATGCATGTCATCGTGGGCTACCCGGACGCCGCATCCGAACAGGCGATCCTGCAGCTGGCCCGGCGGCAGGCACGCGACAGCCTGCATACGCCACGGCCGGTCAGCTGTGTGCTGAGTCGGAGCGAAGTGTTCGCCGCACGCGACGCCGTGCTGGACGTGCACATGGCACCCGCACTTGAGCAATATCTCACGCAACTGGTGCTGGCCACACGCCACGCCAAACGCCACGACGCAGAACTTGCGCGCTGGATCGCGTGGGGCGCCAGTCCGCGAGCCACCATCGCGCTGGATCGTTGCGCACGTGCACATGCCTGGTTGGCTGGCCGTGACTACACCTTGCCGGATGACGTGCAGGCCGTGGCCCACGAAGTGTTGCGGCATCGTGTGTTGCCCAGTTACGAAGCCGAAGCCGAAGGTGTGCGTTCGGACCAGATCATCGCGCGCTTGCTCGAGCATGTGTCATTGCCATGACCGGCCGGCTCCGGCTGGCTTGATTGCTGCGTGATCATCCGAGCCGGCGTTGTATCGACCTGCCATCGAGTCGACGTGTTTTCCGCAACCCACCCTTCATGCCCATGACGCAGTCACAACGCCAAGTCCCGGACGATGCACGCGTCAACGTGCGGCTGGATGAGCTGATTGCCCTGCATCAGCATGCCGATCGCATGCGCCTGACACCGGCGTCACCGGCGTCGCCGTCTGCAGGCGATGAAACCGGCCATCGTCGCGGGCGCGGCATGGATTACCTGGAATCGCGCGCCTATCAGGCCGGTGATGATGTGCGGCACCTGGACTGGCGACTGACAGCGCGCAGCGGCAGTTTGCATACCAAGGTGTTCCAGGAGGAATACGAGCATCGTGTGACCATGATCATCGATTGCCATGCAGGCATGCATTTCGGTACCCGCGATTGCTTCAAATCGGTTTGTGCCGCGCGCGCGGCGGCGTTGATCGCCTGGCAGGTTGCGCAAACGGGCGGGCGCGTGGGTGCATTGGCCTTCGGGCCGTGTAGGCAGGTACAGCGTGCCCTCGCCGGTCAACGTGGTGCGCTGGCCGTGTGTGCTGCCCTGGTTCGCTGGGATGCGGCATCCGCGCAAACGGATGCGCCCGAACCCCTGAGCATGGCTCTGCGACGCATGCGTCCATTGCTGCGCGGTACCAGTCATGCCGTCCTGATTACCGACGGGCGCAGTGGCGATGCCGGCATGCACGCCGCACTGGCCATGTGGCGCAGGCGCATGCGTTTGTCGGTATTGCTCGTGACCGATCCACTGGAGACGCAGGCGCCGCCACGCGGGTGGTATCCCGTGGACTGTGCAGAACATCGGTTCATGCTGGATCTCGTGGGTGAATCGTCGCGCGATGCATTCCGGCGGGCTCTCGGTGCGCCGGCGGGACGTCTGCGGCAGGCCTGTCATGCGCTGGGCATCGTCTGTCGTGATCTCGATGGCAGCAGTGAACCGCGTGGCGCGGTTGCCGCCATTCTGGGCAAATCGGGGCGCGGCGCATGAGGATGCCTGCCGGCCCGGTTCTGCGCGGCATCCACATGCCGCCGCCCGCGTCATGGTGGCCGTTGGCGCCGGGGTGGTGGGTGCTGGCCGCGTTGTTGCTGATCGTGATGGCGTGGTTGGCGTGGCGAACTTGGCGACGGCGCCTGCCTCGTCGGCGATGGCGGGAGGCAGAGCGCGAACTCGATGCCTTGATCGCGAAGCACCAGGGCGACAGCACGGCCTTTGCCGCGGGCGTGTCACAGTTGCAGCGACGTGCCGCACGCACGCTGGATCCGTCCACCGTCGGCCTTGGTGGTGAGGCGTGGCATCTCGCCATGGAGCGGCTGGCTGGCGGACATGTGTCGGCGCAGGCGTTCGCCGGTCTGGAGCAGGCCATGTATCAGCCGCAGGCAACGCTGGATACCACGGTAGTGGCCGAAGCCATGCGTCGCTGGTTGCGGCATGCCTTGTTGCACGGGGGTCGGCATGCCTGAGTTTGCCTGGCCATGGGTGTTCGTGCTGGTGCCATTGCCTTGGTTGTGCTGGCGTTTGTTGCCTGCTGCGCAACCGGCTCAGGCATTGCGCCTGCCGTTCGATGATGTGCGGCTCGATGCGGGTGTCGGGTCGTGCATCCCACGCAGCCAATGGTTGCTGCTGGCGTTGGCGTGGTTGGCATTGCTGACGGCAGCCGCGCGGCCGCAATGGTTGGGTCCGCCGCAACCGGTCGTGCATTCCGGCCGCTCGATGATGCTGGCGGTGGATTTGTCAGGCTCCATGGCCACGCGCGATATGCAGCTGGATGGCCAGCCTGTCAGCCGCTTTGCGGCCGTCGAGGCCATTGCCGGCGAATTCATTTCGCGACGTGAAGGCGACCGCTTGGGCCTGGTGCTGTTTGGCAGCCATGCCTACATGGTGACGCCGATGACCTACGACCTCGATGCGGTACATGCGCAGTTGCGCAATGCGGCGGTCGGGTTGGCAGGCCGGCAGACCGCCATCGGTGACGCGATTGCCGTGGCCGTCAAACGCCTGCGCAAGCTGCCGGCCAAGGAGCGCGTGCTGATTCTTCTGACCGATGGCGTCAACAATTCGGGCAGCCTTGAACCGCTTGCGGCGGCGCGCATTGCCAAGGCGGCCGGAGTGCGCATCTACACCATCGGCGTTGGCGGGAACCCGACCCCGGTGCAAGGTCCGTTCGGCTTGCAGATGATGCAGCCTGGAGCGGGGCTGGATGCCAGTCTGCTCAAGTCCATTGCCACGATGACCGGTGGCGAGTTCTTCCGCGCGGCCGACACCAAGCAGCTTGTTGCCGCCTATCGTCGCATCGATGCGTTGGAGCCGTTGCCGCATCAGGGCCGACCTTTGCGACCGCACCGGGAATTGTTCATGTGGCCGCTGGGGGCTGCGCTGCTGTTGCTGCTGCTGGCCATGGTCCGACGTGGATGGCTGATGGCGCGCGAGGCAACGGCATGATCGCGACCATGCTGGCCCAGTTCCATTTCCTGCGCCCTTGGTGGCTGTTGCTGGCGTGTGCATGGCTGCCGCTGCTGATCTGGCAGATGCGGCGCACCCGCCGCGGTGCCGTGCTCGGGCGACTGGCCGATGCCGTGCTGTTGCCTTATTTGTTGGTGGGCACCGGCAAGGCGCGACAGGGTGCATGGTGGTTGGCCGGGCTTGCGGGCGTGCTGGTCACGCTGGCGCTTGCCGGCCCGACCTGGCAGCGATTGCCGCAACCGCTGTACAGCCAGGGCGCCGCGCAGGTCGTGGTGGTGTCGCTGTCGCGCCGCATGCTGGCGCGCGACGTGCAGCCGGACCGCATGCAGCGGGTGCGCTTCAAGGTCCACGACTTGCTGCATGCCAACAAGGGCGGCCGCAATGGCTTGGTGGCGTATGCCGGTGCGGCATTCACCGTGGCGCCGTTGACCACTGATGCGCACGCTCTGGATGATCTGGTGGATGCCCTGGCGCCCGACGTGATGCCGGTGCCGGGCGATGCGCCTGCCAAGGGCATCGCACAGGGCGTCAAGTTGCTGGAACATGGCGATGCGCACAATGGTTCGCTGGTGCTGGTGACCGACAAGGTCAATGCCGCCGCCATCGCCGCCGCGCGCGAGGCCCGAACCAAGGGCATTCGCCTCTCCGTGCTCGGCGTGGGCACGACCAGGGGCGTGCCCGTGCATCTGCCTGACGGCCAGTTGCTCACTGATGCCGCAGGCAACATCGTCATGGCAAAGCGCGATGATGCCAGCCTGCGTGCGCTGGCGCGCGCAGGTGGTGGCATCTATGTGCCGATGCATGCGGGGCATGCCGATGTGACAGCGCTGATGGCGGACTTGCGCACCGGTCACGCGGCGGTGCACGCATCGAGCAAGGGCGATCACTGGCGTGACATGGGGCCGTGGCTGCTGCTGCCGTTGTTGCTGCTGGCCGCCGTGTCGTTTCGGCGTGGCTGGCTGCTGGTGCTGCCGTTGGTGCTGCTGCCGTGCGTCTCGCTGCCCGTGCAGGCTGCGGACATGCAGCCTGCACGCACAGGCAGTGTCGCGCCGGTGCCTGTGCCGCTGGCTCCGGGAGCAACATCGACATGGTCGCAACGCTGGTCGGCGTTGTGGCGCAATCCCGATCAACGTGCGGCAAGGGCGTTGGCCGAGGGCCATCCGCGTCAGGCCGAAAGTCTGGCACGGTCGCCGGACTGGCGTGGTGCAGCGGCGTATCGCATGGGCGATTACGCAGCGTCGGCCAAGGCATACGCACGGGCATCCGGTCCGAATGCGGCCTACAATTTGGGCAATGCCCTGGCGCGGCAAGGACATTATCAGCAGGCCATCAGGGCGTACGACAAAGCCTTGAAGCTCGATCCGGGCATGGCCGATGCGCGCGCCAACCGCAAGGCCGTGCGTAAATGGTTGCGCAAGCACAAACCGCCGCCGAAGGACAAGTCGTCGCGCCACGCCGGCTCGAGGTCAAACGGTCAGCAAGGCAAAAGTCAGGGCATGAAGTCATCGGGCAAGTCGGGTGGCGGTCGGCATGGGCCTGCGCGTGCATCGACATCGCCGGCATCGGCGTCATCCAGTCAGGCGCCGGCACGGGCCGCCTCAATCCCGGCACCGGCACAAGCCGCATCCACTCGCCAACCGGCGTCGTCAGCTCATGCTCGATCGCAACCGGCCCATGCCGGCGGCAGCCACCAAGGTGCCGATCAACGTGCGCCGGATGCCGGTGCGGCCGAGCGCGAACAGGCTGCTGCGCGTCGGGCCAGCCGCGCGCTGCGCCGGCAGCTGCGCGGCAAGACCGGGCAAAGATCTCCCGCGCCGAGCTTCAATCTGGGGCAGGCACCCGCCCATGCGGGATCGGTGGCACCGCTGCCCGAATCCATGCAACGTGCGCTGGAAAGCGTGGCCGACAACCCCGGTGGTTTGTTGCGGCGCGAATTCCAGCTTGAATATCGCAAGCGGCAACTAGGCAAGGGAGACAGCGGTCCATGACACCGTGGCATCACGACAAATCGACGAGCATGCGTCGTGCGTGGTTGATCGCGGCTGGCTGGCTGTTGCTGGTGGCTGTCGCGCAGGCCGGCAGCGTGAGCGTGCATGCGTTCCTCGATCGCACCTATGTCAGTCTGGGTGACACGGTCACGCTCAATATCGAGGTCGATGGCAGCAGTCAGGCAGCAACGCCGGATGTCAGCGCGCTGCGGTCCGATTTCGAGATCCTCGGCACCTCGCGCAACCTCAGCGTCAGCATCGTCAATGGCCAGCGCAAGGTGACGGAGCTGTGGGCCGTCCAGTTGCGCCCCTTGCATGTCGGCATCATCAGAATTCCCGCGTTGACGGTCGATGGGCAAACCACGGCGCCGCTGGCCCTGGCCGTGAAACCGGCATCGGCCGTAGCGCAGGGACAAGCCGGTGGACCCGTGTTCGTCGAGGTGCAGCCAAGCACGCTGACGCCCTATGTCGGCCAGCAGATCGATCTGGATGTGAAGCTGTTCTATGCACCCAATGTCGACAGCGGCTCGCTGAACGTGCCGCACGGCAAGAATGTCCGTGTGCGCGAGATGGGCAATGGCGTGCGTTACCAATCCGAGCTCGACGGACATTTTTATCAGGTGCTGGAAAAGCATTACGCCGTCACGGCCGTTCATGCGGGGCCGCTGAATCTCGCGCCGGTGGTGTTCCAGGGCACGATGACCACGGCCGGCAACTTCGGTGGTTTCTTCGGGCAGGGAAAATCGATTTCGGCGCAGTCGGGGGCCGTGCATCTGGCCGTGCGCGCGCGGCCGGCGGCGTCGGGCAAAGGCCAGTGGTTGCCCGCGCGCAATCTGCGTCTGCAATTGAGCGGCCTGCCGGCCGATGGTCACCTCATGGTTGGACAGGTCCTGACAGTGAGCTTGACGGAGATGGCGGAAGGTTTGCCGTTCGAGTCCTTGCCTGAGCCGCGGTTGCCGGCGTTGTCGGGCGTGGATGTCTATCCCGATCAGCCGCAGGATCACACCGGGAGCGATGGTCGCTGGCTGACCGGCACGCGCACGCGCAAGTTTGCGTTGGTGGTGCAACAGGCAGGTACGCTGACGATCCCGGCGATCACGCTGGACTGGTGGAACGTCAAGACCAACCGGCAAGAGGTTGCCAGCATTCCGGCACACACGTTCACGGTGATTGCTGCCGCAGGATCCAGCGGGCAGACCGCGCCGGGCCTTCCGGCATCGGCAGTCAGTGCCGCCACGGCGCCGATCGCGAAGGCTCCCGTGTCGCACGCCACCGAATCGGCGTCAGTTGCCATGGCACGGCCTTCCACCTCATCGACGTCGATGCTGACGTGGTTGGCATTGGGTTTGTGGTTGGTGACCGCATTGGTGCTGGTCGGCGTCTGGAGCTGGAAGCGTCGACGTCAGCGGCCCAAGGCGGCACCGGCTGCCACCACGCGAGCACCGGCGCTAGCGACAAGTGGTCGGCGCGGATATCAGGCCTTTGCCAAGGCGGTTGCCGATGGTGATGTGGCGGCCCAATGTGACAGCCTGCTCGCCTGGGCCCGTGCCGAGCGCCCCGCGTTGCGGCATCTGGGCGAACTTGCACAGGCGCTGGATTCACCGGCCCAATGTGCCGCCATTGCGGCCTTGCAGCGCGCGCGGTATGCCGATGCCGGGCATGGGTCGGACGCCGCAGACTTGCGCGATGTCTTCAAGCAGGGGCTGGTTTGGCGCACGGCACCGGATTCGGCCACCACATCGGCGGCATTGCCGCCCTTGTACCCGTGAGCCGGGCCCCGTGTCAGGCCACGTTGCGGGCATCCAGCGCCGTGCGATACACCTGGGTCAGGTGATCCGTGAAGCAACACAGCAGGACGTGTTGCGGATGGCCATCGTGGCTTTTGAGGTCCTGGTGGACGGTGCTCACGGCGATCCGCGCAGCGTCCTCGTGCGGGTAGCCGTAGGCGCCGCAACTGATCGCGGGGAAGATGATGCGCTCGATGTTCAGGCCGCGCGCGAGGTCCAGACTGTGGCGATAACAAGCTTGCAGCAGCAAGGCTTCGCCATGTTCTCCACCGTGCCAGACGGGGCCGACGGTGTGGATGATGTAGCGGGCCGGCAAGTTGAAACCCATGGTCACGCGCACTTCGCCGGTCGGGCAGCGCACGCCGGGGCGCAACTCCGGCAACTGCAGACATGCTTCCAGCAGGCCGGGCCCCGCACGGCGATGAATGGCACCGTCCACCCCACCGCCACCGACAAGGCCGGGATTGGCGGCATTGACAATGGCATCCGCAGGCAGCTGCGTGATGTCGCCCTGGACAACCTCGATGCGCATGGATGGAGCTTACCCCTGTGCCGCATGCGGAATGTGGATTAACGGCAAGGCGTAATTTGTCATACTGCAGGTGGAAGTTTGGTGAAGATTCCCATGGCACACACACACGACATCCCGTTTGGCTATCTGCTCAATGACGTCACCTTGTTGTTGCGCAAGCACTTTGATCGGCGGGCCACGCGTTTCGGATTGACCCGTGCGCAGTGGCGCGCGCTCAAATGCCTGCATCATCGCGAGGGCATCCGTCAGAACGAGTTGGCCGAGTACCTCGAAATGGGCTCGATTGCCGTGGGACGGGTGGTTGACCGCCTGGAAGCCGCCGGCTTCGTGGAGCGGCGGGCCGATCCGAGCGACCGCCGCTGCTGGCGCCTGCATGCCACCGATCAGGCGCACGCCGTCATCGATGACATGGAACAGATCGCCCGCGGCCTGCGTGCCGATGCCACAGCCGGCATCAATGCCGACGAGCTTGCGCAGATGGTTGCGGTATTGACGCGTGTCAAGGACAACCTGCAGCGGCTGGATGCAGCTGGCGAAAGTTGATGGCTCTTGACACACATTTCATCACTGGAATGAGATTCCTGGCCTGTGTTAGATTCGATGCACCCAACGAGGAGAAGGGCCATGTTGAAAGGTTTCAAGAACTTCTTGATGCGCGGCGACGTCATCACGGTTGCCGTCGGGCTGGTTGTCGCCTTGGCGTTCAGCAATCTTGTCAAGGCCTTCACCACAAGCATCATCAATCCGCTGATTGCCGCGGCGCAAGGCGGCAAAACCGCGCCGGGGCTCGGTTGGCAGCTGGTTCCGGGCGGTGGCAACGGGACCTACCTCAATCTCGGCGGGTTCATCTCCGCGATCATCTATTTCATCATTTTCATGGCTGTCGTCTATTTCGTGATCGTCGTACCTTACAAGGCGATCATGAAGCGACGCGGCAAGACCGTGTTCGGCGATCCGGCGCCGACCAAGACCTGCCCAGCCTGCTGCTCCGATGACCTCAATCCTGCCGCGACCAAGTGCAAGCATTGCGGTACGGCACTCTGAGGCGGAGATGATTGCGCTCAGGCAATCCGCCCATCGAGCGTCGCGATACCGTGCAATTGGGCGTGGAAGGTATCGCCACGCAACAATGGTCCGACGCCAGCAGGCGTGCCGGTGAAGATCAGGTCGCCGGCATGCAGCTCGAACAACGCTGACAGCCCGGCGATGATTTCCGGCACGTTCCACAACATCGCGTCCAGGCGGGTCTGCTGACGCAGTTTGCCGTTGACGTGCAGGGACAGCGTGGTGTCGGGCATCGGTGCACCCGCGCTGATGGGCGTGATGGCCGACACCGGCGCGCCATGATCCATGCCTTTGGCGGCATCCCACGGCAGACCGCCTTTTTTGGCCAGGGCCTGCAGGTCGCGGCGGGTCAGATCCAGGCCGACGGCGTGGCCGAACACCAGCTGATCGGCCTTGTCCACGGCAATGTCGCGACCACCGGCGCCCAGGGCGATCACCATTTCCACTTCATGATGCAGCAATGTGGTTGCTTGCGGATACGGTACGTCCCTGCCATCGCTGACCAAAGCATCGGTTGGCTTGGTGAAAAACACCGGTTGGCCGCGATCGACCGTGGCGCCCATCTCGCGCGCGTGGTCGGCGTAATTGCGGCCGATGCAGAAGATGCGGCGCACCGGAAAACGGCGATCGTCGCCGGCAATGGGCAGGCTGGGTATGGCGGATGGCTCGAACAGGTAGGTCATCTTGCAAGCATAGCGAATTGCGTGCAATGCAGACAAAAAAAGGCCACCGGTGGGAAGTCGGTGGCCATGTGGGGGAGTTTCATGTGACGTGTCGGGGCGTGGGGACACCCCGACACGAATTTCTTGTTATGCGGTCGGGCATCCGTGCCCGTATTTGTCGACGATCAGTAGTCGTAGGACACCGACAGACGCACGTAACGCGGTGCTTCGAAGTACTGGCCCATGCCGTAGGTGTTGGAGATCTGGTATTGGCTGACCTCGTAGACCGGATTGACCTGGATGGGATGCTGCTCGTTGAGCGCATTGAACACGCTCAGCTTGAACGCCAGCTTGTTCTGGGCGAAGGCCGGGGCGTAGCGCACGCTCAGATCCACCTGATGGGTCCACGGCGTGAAGCCCGCGTCGCCGGGTGCCGACGGCTTGCCGGCGCACCAGTGGAAGTTGGAGCCATAGCCACCGACGTTTTCTTCGTTGGGACCGAAGTAACCCATGCACTCGCGCGGCGTACCCGACTGAATGCGCACGATGCCGGACACCGACCATTCGTGCGTGATCTGGTACGTGCCACGGGCCTTGAACTGCTGCTGGCGATCGTTGGGCAGGTAGCCGTAGGAATGATCCATCAGCTGCCAGAAATCCCAGTCTTCGGTCTTGGAAATGTCGCTTTGGCCAAGATCCGAACGCACCTGACCTTCGGTGTTGCCCCAGCTGCGTGCGAACGTGTAATCCACGCGGCCCGACCACTTGCCATCGAACGGATGCGACAGGTACAGGTCCAACGCGTAGTACTTGCGCTTGGCACCCTGCTTGAAGCCCCAGTCGGCGTTGCTCATGGCCACATTGGCGTAGCCGCTGCCATCAAGACGGCTCACGTTGAAGTGATTGGTCCGGCCCGGGTTGAAGATGCGGCAGCCGGGGTTGCTGACATCGTACAGGCTCGGATCCAGACCCATCTTCGTCATCTTGGCGGCCAACGCGTCCGGATCGCAGACGTCATCGATGGCGGTCTTGAGATTGCGATAGATGGCCTTCGCACCGTAGACCCAGTTCTGCCCAAGAGTCTTGTCGAAGCCGAGGATGAACTCATCCTGGTACTGCGCCTTGAGGTCGGTCGCGGTCACGGTCCGCGGATCCTTGTCCTGGCCGTACTCGTAATCCGAAGACACGGCACCGTCATTGCCGGGGCCGGCATTGGGCGCGATCGGCGTCAGACCGGTCGGCTCGCCATTGGCGTCGATGCCGGTGTAGGTGAAGTACGTGTTGGTCAGGACCGATGGGTTTGCTGCACGCTCGGCGACGCTGTCCGGCAAGGCCAGGTAGTAGCGACCGGCGTTGCCGTAGATCTTGAACGTGGAATCACCGAACACGTCCCAGCTGAAGCCCAGGCGTGGCTCCCACTGGTTCTTCTGGTCCACGAAGGCGATGTGCTTGTTGTTGTAGTTGGTGAAGTGATCGTTGCGCAAGCCGAGGTTGAGCTGCAGACGGTCGCTGACGTTCCAGATGTCCTGGATGTAGAAAGCGCGCTGCTGCATCGACATGTTGGTGGCGGTGGCCACGACATACTTGCTGACGTAGTAGCCGTCGCCACCCGGAGCACCGACGCCATGATCCGGATCAATGGCTGTGCTCGGATCGCCAGGCAGGTACATCCACATGTAGCCAGGGTCGCTGAACGAGGTGCCGTTGGACATGATCTGGCCCTGGTCATGGGCCGAGTAGGTCATGTTGTCGATACCGATGCCCAGCTTGTGGTTGCCCAGCTGGTAGGTGAAGTCGGCACGCAAACCATGCGACGCATTGCTCGCGTCAGCCAGATTGTTGTACAGACGCGGCTGGGTATTGGCGATCGGATCGCGGCCGTTCAACACGCTCGGATCTTCGTACTGCGGGAAGTAGATGTACGGCAGTTTGCTTTGCACGCCGTACTGGGGATAGTTGTGGTAATTGCCACGACCCCAGGTGATGTTCAGGGTCGCGTTGTCACCGATGTAGCTGGTGTACTTCGCGATCAGGAACTTGGCGTTGTTGACGGTGGCATCGCTCGGATTGCGGAACGACGTGGCAGCGTACTTGCTGTAGTCGTAGTTGTACGTCGAACCCTTGCCGTTGGTGGCGTCGGACGTCAGCGAGGTCACCTCGAGGATGTTGTTCTCGTTGATGTTCCAATCCAGCTTGCCGTAGGTCTTGGTGCTGTGGTCGGAATAGAAATTTTCCGTCGCCGGGGGCACGTCGGAGCTGACGCTGGTATTCGTGCTCTTCGAGGTTTGCATCGAGAAGAACGCGTACAGCTTGTCCTTGATGAGCGGACCACCGAAATACGCCGAGTAGATGGTTTCACCGCTCTTGTTGTCGTCGCGGTAGCGGCGCAGCTTGCCTTGCTTGTTGGCGTTCGGCACTTGGTAGCCGTTGGGGGCAACCTCGACCGGGTAATAAACACTGTCGCCGCCAGCGGCCATGGAACGCGGGGACCAGCTGATCTGGCCGCCAAAATGCCACTCGTTGGTGCCGCGCTTGCCCACCTGGTTGATGACACCGCCGTCGGAGCGACCGTACTTGGCGCTGTAGCCGCCGGTGTAGGTCTGCTGCTGGGCGATCGAGCCGTAGGGCAGGGTGAAGCCACCGATGTTGTTGAGCGGATCACCGGTGTTGTAACCATTGACGTAGTAGGCGTTTTCGGACACGCCGGCGCCACCGAAGGACACGGCATTGCCGAAGTAGCCGCTGCCGGCCACGGCGCCCGGAGAAAGCAGGGCGATCGCTTCGGCACTGTGGCCGACCGGCAACTGCTTGAGCTGCTGGGCCGTGATGACGGTGGACGAGCTGACGCTGGTCACGTCGATCGGCGGCATGGCGCTGGCCGACACCTCGACGGTACCCAAGCTCTGCGCGCCCTGGCTGGCGGCAAAATTCACCTGCGTGCCGGCGCCAACCTGGATGGAGACGTTGGAATGCTGACCGATGACCGCGCCGTTCTTTTTCAACGTCACGGTGTAGTCGCCCAATGGCAGGTTGGCGACGGTGTACTGGCCATTGGCATCGACCGCGACGGTGCGCACGACACCGTTGTTGCTCGATACCGTCACGGTCTCGCCGGTGGCAACCGCGGCCGAGCCGAAGATGGTGCCGGTGGTGGACTGCGCGAAGGCAAAACCGGAAACGCCCAAGCCCAGCGCCAGCGCGAAGGCCAGCGTGCTGCGGCGTGGCAGAGTCTTGTTGCGGGTGCAACTGTTCATGATATCTCCCCAGAGGCCCGCCGCGGCCGTGAGTGTCGCAGCCGGTGGATGGCGGGTGAAGGTGACTGTGTGTGGAGGTGTTGATGGTGTCGTTGAGACGACACGCACCGCTTGCGGAGTGCAAAGAGGGATCACTCCGGCGGGCAAAGGTGCGCCTTGGGTCGGAGGCGGTAAATAACCACTTGTTTACTTGCCGGATGAAGCCACTGGCAGGAGCTGCATCCTTGTGAATGCATAAAACACTATGTCAATCAAAATGTTGCAAATATTTATTGAACCGACAATACCGGTTTTACGCAAATGATTGATACCGGTTGTGCCAGATTGCGAGCCCCGCCTGCCGTTGGTCATGTTTTGCAGGATGGTCAAGTTCTATACACTGGCGCATGGAGGAGGGACAGGTTGTACGGCTTGCGCGCAGGCGTGGGCCTCAGAAGAGCGCGGCTATCCCCACGAGCACGCGCCAGGATGTGCCCATGCTCCTTGAACTGATGGGCGAAGGGCCGTTGTACACGCGCGTGTACGGCACCCTTCGCCAACACATACTCGAAGGCCGTTTCCCTCCCGGAGAACGGCTGCCGGGCACGCGCTCGATCGCCGAGGCGCTCGGCGTTTCGCGCACCGTGGTCCTGCAGGCCTATGCGCAACTCGAAGGCGAGGGCTACACCACGACCCGTGTCGGTTCGGGAACCTATGTGGTTGATGTGCCACCGGTGCATGAAGCCGGAAGGCTCGATGCGTCGGCGCCCTCGTTGTCGGATGACATGGACAAGCCACCCGAAGTGCCACTGTCACGTCTGGCCACCCGCATGCCCAGCATGCTGGCGGATGATCTGCCCGACGAATTGTCGGGCAGTGGCTCTGGCGTGATCGATTTGACTGACACGGCGGCCAGCTACGATGTGCGCGGATTGAAAGCCTGGCGCCAGATACTGGTGCGCGCCATGGATTCCTTGCCGCCCGATCCCCCGGGCCCGGCGGGCGCGCGACCCTTGTGCGAGGCAATGCTTGAATACCTGCATCACGAACGCGGCGTGGTGGCCAACATCGAAGACGTCATCATCGTCAACAGCGCACAGCAGGCACGCAATCTCATCGCCCGCGTGCTGGCCGACGAGCAGGCCGTGGTCGGCGTGGAAGAGCCGTGCAACCCCGGTGTGCGCAGTGCCTTTGCCGCCACCGGTGCACATGTGTTGGCCTGCAAGGTGGATGCGGACGGCCTGGACATCGGCATGCATGCGTCCACGCTGAGTGAGGCGCGCGTATTGCACGTGGCGCCGACTTGTCATTTGCCCTCCGGTGCGGCAATGCCGGCTGCGCGTCGTGAAGCCTTGCTGGCTTGGGCGTATGCCCGTCCGACCTGGATCGTCGAAGAGGATGTCGATTGTGACTACCGCCATGGCGTGCGCACCATGCCGGCCCTGGTCAGCCTGGATCGTCACGAGCGCGTCATCTATTACCTGAGTGGATTCGTGCGCACGGTCTACCCGGCGCTGCAAATGAGCTGCGTGGTGGTGCCGCCGGCCTTGCGTGAAAAATTCCTCGCGATCAAGGAACTCAGCGATCGTGATGACATGGCCCTGCGGCAACATGCGTGGGCGCATTATCTTGCCGAAGGCGAATACTTGCGTGGCCTGCGGCGTCTGTCACAACAGCTGGCGCGCAAGCATCAGATCTTCATGGATGCCTTGTACCGCCACTTTGGTACCTCGATCGAGGTGCAGGGTTTGGCCGTATCCGGGCAGCTTTTGGCGCATCTCAAGAGATTGGACGCTACCTGGATGACCGTGTTGCGCGAAGAAGCCATGCGCGTCGGCCTGCTGTTGCAGTCGGCCGCGGACTGGTTTTTCGACAAGCCGGCACATGTCACCTTGTTGCTGCATTACGCGGCCGTTCCCGAAACCTTGCTCGATGCCGCCGTCGAGCGTTTGGCGCTGGCCTGGCGCCGGGCACTGGCCGATGTTGCCCAGGTGGCGCGGCGACGGGCGTGAAGTCTGTCCGGTAATTTCCTGATGGCAACCTTTCATGTGCAGGTTGCCCCATGACACATGACACCCCGACGGTCGGCACTGTCGCATGCTGTTGCGTGCCGTTACGCTTGGCGCGCGTGACATCTGTCACCAGCGTTGCTTGATGATTTCATCTTATCGCTGCGGGTGGGTCAGGGCATGCTGTGCCCATCGCTGCCGACGGAGATCGACATGGGAGTGGACGTGGACAACAATGGCGACTTGCTGAAAGAGCTGCGGATCGAGCGCAGTCATCGTGATGATGACGATGCGCCACGCCGTTGGCCATGGATCATCGTGGCCGTGGTCGTGCTGCTGGCGATCGTGCTTGGGGGCGGATGGTGGTGGACACAAGCGCGTGCCTTGACCGTGCAGGTGGTGGCGGTCATTGCGCCTTCGACCAACAATACGCAAGGTGCGGTGTTGCAGGCCACGGGTTATGTCACCGCACGGCGCGAGGCGACGGTGTCGGCGCAGATCGTGGGCACGCTGACCAGTGTGCGCATCGAGGAAGGCGACCATGTCAAACAAGGCCAGATCCTGGCCACCCTGAACAGCAGCTCGCAGCAGGCGCAGCTCAACTCGGCCAAGGCCGGCGTGCTCAATGCGCGAGCCACCTTGAACGAGTTGAGTATCGAGGCAGCCCAGGCCGTGCGCGAGGCCAAGCGACAAAACACGCTGGTGGCCGAGCATCTGGTCTCTGCCCAGCAGGCGCAGCAGGCCACGACCAAGGTGGCCGATCTCCAGGCGCAAATCACCGCCCAGCGTGCACAGGTCAAGATGGCCCTGGCCCAGCAAAACATGGCCCAGGTCAATTACGACTACACCTTCGTGCGTGCGCCGTTTGCCGGCGTCGTGACGCAGAAAAGTGCGCAGGTGGGCGAGATCGTGGCGCCGTCGGCAGCCGGCGGTGGCTTCACCGTGACCGGCATCGCCACCATCGTCGACATGAATTCGCTGGAAGTGGATGTCGACGTCAACGAGGCCTACATCAGCCGCGTCAAGCCGAACATGCCGGCCACGGCGGTGCTCGATGCCTATCCCGACTGGAAGATTCCCGCCCACGTGATCGCCATCGTGCCGACGGCCGACAAGGGCAAGGCGACGGTCAAGGTGCGTGTGGCGCTGGACCACAAAGATGCACGCATCATTCCCAACATGGGCGTGCGCGTGACGTTCCTGGAGGCCACGCGCAAGCAGGTGACGGCGGTGCCCAAGGGTGTGCTGGTGCCTGCCAGTGCCATTGTCGAACGCGGCCACAGGCAGGTGGTGTTCGAAGTCCATGGCAACAAGGCCGAGGCCGTGAACGTGACGCCCGCGCAACAAACCTATGGCGACATGAAGCTGCTGCCACACGGCGTGGCCGCCGGCACCGAGGTGGTGGCGACGCCGCCCGCCAAGTTGGCCGGTGGCATGCGGGTGAAGGTGACGACAACATCACCGTGAAGCGATGGACGGCCAAACACGGATGTGGGCATGCGCCGTGTTTGATCCGTCCCGATGACGCATGAAGACTGCGCCCGACAAGGGCAACGAGGAACACGTGATGAGCGCATTGATTGAAATCGCGGATTTGTCCAAGACCTACACCCGCGGCAAGCAGAAGGTGGAGGTGTTGCACCACGTCAATTTGACGGTGAACGAGGGCGACTTTCTGGCCTTGATGGGGCCGTCCGGCTCGGGCAA
>DASVGO010000056.1:0-29430 GCA_036379495.1 Rhodanobacteraceae bacterium | reverse complement strand
GGATGTCTTCGGCGCGGCCTTGGCAGATATCGGCGGCGCTGATGGGGCGGCAGCCCTTGCCACGGCCGGTGCCGGTGCACGCCGCAGCACCAGCAACCGCCAGCCCATCAGCGCGACCGCCAGCACCAGCACGGTGATGATCACGGTGTTGAGCTTGCGGCCGATGGAACGCGTCGCGTATTCCGGGCGTGCCTCGGGTGAGCCCGCGGGCGCGGTGCGGCGGATGCCTTCGGGCGTCACTTCGTAGATCCACGACCACACCACCACGACCGGAAAGCCGATCACGACCAAGATCACCACCAGCCGCACGCCCCAATCGGGAATCTTGAAGAACGGAAACACCTGCGTTGCGATCTGCACGATCAGCCACGCGGCGATTGCGTACGCGACCACAACCCGCCACACATGGCGCCGCTTGAGTTCTTCGAAAAAACCCGGCTTGTCGGATGTCATCGTTCGGTGCACCCCACCGGTCACATGCCGGCCCCCATCCTCGCAGTGTAGCCAATCATGCCGAGCGCCGCAGATCGGCGACACCCCGCGCTGCAACCAGCCCGAAGGCTTCAGCGCCCGGCCAACAGCGTCTCGACCGCACCCGCCTCGCTGGGCAGCGCGGCCGTCAATACCTCGTGGCCGGTGCGCGTGACCACGACGTCGTCCTCGATGCGAATGCCGATGCCACGCCAGCGTTCGGGCACGTCCGTCATGTCCGGCGGAATGTACAGGCCCGGCTCGACGGTCAAGGCCATGCCCGGTTCGAGCAGGCGCGATTGCTCGTCGACGCGGTAGTCGCCGACGTCGTGCACGTCCAGGCCCAGCCAGTGGCCGGTCTTGTACGGAAAGAACTGGCGATACGCGCCGCTTTCGATGGCGGCGTTCGCACCGCCACGCAGCAGCTTCAACGCACACAAGCCTTCGGTCAGCACGCGCACCGCCGCGCGATGCGCCGCATCGAACGGCTGGCCGGGGCGCACGCTGTCGATGGCGACCTGCTGCGCCGTCCACACCACCTCGTACAAGGCACGCTGCTCGCGGTTGAAACGCCCGTTGACGGGAAACGTGCGCGCCATGTCCGAGGCGTAGCAGCCGACCTCGGCACCGGCATCGATCAGCAACAGCGCGCCATCGGCCAGCGGCGCACGATTGGCCTGATAGTGCGCGATGCAGGCATTGGCGCCGCATGCCACGGTGGGCGGAAACGACGGCACCACGCCATGCGCGCGCAGCGTGCGCACCAGCTCGGCCTCCACTTCGTACTCGGCCGCGCCCGGCCGCGCCACGCGCATCGCGGCCAGATGCGCCTGCGTGGCGATGGCTGCCGCCGTGCGCATCAACTTGCGTTCGGCCGGTGATTTGTACAGACGCAGGTCGTGCAACAGATGCCCCAGCGCGACGAATTCCTTGGGCACCACGCCACCGCCACGCAACGCGCGCAGCCGGCGCATCCACGCCAGCAGGTGGCCGTCGAATTCGACGTCGCGACCGAAGTGGCAATACACGCGCGCGCGGCCTTCGAGCATGCCGGGCAGGATGTCGTCCGCATCATCGATCGGGAATGCATCGTCCACGCCATAATCGGCGACGGCCGCCTCTGTGCCAATGCGCGGGCCATGCAGCCGCTCGACATCGGCATCGCGTTCGCGACAAAACAGGATCGCCTCGCCATGCGCGCGGCCCGGCAACAACGCCAGCAGCGCCTGCGGCTCGGGAAAGCCGACGAGGTAGTGAAAATCCGAATCCTGCCGATACGGCCAGGCCGCGTCGGCATTGCGCATGCGTTCCGGGGATGCCGCCACCAGCAAGGCCGCGTCGGGGCCAGCCATGCGCATCAGCTGACGGCGGCGGCGCGCGAATTCGGCCATCGGAATGCCGGCCAGCGCAGGCCCTGCCATCCGTTTCCCCTGTTCGGCGCTCATCAGTGCCTTTCGCCTCGAACGCGGGCGGCGACCGCCACTTCGGCATGCAGCAACAACCCACCGATGCGCACGAATTCCGTCAACTCCATCAGGGCACTTTCGTCATCCTCACCCGCCGATTCATCGGGCCCTGCCACGGTCAGGGTCGAGGCGGCGATGTCACCCAGATCGTTCAGCACCTCGCGACCGTCTGCCGAAAGCTCCACATCACCAGCTCCGGCCAAGCCGAATCCGCCGAGAAATCCCCTTGTCCAGTCGATCATGGCATCGGCACGTTCGGCCACGGGCCGCGCATCCGGTGGCAGCAGCGGCTCGATGGCGGGATGCAATTCGACAAGCTGCCTGTCGGTGTCCGCACGCACGTGCTCCAGCTGGCCAGCCAGGATGCTGTCGACGGCAATATCGTCGCTGTCCAGCTGCAGGGCCTGCAGCAGGTGAACTCCATGCGCGCGACCACCGCCGCACACATAGCCGATCACGAGGCCGTGCAGCTCGCTCGCGCTGGTCGTCACGAGTGTCTGCGCCCTGGCTGCGGTGAGATCGGCATAGGTGATGGAAGCGTCCACGGTTCGTCCCGTATCGTTGCCGCGTCATTTTGGCATCCGCGCGACGGATCGGCCAGAGCGTGACGGCGCACTTGCCTGCACGCGAGTTTCGTGCGCCATAATGCAACGACATCGCCACCTGCTATAGTCAAGCCAATGAGCGTTCTCGATCCGCTTGCCGCCGAAATCGCCTCCCTCGAGTCCACGGTCGACCGGCTGCTGGACACGCTTGGCCGCCTGAACGACGAAAACCGCGGTCTGCGCCACAGTCAGGAGCAGCTCTCCGGCGAGCGCGCCAACCTCATGGCCCGCAACGAGCAGGCACGCAGCCGCGTCGAGGCCATGATCCAGCGGCTCAAATCGCTGGAAAACAACAGTTGACCGCAGGGGGTCGGCCATGAGTGAACCGGTATCCATCAAGCTGATCGACCGCGAATTCCTGGTCGCCTGCGAACCGGAAGAGCGCGACGGCCTGCTCGAAGCCGCCGCCTTCCTCGATGCGCGCATGCGCAAGCTGCGTCAGGCCGCCAAGACCCCCGGCTTCGATCGCCTGGCCGTGCTGGCCGCCGTCGACATCGCCCACGAACTGCTGGACCTGCGCACGCATCAGCTGACTCAGGTCAACCAGCTGGCCGGCAGCCTGACCCGGCTTCGGCACAAGCTTGATGCGGTGCTTGAGCGCGTGCCCACGCCGTTGTAAGCCCGTCCTGATCCGCGCAACGCAAATCCTTCACACCCTGTGGCATGCCTGGTGGAAGCGTGTGCTTCCTGACAGCGATGAGCCACGGCATGACACCCGCTGTTGTCACAAACGCTGCGGTATGATCGTGGCCGCATCCTCGGGCAAGCAAGCAGCGACTCCACACCGTTCGCCACTGTGTTCGTGACGGCCCCGGTAACGCACGATGCGACCGTGTATCAGACGATGGGAGATTGGCGGGCATGGGGGTCGCGCTGGCATTGCTTTTGCTCTCACTGCCATCCCTGCCCGACCGGCAGGCACAGCCCGTCGCAGCTTGATGCGCTGTCACAGGCAGCGGCAGCTTCCGGCCATTCCGGGATCCTGGATATCCGACTCCCCAACAGCCTCACGCTGATGGCTGCTGGCATCTTCGTCGCGTCGGGGTAGAATGGCTTCACGGCGTTCTCGGTGGTGTACGACAGTTCGCGCATACATTTGCCTTGTTCCTGTTATGCGACCCGGGTCGGCGACATTCGGGGTGCCTGTGCAAATCCGTCATGAACGGAAAGCCTGCCCGTCTCGTGAGCCCACCCACCTGATCCCGGAGGATCAAGGTCGTCTGGCGGACATCGGCATTGCGGAGAACGCCCCCTTTCATGCGCCCGTCCGGTGACTCCGGGCGGGCGCCGTTCCATGCGGCCTGCCACCCCCACTGTCACGACTCCGGGAGCCCGATGTCCGACATGCACGCCCAACGCCAGAGCCTGCGTGACCAGCTGAGCGCGCAACGTCGCGCGCTGGGCGCCAGCGAACGCCTGCGCGCCGCACAGGGTCTGCGCCACAGCCTTGGGCAGTTGCCCGAATTTTTGGTCGATGAGCGCATCGCCGGCTATTGGGCCCACGCCGGCGAGCTGCCGCTGAATCTGGTGCTGGCGCCAATGGCCGAGCGCGGCCAGCAATTCCACTTGCCCGTCATCGGCCCCGAGCGGCAATTGCGCTTTGCGCCGTGGCAGGTCGGCGATGCGATCACGCCCAACCATTACGGCATTCCCGAGCCCGAAGCGCGCGAACATGCCCTGCCGCCCAATCTGATGGACGTGGTGCTGGTGCCCTTGGTCGGCTTCGATCGCCGCGGCCACCGTCTGGGTTTCGGCGGTGGCTATTACGACGCGAGTTTTGCCTTCCTGCGCGAGGAACAACGCCCAGCCACGCCGTTGCTGATCGGCATCGGCTACGCTTTCCAGGAGCTGGAGGCGATCGACGCCGCGCCTTGGGATGTACGCTTGGACTACATCGCCACCGAGCGCGAACTCATCGACTGCACGGAACCCGACGCTCCATGAATCATTGGCTGGTCAAAAGCGAACCTTCGGCATTTTCCATCGACGATCTGCAACGCAAAAAACGCGAACCATGGGATGGTGTGCGCAACTACCAGGCGCGCAACTTCATGCGTGACGGCATGCGCGTCGGCGACAAGGTGTTTTTCTATCATTCCAACTGCACCGAACCCGGCATCGTGGGTTTGGCACGCGTGGCCTGCGTCGCCTATCCCGACCCGACCCAGTTCGATCCCGACAACGCCCATTTCGATGCCGGCAGCTCGCGCGAGGATCCGCGCTGGGTGCTGGTGGACATGGCCTTCGTGCGCAAATTGAAACGCACCATCACGCTGGACGAGCTCAAGGCTTGTCCCGAACTGATCGATTTCGCCTTGGTGCGGCGCGGCAACCGCCTGTCGGTGATGCCGGTCGACAAACCGTCCTGGGATTTCATACTCGGTCTGGAATGACCGCCCTGTCGTCACCCATCAGCAAACCGCAACCATGACCCAGAACGAACAGAAACGTCTCGCCGCCAAGACCGCCATTCGCTACGTCGAGGACAACACCATCGTCGGCGTCGGCACCGGTTCCACGGTGGCCTATTTCATCGAAGAGCTGGCCGCGATCAAACACCGCATCGATGGCGCCGTGTCGAGCTCGGAAGCCTCCACGCGCCTGCTTGAACAGCATGGCATTCGCGTGTACGACTTGAACGCCGCCGGCCCCGTGCCGGTCTACATCGACGGCGCCGACGAGTGCGATCCACAGCAGCATCTCATCAAGGGCGGCGGCGCCGCACTGACGCGCGAAAAAATCTGCGCCGCCGTCGCGGAAAAGTTCGTGTGCATCATCGACCCGTCCAAACAGGTTGACGTGCTCGGCCGCTTTCCGCTGCCGATCGAGGTGATCCCGATGGCACGCAGCCACATCGCGCGCGAAATCTACAACCGTCAGGGCCGACCGGTCTGGCGCAGCGGCGTGGTCACCGACAACGGCAACTGGATCATCGACGTGCACGACTGGCAGATCACCGACCCGGTGACCATGGAAGCCGAACTCAACCAGATCGCCGGCGTGGTCACGGTTGGCCTGTTCGCCAAGCGCCCGGCCGATGTCGTGATCGTGGGCGACCGCGTGCTGCAAACCGGCTCGCCTGCGACTCCCTGACCGGTCGAGCAGGAAGTCGCAGACTGGCCGCATCAGTCGCGCTGGTACACTTCGCTGCCCTTGTCGCGGAACTCGGCGGCCTTTTCCGCCATGCCTTCGTCCACCACCTCGGTGATTTCCATGCCGTGCTCGGCGGCATAGTCGCGCACGTCCTGAGTGATCTTCATCGAGCAGAACTTGGGACCGCACATGGAGCAGAAATGCGCGCTCTTGTGCGCGTCCTTGGGCAAGGTCTCGTCGTGGAATTCGCGCGCCCGCTCGGGGTCGAGGCCGAGGTTGAACTGATCGTCCCAACGGAATTCGAAGCGCGCCTTGGAGAGCGCGTTGTCGCGAATCTGCGCGCCCGGATGGCCTTTGGCCAAGTCCGCCGCGTGCGCCGCGATCTTGTAGGCGACGATGCCTTCGCGCACGTCCTTGCGGTCGGGCAAACCCAGATGTTCCTTGGGCGTGACGTAGCACAGCATGGCCGTGCCGAACCAGCCGATCATGGCCGCGCCGATGGCGCTGGTGATGTGGTCGTAGCCGGGCGCGATGTCCGTGGTCAGCGGCCCGAGCGTGTAGAACGGCGCCTCGTGGCACTTCTCCAGCTGGCGGTCCATGTTCTCCTTGATGAGGTGCATGGGCACGTGGCCGGGGCCTTCGATCATCACCTGCACGTCGTGCTTCCAGGCCAGCTCGGTCAGCTCGCCCAAGGTGTCGAGCTCGGCGAACTGGGCCTCGTCGTTGGCATCGGCGACCGAGCCGGGGCGCAAGCCATCGCCGAGACTGAAGGACACGTCATACGCCTGCATGATCTCGCAGATGTCTTCGAAATGCGTGTACAGGAACGATTCCCTGTGATGCGCCAGACACCACTTGGCCATGATCGAGCCGCCGCGACTGACGATGCCGGTGACGCGCCGGGCCGTGAGCGGCACGAAACGCAGCAACACGCCGGCGTGGATGGTGAAGTAATCCACGCCCTGCTCGGCCTGTTCGATCAAGGTGTCGCGGAACAGCTCCCAGGTCAGGTCCTCGGCCACGCCGCCGGTCTTTTCCAGCGCCTGATAAATCGGCACGGTACCGATCGGCACGGGCGAGTTGCGGATGATCCATTCGCGCGTTTCGTGGATGTGCTTGCCGGTGGACAGATCCATCACGGTGTCGCCACCCCAGCGAATCGACCACACCATTTTCTCCACTTCCTCGGCAATGGACGAAGACACCGCGCTGTTGCCGATGTTGGCGTTGATCTTGGTGAGGAAGTTGCGGCCGATGATCATCGGCTCGGATTCGGGGTGATTGATGTTGGCCGGAATGATGGCGCGACCACGAGCCACCTCGTCGCGCACGAACTCGGGCGTGATGCGGGCCGGCAAGGCCGCGCCATGGGACTGGCCCGGATGCTGGGTGGCCAGCGCGGAGTCGAGCAACGCTTCCAGCCGCTGGTTTTCGCGAATGGCGATGTATTCCATTTCCGGCGTCACGATGCCCTGGCGCGCGTAGTGCATCTGCGTGACGTTGGCGCCGGCCTTGGCACGACGCGGCGTGGGCAGGGTCGGAAAGCGCACCGGCGCCAGCGAGGGCGCATCGGCATGCCGACGCGCAAACTCGGAGCTGCGCCCATCCAGCAATTCGGTATCGCCGCGCGCCTCGATCCAGGCAGTGCGCAGCGCCGGCAGGCCAACGCTCAGGTCCACGCGGTAATCCGGATCGGTGTACGGGCCGGAGGTGTCGTAGACCGTGATTGGCGGATTCTTCTCCACGCCGAACATGGCCGGCGTGTCGTCCTGCAGGATTTCGCGCATGGGCACGCGAATGCCATCGCGACTGCCCTCTACGTGGATCTTGCGCGATCCGGCCAGTGGACGGGTAACGGTGGCAGACAGTTTCTGCGCATCGCGCGCAAGATCGGTCAGTTGGGCATTCATGGGCATCGGTCCGATGGGGCATCTGATAGGAGCAAACGTCGCGTCCGCGGACACGGCGACCCGGGGCAGCAAGCACCCGACAACTCAAAGCGACGGCACCGGACACGCCATGGGCATGCGGCGAAGCTCCCTACACCGGTGCTAACCGGATCAGGTTCGAAGGGTTTTTCTCAGCCAGACGTGCCAGCACCCCCGCTTCAATGCGCCCATTCAAGCACGAAGCGGGGGCGGATGCGAGGACCGCAAACTCAGCGCGGCAAATAGGCGCGCAGGAACATGTCCACGCCGGCGCGCGCATTGGCTTCCAGCTCGACGGCGTAATTCTTGTCGCTTTCGATGCAGCCGAACAAACGCTTCCACAGCAGATTGCCCTTGACCAGCGCCAAGAACTGGTCGGCGGCCCGCGAAGGGTCGTCGATGGCAAGACACCCGGCCTGCACGGCCTGCACCAGCAATTGCTCGATCAGACGATGGGTACGCATGGCACCTTCTTCCCAGATCAGGCGGCCATAACGCGGATGGCCATGACGGCAATCGCCGAGGATGGCACGGATCGCGCCGACCGATTGGCGATCACAATCGATGCGCACGTGGGTCAGCGCCACGCGCAACAGGTTTTCGCGTATGTCGGCGGCCGGATCGAAACGGTACGTGTGTTCCGGCAGCAGCTCCTGGGTATGCGTGCGCACCACCTCGCGGAACAGATTGTCCTTGTCGCCGTAATGGCTGTAGACGGTGAGCTTGGACACCCCCGCCGCCGAAGCCACGGCATCCATGCTGGTGCCCTCGAAGCCCTGATGGGTGAACAGGTCAATAGCCGCCGCAAGGATGGCGGCGCGTTTTTCCATGTCCTTGGGTCGCCCCGGTCCCTGGGTTTTGGATGTCGTTGCAGTAACCACTTCACAGATGCCCGTCGTTTGCCATATTATACGCCGCAGTTCATTTATTTGCAGCCCTGTTCATCGGATACTCTAGCCCATGTCCCTCGACATCATTCCGACCGGCATCACATTGAGTCCGGCCTACCGCCAGGCCCAACGTACCCTGGCGCAATGGCTGGAGCGCGGCACCGACTCCCGACAAGTACACTTCATCGAGCGCACCACTTGGGGCCTGCTTGATGCCGTCGAGCATGATCGCCTCGCGCGCTGGCTTGCCTGGCTGTCCCTGGCGGCATCCAGCCGTGGCGACACCCGGCTGGCGACACGCATCCAGCGCCTGGACGCCGCCCTCGATCAAGCCATCACGCATGCCATGCATCTGTTGCCTGGCCAATTCCCCGCTACGCGGGGGCGGCGACTGCGCCTCAGCGCCTGAATCGGCGCGACACATGACGTGCGTCATGGCTGCGTGATGACTTCCGGCACTTCGCCAGATGACCGGTGAACGGCAATCTGGGCCACGGCAGACAAGGCTTGGCCGGCATTGCCGCGGTTTCCCCCAACACCTATGCTTTTCGGCTTTCCGGCTTGATCCTCGGGTACCTCGCATGACATTGAATATTGAGCAGGCGCGACAGAACATGATCGACCAGCAGGTCCGCGCCTGGGACGTGGTGGACATGGACGTGCTGGACGCGCTCGGACGCGTGCAACGCGAGCATTTCGTGCCCGAACGCTACCGCAACATGGCTTTTGCCGACATGGCACTGCCACTTGGCCACGGCGAGGTCATGCTCAAGCCCGTGGTCGAGGGTCGCCTGCTGCAGGCGCTGGCGCTCTCTGCCGACGACTCCGTGCTGGAAGTCGGCACGGGTTCGGGTTACCTCACGGCCTGCATGGCCTGCCTGGCCCAGCACGTCACCAGCGTTGACCTGCATGCGGATTTCACCGATGCGGCGCGAACACGTCTGGCTCAGGCCGGCATCACCAACGTCACGCTGGAAAACGGCGAAGTCATGCACGACTATCAGCCCGCGGGACGTTTCGACGTGGTGGTCGTCAGCGGCGCCACGCCGGACCTGCCCGAACGCATGCTGGGTTGGCTCAAACCCGGTGGCCGTGCCTTCGTCGTCACCGGACACTCGCCGGTCATGGTCGCGCAATTGGTGCGTCCGCAAGCGGACGGCAGCTTTCGTGCGCAAAGCCTGTTCGAGACCGACCTTCCCTATCTGGTACACGCGGCACCGACAGCCGCGTTCATGCTTTGACGGCATCCGTCATCCCCAACAAGGAATTGCAGCCCATGAAATCCCGTACCATGAAATTGTTGCCACTGGCCGTGGCCTTGGCCGTGACCCCCATGCTGGCACTGGCGCAAAGCGCCGGCAGCACTGCAATCGCCGGCAGCAGTGGTGAAACCCTCATGCAAGCCTACCAGCAGGCCCTGATCAACGATCCCACGCTGGCGCAACAAGTGGCATCCCGCAACATTTCCGATGAAGGCGTGGTGTCCTCGCGCGCCAGCCTGCTGCCCAGTCTCAGCGCCAGCTGGAGCATCGGCCAGAGCCGGACATACGGCGGTGGTGGCAGTCAGGCAACCATCCAGAATGGCCACGTCGTGCAGACTTCCGGCAACGGCGGCTACTCGCGCGGCCGCGGCTGGAGCGTCACCCTCAACCAGACCATCCTCGATTTCAGCAAATATGCCAACCTCAGCGCCGCCAAGGCCCAGGCTGCCAGCGCCGATGCTACCTATCAAGCCAACCTGCAGGATCTCATCATCCGCGTGGCCACGGCCTACTTCAACGTATTGACCGCCCGCGACGACGTGGCCTTCAACCAGGCCAATGTCGACGCCTTGAAGCGCCAATATGACCAGGCCGAGCAACGCTTCAAGGTCGGGCTGTCGGCGATCACCGCCGTGCAGGATTCCAAGGCAAATTACGAATCGGCCCAGGCCCAGCTGATCACGGCACAAAACACGCTCAGCGATTCCCGCGAGGCGCTGACCCAGATCACCGGCCACCCGGTGAAAAACCTGGAAGTGCTGTCCGACACCCTGCCGATGTCCCCGCCCACGCCGAACAACCTGCATACGTGGGTGACACAGGCCAAAATCAACAATCCCAACATCCTCGCCCAGCAGTTCAACGTGGAAGCCGCCGACCATTCCGTGTCGGCTGCCCGCGACGCACGACTGCCAACCCTGGACGCATCCCTCGGCTACAGCGGCAAGGGTGCCAATTGGGCCGAAAATGGCCCTTACAAACGCACGCAGGCCGGTAGCTCGATCAACCTTAGCGTGAGTGTTCCGATCTTCAGCGGTGGCAGTACGCGCGCAGGTATCGAAAGTGCCATCTATCGCCGCGACTCGGCCCAGGCCGCCTTGATCCAGCAACGCCGCCAAGTGGTACGCAACACCCGCAACTACTTCCGCTCGGTCTCGTCGGGCATCAGCCAGGTCGAGGCCGCCAAGCAGGCTTTGCTCTCCTCGGAAAGCGCCCTGAAGGCGACCCAGGCCGGCTTTCTGGTCGGTACCGAAACCATCGTCGACGTGCTGTTGGCACAACAAACATTGATGTCGTCACGCCAGCAATACTCGCAGGCCCGCCACAACTTCATCCTCAATAAACTGCTGCTGGAGCAAGCCGCCGGCACTTTGAGCGTGGATGACCTGAAACACGTCAGCGCCCTGCTGGAACCGGCCAGCGACGTGCAAGACAAGCTCCTGCCCGCCGGCGGCAATGCTGCCGCACAAGGCACCAACGCAAGCCCGTCGCCAGCGTCTGCGGGTTGAGAACGCCTGTCAGCCGACCCCGGGAGGTCCGGGGTTGGCCAAGGCTTCGTCCACCAACGCCATGACGCGGTCAACGGCACCTCGTTGTTGCTCGAACGCCGCGCGCGCCACGTGCCCCATTTCCTGACGCCGCGCATGGTCACTCAACAGATCCAGCACCGCCGTGCCGATCGTCGTGGCCGAATCGACACGGCATGCCGCACCGCGTTTGACCAGCATGTCCGTAATGCCCTCGAAATTGAAGGTATGCGGACCCATCAGCACGGGTTTGCCCAGGGCCGCGGGCTCCAGCACATTGTGGCCGCCTATGCGCACCAGACTGCCACCGACAAAGGCAACGTCTGCAGCCGCATAAAACAGCATCAGCTCGCCCATGGCATCGATCAGGAAGCACTGCGACGCGGTATCGGGCAACCCATCCTGTTGCCGCGTCGTCAGACGGAAGCCCTGCGCGCGCACCAGTTGCTCGACCGCACGGAACCGTTCGGGATGCCGGGGCGCCAGCAGCAACAAGGCATCGGGCAGCCGTTTGAGCACGTCAAGATGGGCCTTGAGCGCGGCCAGTTCCTCGCCTTCGTGCGTGCTTGCGGCGATCCACACCGGTCGCCGCGCTCCCCATTCCGAACGCATGGCCAACCCTCTTTCCTGCAACTGAGGCGATATCGGCATGTCGAATTTGAGATTGCCGACCACGCTCACCCGTGTGCCGTAGGCACCCAGCAGGCGATAACGGGCCGCATCCAGACGCGACTGCGCGGCCACATGGCGCACACATCCAAGTGCCGTCTTCAGCATCGCCTGTACCGGCGCGTAGCCACGCACCGAGCGCCGCGACAGACGTGCATTGGCAATGATCAAAGGAATCCCGCGTCGATGGCAGGCCAGATACAGATTCGGCCAGATCTCGGTCTCCACGATCACGCCCAGATGTGGACGGATGTGGCGCAGGAACCGCCAGACTGCAAACGGCAGATCGAACGGCAGGTAGACATGAAACACGCGATCGCCAAACAACTGGCGGACGCGATCCGATCCGGTCGGCGTGCCGGTCGTCACCACCATCGGCCATTGCGGATAGCGCCGCATCATGGCCTTGATAAGTGGCTCGGCGGCATTCACCTCGCCCAGGGACACGGCATGCACCCAGAGACTGCCAGCAAGATTCGGCGCGCGAAAGAAACCGAAGCGTTCCGGCCAGCGCCGATGATAGCCACCGTAGCGCAAGCCACGCGCCGCCAGGCGCAACAGCAGCACCGGCAGGGCCAGATACAAAGCCAAGGTATACAGAAAGCGCAAATCGATTCCCACGATGCGAGCCGAACGGTGCGGCCAAGTATAGGGAGCAAGTTGTCGCGACGTATGCCACGAACCCGATCCGCCGTGCACGTCGTGTCATCGTCAAGAGCAGCATTGTCGACCCCGGTTTGTGCCTAAGAGGCATCCGGCCTCGGCTAGAATCAACATGGCATGCCCGGTACAACCCTTCCTTGCCTGACCCTCCGACTCATCGCGCCACGCCACTGGCCGGCATGGTGCGGCGTGGGTGTCGTGCGCCTGCTGGCCTGTCTGCCACGCGTGATCCTGTTTGGACTGGGAAGCAGCGTCGGTACGGTCCTGGCACGGGTCGACAACAGTCGCCGGCGCATCGCTGCCCGCAACATCAGCCTGTGTTTTCCGCAACTGGATGCCTGCGCGCAACGCGCACTGGTAAACGCCAACATGCACGAACTGGGCGCCATGCTGGCCTCGTTCGTGTTCGGCTGTCTGGGCAGTGATCGAGCCATCGCCCGCACGCCGGTGTGTATCGAGGGCCTGCAACACCTCCGTGAGGCGCACGATCGTGGCCAGGGCGTGCTGCTTCTCGCCGGCCACTTCGCGCATATGGAAACCTGCATGCGCGTGCTGGCTCGGCATGCACCGGTCGGCGCCATGTATCGACGTCTGAACTCGCCGGTGATCGACTGGTTGGTGGCCCGTGCAAGGCGCCACCACGGATTGGCCATGTTCGACAAGGATGACCTTCGCGACACCATCAAGTACCTGCGTGCGGGCGGCGTCCTGTGGTACGCCCCGGATCAGGACATGCGCAGCAAGGATCATGTATTCGTGCCGTTTTTCGGCATCCCGACGGCAACCATCACCGCCACCCATCACCTGGTCCGATTGGGCCGCGCGCAGGTTGTTCCGTTCTTCTGCCAACGTACCGCCGACGGCCGTTACGTGATCCGGCTGAACGCGCCGCTGGATGCCTTTCCGTCAACCGACGCCACCGCCGACACCGCGCGCATCAACCAGGTTATCGAAGCCATGGTGCGCGAGGCACCCGCGCAATACCTGTGGGCGCACAAGCGCTTCAAGACGCGCCCGCCGGGTCTGCCCGACGTGTACGCGGACTGAGCGCGGCACGCGCATCGGCTACAGCGCGCTCATCAACTACAATTACCCACCCATGCCTGGCGCCACCCGACCCCGCTTTCACGCCGCCCTGCTGGCTCCACGCCAGTGGCCGGCATGGTGTGGCGCCGGTCTGATGTGGCTGCTGGCGCGTCTGCCGTGGCCAGTTCTTTACGGCTTGGGCCGCGGCCTCGGCCATGTGACGGTGCGCATCCGCAACCAGCGCCGCAAGACCGCCAAACGCAACATCAGCCTGTGCTTTCCGCAACTTGACGCCACCGCACAACGCCAGCTATTGGACACGCACATGCGCGAACTGGGCATGATGCCAGTGGAATTTGCCATGGGCTGGCTCGGCAGCGACCGCGCCATCGGACGCATCCCGGCCCGCCTCGAAGGGCTGGAGCACCTGCACGCGGCGCGCGCGCGCGGCCACGGCGTGCTGCTGGTCGGCGGGCACTTCTCGCATCTGGAACTGTGCGCGCGCATGGTGTCGCGCCGCCTCCGCATCGCCGCCATGTATCGGCGCATGGATTCGACCGTGTTCGAATGGCTGGTGCTGCGCGCGCGGCTGGACTACGCCGACGCCATGTTCGACAAGTACGACCTGCGCGGCACCGTCAAATACCTGCGCGACGGCGGCATCGTGTGGTACGCGCCGGATCAGGACATGGGCGGCAAGGACAACGTGTTCGTGCCGTTCTTCGGTGTACCCGCGGCGACCATCACCGCCACCCATCACCTGGCCCGACTGGGTCGCGCCGAGGTCATCCCGTTTTTTCACCGCCGCGAAGCCGATGGCAGCTACACGTTGCGCCTGGAAGCCCCCTTGGCCGATTTCCCGAGCGCGGACGCCGGCGCCGACACCGCGCGCATCAACCAGGCCATCGAGGCCATGGTGCGCGCAGCACCCGCGCAATACCTGTGGGTACACAAACGTTTCAAGACGCGCCCGCCGGGATCAGCATCATTGTATTGAAGCAAAGTAAGGGTTCGCTAAGACAACCGGGTTAATCTCCGCGCGTCTTGCCCGAGCCCCTCCCCATGCGTCATTTTTTGCGCTCTCTGCGCAACCGCACCGATTGGCGCGGTGCCATGCCAAAACGCGCGCTGCAAGCGGCCAAATACACGCTGCGCAGTCTGTCGCATTACCGTTTGCACTCGGCATGGCTGGCTTTCATCTACGCCGACCCGCGCCTGTGCGCCATGCTGGCACACGACCCACGCCTTCTGGAACGTCCGCAGCACGCCTACATCAATCGCCGCCTGAGCGCCGCCGCCAGTTACGCGATCATGCGCGACCACTACACCTACGTCCTGGCCCATTTCCCACCTGCGCTGGTCGAACAGATCTACCTGCACGGTCGCTGCCCCATCGGTCAACTGGCGCTCAAGGATGACACCCTCATCACGGTGGCGTTGTGCCGCCCGGTCGGGCGCGGCCGCGAGGGAGAGTTGGCGCTGTACCTGCTGGACGCACAGGATCGGCCGCTGTCTTCGCTGATATTCACCATCGCCGACAACGGCAAGCGCCTGCTGTTCGGCTGCCTGCAAGGCGCAGCCCACGAACTTGGCCGCGAAGCCGTGCGCGAACTGACCCGACAATGCCACGGCCTGCGCCCCAAGAATTTGCTGCTTTCCATCCTCCTTGGCTACACCAAATGCATCGGCGTCACGCGCCTGCAAGGTGTTGCCAATGCGACCCACCCTTTCGCCGGGCGAGCCGACAAAATCAAGGCCGACTACGACAGCTTCTGGCTGGACTGCCACGGCACACTCGGCAACGACGGTTTTTTCGAACTTCCGGTACGCGAGCCTGCGCGCGACATGGCACAAGTGGACAGCAAACATCGCTCGGCTTTTCGCAAGCGTGAAACCCTGCGCCACAAAGCTGCAACCTTACTGCCCCAGGCTCTTGGCCTGACTTCGCCAACGGGACGATCCGGCTGACCCCGCGCCGATCAAGTGCGATGCCGCCGTCGCGCCTCGTAAAGCTTGGCGTATTTCAGAAACACGTAAAACGCCCCGCACATGCTGGCAATGAAACCAGCCCAACCATTGAGGAAATAGCGTTTGACGAAGAACTGGCGCAGAAAAAAAATCGGCGGATAAACCACCATGCGCAAGCCTGTGAATCGCTGCCGGCGCCGCAGCTTGTTGGCCACGAGCCCACTGGAATAGCGGTTGATCTTCGCCACGCGCGCGGCAATGTCCGCATCGCCATCATTGACGAAGTCGGCCGCGTGCAGGGTTTGCACCAGACCATCCACCTCCACCGCCGCGTGCACCTCGACATCGTTCATGCGCCCATGTCGACGATCGAACAGGCGCAGATGCCCATTGCGATGACTGTGCCGGTGCTGCACCGTCCAGAACATGCGTTCGCGGCGCGGAAGGCGAAAGCCGTGGGCTCGTGGCGATGTCAGTGCCTGCTCGATCACTTCGCGCGTGCCCGGCGACAACACCTCGTCGGCATCGACATTGAGGATCCAGTCGTGCATGGCCATGTCGATGGCACGCTGTTTCTGTGGCCCGTAGTCGTCGAACGCATGCGTGGCGACACGCGCACCGTGGTGTCGGGCGATCGCCACGCTGGCGTCGGTCGACCCCGAATCCAGCACCACGATCTCGTCCGCCCACGCCACGGCGTCGAGGCAACGATCCAGCGTCTCGGCATTGTTGCAGGTGATGACCACCACCGACACGGGTACGCGCGCCGTCATGCGGGCTGCTCCGTCTCGTCCGGCAGCACGTACAGTGCCGCACACCACAAGGCCAGCAGCCACCAGAACATCAATCCCCACCACGCCGAATAGAAGGCCAGATGGGTGTTGACGGGAAACACGGCAACCGCGAGCGCCACGCTGACGGGAAATGCCATCTCCCGTGCGACGTCACCCACTTCACGCCAGTGCCGCCACGCCAGCACGGCCGCCACAATCCACAACACCAGCCCCAGAGTGCCGGTATCGGTGACGATCTCCAGAAGCAACTGATGCGGATGACAGGCTCCCTCATCGGTACCGCAGGACTCTGCCGTCACGAAATGATCATGCTTCGATGCGTAATGCGGATAGGCATAGCGAAAATCACGCACACCGACGCCATTGATCGGATGCGCCAGATACATCTTCCAGGCCGTGTGCCAGATATCCAGACGTCCACTCATGGCCGTGTTGACGCCGGCTTCCGAACCATTGAACACCTGCAGCGTGCGCTCGGCACGGTCATGAAAGCGCGACGAAAACTGCCACGCCAGCCCGCAGCCGATCACCGCCACCACGCAAGCTGCGGCGCACCACGCGGCAAAACGCGCCGGCGTGCGGCTCTCGCGCCACGCAAAGGCCAGCCCCACCAAGCCATAGACGATCCATGCCGAACGCTCGCCGGCCAGCAGTATCGGACCCAGCATGAATGCGAATGCCGCGATCAGACCACGTCTGCGCCAACGCACTTGCGCGGTCCACAGCACGAATGGCGCCAGCGCAGCCAGCACCGGCCCCAGCTTCATGTTGTCGGCCCCGAAGATGCCGGTAATGCGCACGGCCTGCGCATGCCCACCCAGACTCCATCCGGTGAGCATCTGCACCCACGCATCAAGTGTCCACAACGCCACCACCACGGCCACCGCGTCGATCAATGCACGCAGGCGGGCATGTCGCCGTACTGCAAAGCACACATACAACCCCAACGGCACATAGCGCAGGTACCCTGCCACCGACAGCCAGCTGCGCCCCATGTCGATCGCGTCCGGCGTGGAAATCACCGCCGCGCCGATGTAGGCCGCCCACAACCACAACAGCAGACGCGCTCCGGGATGATCGGCCAGCGCATGCGGCGAGCGGACAAAAAGCAGGATCGTGCCGATCAGGCACAACAAGGTGCCAAGCTCCGAACTGCGCCCGAAAGGCAGCAGAAAGATCACCAACCAGATCGGCAGCAAGGGCGAACGCAAGGCGGCGTAAAGGCGGGCGCTGAAGGTCATGCAGGCTTCCCGAAGACGAGCGCCGATTGTACGCGAGGCGGGCGGCACCGGCCGCAACCCCATCACGCACGCCGGACCCACTTGCGGCGCAAGACCACCCTCACTTCGCACAGCCTGTTACCCTGGTGACAGGCAGCCGGATGGTTACGAAGCTGCGCGTGCCGGCTGTCGCAACAACTCGGTGTACACGCCGAGCACGCCTTGCTGCATGTCAGCCAGTCGGTAGCGCTGCAACGGTGCCACCGGCGGGGCCAAGCGCAGCAACTCGGCGGCACGCTCGGTCAGACGTTCGAGGTCGCCCGGTGGCACGCGGCCCGCCGGATAGAGCTCGGCCAGCAACTCGCCCACACCACCATGCGCATACCCCAGCACCGGTCGGCACAAGGCCAGCGCCTCGACCACGGTGCGACCGAAGGTCTCCGGCCTGTTGGACAGTTGCAGGACCAGCGCGGAACTGGCGAACACGTCGCGCACATCGTCCCGCGTCGGCGTCATGACCACCTTGTCATCCAGGCCCCGTTCGGTCACCAGAGCCCGCAATTCCTCGACATAGGCCTCGCGCCCGGGTTCGATCACGCCCATCAGGAGCAAACGTGCATCCACGCCGCGAGCGGTCAACGCCGCCAGCAGCTCGATGCCGTCACGATGACCTTTCAGGCGCGTGCCTCGCCCCGGCAGAGTCAACAGCGGCGCCCCGCCGGCCAACTGCGGAAAGCCGGCAAAAAATTGCCGGACCCAGGCATCATCGGGGCGGTACCCATAGGGGAACGTCTCGACATCCACGCCGCGCGGCACGATGCGGATGCGCCCGGCATCCACTCCGGGATAGTTCGCCAGCACGAAATCGCGGACACTTTGCGAAACCACGATGATGCGCTCGCCACGCAGCATCACCGCGCTGTACGCACCAGGCGTGTTCATGCCATGCACGGTCGTGACCAGGTGCGGCGCCGGGTCCTGACCACGCAAAGCCCAGCGGGTCAGCCAAGCCGGTACCCGCGAACGTACATGGACAATGTCGGGCCGGACCTCTTGCAGCAACCGTCGCAACGGGGCCACCTTGGACAAGGTCAGCAACGATTTGCGTCCGATGTCCAGGGTGACGTGCCGGCTGCCCTCGGCCTCAAGCCGATCGACCATCCGCCCGCCCGCGGAAACCACGATCGAGCGGTGGCCGGCAGCCACCAGTGTCCTCGCCACTTCCAGTGTCGAGCGCTCCGCTCCACCGGCATGCAGGGCCGGGATCATCTGCACCACGGTCCAGGGCCGCGATGTCGACAGGTGCATGGATGCTGGGCGATCGGTGGCAATCATGTTCGGTGCCGGAAAACGTCAACTTCCTCGCGGATGGTTTGGATGACGCACGGATACGCCTCCGAATCCCGGCGACGCTCAAAAAAGCATGCAAGAAGCATGCCTGTCTGACCGCGTTTTCCCCGCCTCGATGCGATCCGCGCCGATATCAGTCACGCAGGATGTAACGCGCACTGCAATACGGGCACTGCGAATGGCCACCGTCGTCCACGATGGGCAAATACACGCGCGGATGCGAGTTCCACAGCTCCATGCCCGGCATCGGGCACGACAGTGGCAGGTCGGCGCGGGTCACTTCATACGTATGCTCGGCATTGGCCGGAATCAACCGCTTGGCCATGACATCAGACTGCGCCATGCGCATGCCTCCAGAGGCTCGGACTCAAGTCCGTCATCTTACCAGCAAGGCCTGCCGGTGCGCCCCGATGCTGTCGGCGGGCGCATCGGCAACGTGACCACATGCTCAGGGCTCGCGCGTCAAACGCGATACCGCACCGAAAGACACCGACACCAGCCCTTCGACCAGGCGCAGACGATCCGCCAACCGGGCCAGATCCCTTTCCCGGACGCTCGGCTCGAATTCCAGTTCCAGCTGCCGTTCCGCCTCCGCTTCGGCACGACTGAGGACCATCTGGCGCATCGGCAAGCCGCTATCGGCCACGGCGGCCTCGATGGGTGTCAACAAGGCCTCGCGCTCCAGGCACAGCAGCATCCGCGGCGGGCCCGCTTGATGATTGAAGAAACGTCGCTCCAGCGGCTTCAAACCTGCCATGATGACCCATGCCACCGCCGTGGTCAGGACCGCCGCGACATACATGCCACTGCCGACGGCGAGTCCGATCGCCGCCACCGCCCACAAGCCCGCCGCCGTGGTCAAGCCACGGATCACGTGTTCGCGCTGCAGGAACATGATGGTGCCGGCGCCCAGAAAGCCGATGCCGCTGACCACCTGCGCGGCGATGCGCGAGGGATCGAGGATCACGCCCGGCGTGCCCAGCACATCCGAAAATCCGAACGCGGAGACAATGATCGCCAGCGCCGCACCCAGACACACCAGCATGTGCGTGCGCAGGCCCGCTGCCCATTCGCGACGCTCCCGTTCCCAGCCAATCACGCCGCCCAGAAAGGCCGCCAGCAGCAGACGTTCCAGAACCTCCAACGTTGAGATCATGCGTTCCCCGATCATGGCAACATACGGGCAGTGTAGGACGCCACGCGTCAACCCGCGAGACGTCCGCCGCGATCACCCTGCCGCCCTGTCAAACCGCCCGTTCCCGGAAATCCAGCGTGCCATCATCCCGCCCCATGGAAACCATCTCCGAATGCTGGGTCATCACCAACGGCGCCGCCGGCAACGAACGTCAGGCACTGGCTCTGGCCGGTTGCCTGCCTTGGCCGGTGCGCAACTTGACGCTCACCCCGCGCGCACCGTGGGCATGGGTTGCGCCACGACTGCTGCCAGGCGCGCAACTGGTCGACCCTGCCCACGCCCTGCATCCACCATGGCCGACGGTGGTCATCGGTTGCGGCCGTGGCGCGGCCTTCTTCACGCGACTGGTGCAACGCCAGTCGGGCGGCACCAGTCGCAGCGTGCAGATCCTCGATCCACGCATCAACCCGCGTCACTGGGACCTCGTGATCGCCCCGGAACACGACCGGTTGCACGGCGCCAATGTGCTGGTGCCGCTGGGCTCGCTCAACCCCGTGGACGACACTTGGTTGGCCGCCGGGCGCGCAGCCTGGGCGCAGCTTGCCAACTTGCCGGCACCACGTCTGGGCGTGTTGCTGGGTGGTCCGCGCCATGGCATCGTCTTCGACAGCGTCTATGCCAAAGCCCTGGGTCAGGCCATCCGCGCCCGCCACCAGCGTGATGGTGGCAGCGTGTTGATGACGGCATCGCGACGCACGTCGACGGACCTGTTCGACACCCTCGCCACGGATCTTGCCGACATCCCAGGCATCCGCTGGTCCACATCTGCCGACGGTCCCAACCCGTACCCCGGCATTCTCGGCTGGGCCGACCGCCTGATCGTCACGCCCGATTCGGTCAACATGCTGTCCGAAGCCTGTGCCTGCGGTTGCGCCGTGCACACCCTGGCCACCCCCGGCCTGCCGGACAAACTGGCCCGCTTTCACGCCGGCCTGCGTACGCGCGGTCTGCTGCACGCCATCGACGCCACGGTTCCGGCGCGACAAACGCCACTGCGCGAGACCCGGGTTCTGGCCGAACAAGTGTGTCAACGTCTGGGCTTGCCCGGCTTCCGCGAAAACAGCGTCTACCCTCGTTGAATGCACACCAACGGCAAGTCCGGAATTGCCGAATATTCAGTTTGCAGGGCGCATCCGCCGACTAGGCTGGGTCATGGCTGGCGACCACCGCGCACAAGCCTGGCGATGGACGGCCAACCGGAGCTGCCCACAAGGAGGTGTATCATGATCGTGTCCGAATGCATCGACACCGGCCTGCTGGATCGCACCATCATCACCCGTAGCGACCATGCTCCCAGCGACTGCGAGCGCTATGGTGACTGGGCGCGCAAGTTCTTCGGTTGCGGCTGCCACCAGGCGTTCAAGGATGGGCCGGCTGTCGTGGCGAATTTCGACGCAGTCAAACCACGCACATCGACACGGCACTGACACCCGTCACTCCAGACGTCACGCGCCGAGCCGGCATGCATGGACTTCATGCCGGCTCGGCAACGGCAAATCCCGCGGCTTGAGCCACTGCCAGCACCTGCTGGCCGATCAGAGCCAGATCATCATCCATCGCCGCCACCCGCGCGCGGGCATCCAGCGTACATGCCAGGGCCCGCGCCAGCAGCTCGGCATGGGCTCGGGACAAGGCATCGGCCTGTCCAGACGCCAACACGCCCGCCTTGCGACACGCGGTGATCAGGCCCGCCGTGGATGTCGACCGGGTCAGCTCCGGGCACTCGGCAGCATGCGTCAACACCAGACCCTGCAACAGGAATTCGATGTCCAGCAACGCGCCCGGTCCTTGTTTCAAATCCAGTCGCCCCGGCGCGGAGCGATCGCGTTCGGCGCGCCAACGACGACGCATCTCGACCACCTCGACGCGCACCCGCGCGGCATCTCGAGGCTGGGCCAGCACGCTGGCACGGATGTTGTCCAGTTCCGCGCCGAGTGCCGCATCACCAGCCACCATGCGCGCACGCACCAAGGCCTGATGCTCCCACGTCCACGCCCGTTCACGTTGATACGCGGCAAAGGCATCCAGGCTGGTCACCAGCAAGCTGCGTGAGCCATCCGGACGCAATCGCGTATCCACCTCGTACAAGCGACCGGCGCGGGTCAGCACGCTCAACCAATGCATGATCCGTTGCGCCAACCGTTGGTACCAACCCGCGCCATCGAGCGGACGTGCGCCATCGCTGTGCGCGCCGGCACGCGCGCCGTCGTACACGAACACCAGATCCAGATCGGATGCAAATCCCAGCTCGCGACCGCCCAGGCTGCCGTAACCCAGCACCGCAAAACCCAACCCCGTGCCGGGCAGTCGCCCATGCCGGGCGACCAGTTCGCGCTCGGCCAGACTCAGCACCGCCGCCACCACGGCCTCGGCCAGCGCCGCCAGCCGCCGAGCGGTCGCCACCGCATCGGCGCGACCATCACGCAAGGCCAGCCCCAGCCGGAATGCGAGACTGGCCTTCAGCTCGTTCAGGCGTTCGAGGTCCCCTTCGGCATCGTGTTCATCCAGCGCCGCCCAGGTCCGCGTGATTTCGGCAGCGATCTCGGCACGCTTGAGCGGCAACTGCTCGATGCGCGGATCCAGCACATCGTCCAGCAACAACGGCTGGGCAATCACGCGCTCGGCCAGAAAGGCACTGTCGGCAAACAACGCTGCCAGCCGATGGCGTGCTGCCGGCTGTTCTTCCAGCAAGGCAAGGTAGGACGATCGCCGCGCCACCGCCTGCATCAAATGCACCAGCCGCGTCATGCTGATGCCCGGTGCCGACGTGGCTCGTGCCGCGGTCAGCAACTGTGGCATCAACCGCTTCAGACGCTCGCGGCCGCGCGCCGACATCGCGCGTACTTGCGCCGACATCGGCAGCTGGCGCAAGGCGTCAGCCAGGGTCGCCGCATCCTCGAAACCGGCCTCAGCCAGGGTCGTCACGCCCAGATCACCGGCTTCGGCGGCCTGCCACAATGCCGTATCGACCACCGGAGCGCCGGCGCGTCGCCCGTTCCTGGGCATCAGCACCGCGGCAAATTCGTCGCTGACCGCCTCGCGATGTGCAGCCAGATCACGTGCCAGAGATGGCCAGTCCGGGTAGCCCATGCCCAGTGCAATGCGCGTGCGCGACAACGAATCGTCGGGCACATCGTGGGTCTGCGCATCGCGCAACATCTGCACGCGGTTTTCCAGACGCCGCAGGAACACGTAAGCCTCGCGCAAACGCGTCGCGCGCGCCGCTGGCATGAACCCGCGCGACTGGCAAGCCGACAACGCCGGCAACAGGCCACGTACCCGCAGACCGGGCTCGCGGCCCCCACGGATCAACTGCTCAAGCTGCACGATGAACTCGATCTCGCGGATGCCGCCGGGGCCAAGTTTGAGGTTGTCCGACAGGTCCTTGCGCGCCACCTCGGCGTCGATCAACGCCTTCATGTCGCGCAGACCGGCAAAGGCGGTGTAATCGAGGTATTTGCGATAGATGAATGGACGCAACAGCTTCAGCAACTGGCGCCCACCGACCAGATCGCCAGCCACCGGCCGGGCCTTGATCCAGGCATAACGTTCCCAGTCGCGGCCATCGCGCTGGTAATACTGCTCCATCGCGGCAAACGGCAATGCCAAGCGCCCGGCATTGCCGAACGGGCGCAAGCGCAAGTCCACGCGTGCCGCGATGCCATTGGCCTGCGGTTCGGCCAGCAGGCTCACCAATTGCCGACCAAGGCGCAAAAAATATTCGCTGGCATCCAGCGACCGCCGGCCATCACTGGTGCCCGCATCGGCATACGCCAGTACCAAGTCGATGTCCGAGGAAAAATTGAGTTCACTGCCACCGAGCTTGCCGAAGCCCAGCACGACCAGCCGTTGCTCCCGACCTTCGGCATCGTGCACGCTGCCATAACGCGAAGCCATCGACTGTTCGGCCCACGCCAACGCCTTGCCCAGCAAGATTTCATACAACACGCTGGTGTCGACCAATGTGTCGGCCAGCGTGTTCAACCCGTTGACGGCGCGAAACACCAAACGCAGCGATTCGGCATGACGGAATCGGCGCACGGCCGTCATCGCGCCATTCTCGTCATCCGGCAGAATCAGCTTGACGGCCCGCGTGGCGGCATCCGCGCTGGTACGCAGACGTTCCAGACCTTCGGCATCCAGCAGCTGCGGCTGGCGTTTCCAGACTTCAAACGCATGATCGCTGGCCAGCAAAGTGCGGCGAATGCGCTCGCCCACGCCGGCATCGTCGCGCAGTGCCGCACCAGCTTCGCGACAACCCGCGGCCAGCTCGCCATAACGCGCACTCACCAAGGCTTCAATGGCATCAGGCAGATTCGACATCCATGCATTATGCCGTGGCCGGCGCGGACTTCGTGGCCCGCGACTTGTGCCGCGTTCATCCAGGTCCGTTTACAGTCCGGTGATCCCCGCCCCGTATTCCGTACATGTCGCTTCGCTCCCAGCCGTCCCTGCCGCGCCGTCCATGGCGCCTCATCGCACTGATCCTTGCGGGCATCGTGTTCGTGCTCGTCACCGGCCTGCTCGATGGCGGCAAGGGCGTGATGCCATCCGCACTGTGGCGCGCGCCCGCATGGGCGGCGTGGTGGAATGCGCCTTGGCGGATGGTCGCAAATGCCTTGCCGGGATTGATGCTGGCCGGCCTGTTGCTGGCCCTGACCCGACGCATCGGGTTGGCCTGCGTGGCCAGCCTGGCCTTCGAGGCGCTGGCCTTCCTCGCCAGCGCACTCAAATTTCGCTACCTGGGCGCGCCACTGATGCCGGCCGATTTCCTGATGCTCGGTCAGCTCGACACCTCTGGCGGAGATCTTCTGGCCAGCTACCTGCCGCACAGTCCATGGCCGTGGCTGGGCATCGTGGGCGTCGTCGTTGTCATGGCATTGTTGGCCCGCTTCGAGCCGCCCGTCGTGCGCAAACATCGCTGGCACCTGCGCGCGCCGATGGCACTGGTACTGGCCGCGGCACTGGTCTCGCTCGTGCTCGGCTGGCCGGCATGGAAATCGGTGTACAACCCGGCGCGGCTGGGCATGCAGCCATGGTCGCCAAGCGCCACGGCGGCACAGACCGGATTGATCAGCTCGCTGGCGCTGTTCCATCTGCAATACGCGGGCGCACACGACCGTCCCGATATACCCGCCGCCTTGCACCTGATGGCATCACGCGAGAATGCCATCCGTCGGCACAATGCGGTCAGCGCCACCACTGCCGGACGCAAGCCCGACATCATCATCATCCTCAGCGAGTCCCTGTTCGATCCGACCATCCTCGACGGCTACGCGCCGAACGTCGATTTGCTGCCCAACCTGCATCGCCTCGCGCAGCACGGCACCTTCGGCGCGATGTACCCGCCCACGTTCGGCGGCGGCACCATCCGCACCGGTTTCGAAGTGCTGACCGGGTTGTCGCTGCGCTACTTTCCGGACATCCAGTTCCCGTGGCTGCAGATCCACCGCAAGGTCATCCCCGGCATCGTGCGTTTGCTCAAATCCCGCGGCTACCGCACGCTCGCCGTGCACGGCAACGACCCCGGTTTCTGGAACCGTACCAGCGCCTTCCGCAAGTTGGGCTTCGATCGCTTCGTGTCGATCGACGATTTCCCGGCCGACGATCGCATCGACGACGGCAAATACCTGTCGGACAAGTCCTTCACCGACGAACTGCTGCGCCAGCTCAAGCCCGATGGCCCGCCGCAGTTCATCTACGGCATCAGCATCGAGGCACACGGCCCCTACAACGAGCCATTCGACACCGACACCAAAGTTCGCGATGCCATTCCGGTGCCAGCTGCGCTCACCGGTGACACGCGCACGCATCTGCGCAATTACATCTACCACATCCGCCATGCCGACCGGCAACTGGGGCGACTGGTCGCGGCGCTGGCCAAGCGCAAGCGACGCACCATCGTGCTGATTTTCGGCGACCACCTGCCCGCGCTGGTGCCGGCCTTCCAGCAAGCCGGCTTCAAGAACGGCAAGAATTTCTTCGGCCAGCAAACGCCGTACCTGATCTACGATACCGGGCACCCGAACGCTGCGCCGATCCGGCGCAACGTGGCCGCGTGGATGCTGCCCGGCATGGTGCTCGATCAAGCCGGCATCGGCGACGCGCCATGGTTCGCATTGACCGACCTGCTCGGCCCGGACCTGGCTGATCTCACGCGCGCGCCCGATGCACCACAGGCGCATCCCACGCCGTCACAAGCACGCATCGAACACGGCCTGCGCAACGTGGCTCGGCTGCGGCTCGAAGGCAAGCTGAAACCACTCTGGACGAAGGCGGCAAGCATGGCCGAGCCGGCACGGCCGACATCCACACGCCTGCCGTCCAAATCACCGTAATACCCGACTCACTTCACTCGCATTGCCATCAGGCCGGGTCAATCATGGTCTGCGCCGGGCCACACACACGATTGCGACCATCGCGCTTGGCCACGTACAACGCCTTGTCGGCATGCACGATCAGGGCTTCCAGACTGTCGTCGGCAGAGGGCACCAAACCCGCCACACCAATGCTCACGCTGACGGCCACCGGACCCACCGGTGTGTCCGCCGGTGTGGCGGCGATGTTCTCGCGCAAACGTTCGGCCAAAGCCAGGGCGGCTGACAACGAGGTTTCGGGCAGGCAGATGGTGAACTCCTCGCCACCGTAGCGCCCCACGAGATCAGGCGCGCGCAACTGACCATGACAACGTTCGACTAGAGCCGCCAGCACGGCATCACCGGCGGCATGCCCGTGGGTATCGTTGACACGCTTGAAATGATCCACGTCGACCAACAACACGGACAGCGGGTGCCGATAACGCCGGCAACGCTCGAACTCGGCCTCGGCCTGCTGCATGAACCAGCCACGGCTGCTGGCGCCAGTCAGACTGTCGACATGCGCCAGTTGCTGCAGCTGCGCAATCAACCCCGCCTTGTCCAGCACCACACGCACCTGCCGCGCCAGCACCGCCGCCAGGTCCATCTCGACCTTGTCGAACGGCGCGTCATCACGCCCGATCAGCAACAAGTGGCACTGCGCGTCGGTGATGCGCAACGGCAAGACCATGAACTTGCGCATCACGATGTCGCCCGGCATGTGCAGGCCGGCGCCATCGAGACAACTGATGCGATCTTGCCCGGCAAGGTCAGTCAACAGATCATGGCTGCGCCGCGCCCATGCTTGCAAACGTTCAGTCGCCGCCGTATCGAAACCACGGGTCGTAACCAGATTCATCACCCCGTCGCAGCCCACCATGAAGGCCGAGCACGTATGCGGGATCAACGCGGGCAGCCGTTGCACCAGCTGAATGGCGATGCTGTGCTCGTCATTCAGCCGTGACACCACATGCACCAAGTCGTGCAGCGATTCGGCCCAGCGCCGGCGCTGCTGCTCGCTGACCAGATCGCGTCGGCGCCGGACCCAGGCCGCAAAGATGGCCAGACCCGCCGCGACCAGCAACAGCCCGACCGCGACATAAATCACCCATGCCCAGAAGCTCAGCCACGGCGGCGACTGGACGACCAGTGCCAGCGTGGCCGTGTTGGCGGCCTGCCGCCCACTGCTGTCGATGCCCTGAACCTGCAGCACGTAATGGCCGGCATCGAGGTTGGTGTAGGTGATGCTGTGGCGATGGGCAAGATTGTGCCAGGCGCTGTCGAAGCCCTGCAGGCGATAGCGGAAACGGTCGTCCTGCGGCGCGGCAAAATCGAACACGGCCACATCGAAAGTCAGGATGTTTTGCCAATATTTTACTTGCAGCGGCGCCCGCGGCAGGCCATGCGCCACCTGTCGCGAATCACGCCCCATCAGGCTGTAGCCGGTGATACCGACACGCGCCCGCGTCTTGTTCAAGTCCAGATGCGCCGGAAACACCACCGACACGCCTTCGGTGCCGCCGAAATACAGCACGCCGTCGGGCGCCGCGTAAGCCGCCAGCTGATTGAACTCCTCGTTGGACAAACCGTCGGGCCGGCCGTAATTGCGGATCCGGCCACTGACCGGATCGATGCGCGCCAAGCCACGGTCGGTGCTGGCCCACACCTTGCCGGACTTGTCGCGCAGCAAGGCGTAAATGGTCATGCTGGGCAGACCATCGAACACGCCGTACATCTTGACCCTGCCGGTGTTCGGCCAATAGCGGAACAGGCCATCGGCCGTACCCACCCACAAACTGCCATCAGGCTCCGGCAGGCACGACAGCACATTGCTGGCGCCCAGCACATCGCGCTGACCACTGGCCAGGGTCGGCAAGGCAAACCTCGCCTGTGGACCATCGAAACGCCGCAAACCACGCATCGTGCCGACCCACAGCGAGCCATCGCGGGTTTGACACATGGTGGTCACCTCCGGGGACGGCAACGCATCCGCCCCCTTGCTCGGCAAGTAACGCGCCAGCACCGCGCCGCTGGCCGGATCCAGTTGCCACAATCCCCACGAGGTGGCCACCCACAGCCGGCCCTGCCGATCCATGAAAATGTGCCGGATATGTCGCTGGTCATGCTGTTGGTGGTCGGCCGTGGTCAACGGCACCCGCACGAACTTGCCGCTCGCGGCGGTCATGCGCAGCAACCCGTTGCGTCGCGTGCCAACCCACAACGTGCTGTCCGGCGCACTGTAGATGGCGCGGATCGACTGCCCGCTGCCCGATCCGTTGCTGATGGCCGGCAACGGATACAGCTTGGCATTCTCGCCTTGCTTGTCGAAACGGGTCAGGCCCTGTTCCGTGCCCACCCACAGATGGCCGTGGCCATCGCCGGCAATGGCGCGCACCAGCTTGCCGGTCAATTTTCCGGTTTTGCCGGCACCCTGACCTATGCTGCCGAAAGCCGCCGAACGCGGGTTGTAGATGTCGAACCCACCACCGTAGGTACCGATCCACACCAGCCCGGTCGCGTCCTTGAACAAGGTCATGATGGCGTTGGCGGACAACCCGTCGGGATGGGCTGAATCATGCACGATGTGCTCGGCTTTCCAGCCGCGCCAGGCCGGATCGAGGCGATCCAGACCGCCGCCGAAGGTGCCCACCCAGATCGTGCCGTCGCCGTCTTCGAGTACCGAGGTGACGATGCTGCTGGACAGGCTGGTCGGATCATCCGCCTGATAACGCAACCAGGCCACGATGCGCCGCGCCGGCGACAGCACGAACAGGCCGCTGGCCGTACCTATCCACAAGCGGTCATCATGGCTTTCAAGCACGCTGAAGACGCGCGCGCGCGCCAGCGTCTGCACCGCTTTCAGCTTGCCGCCGGCCGGCTGAAAATGTACGAACTGCTTGCCGGCACCATCGAGATACCACAGGCCGTCGTCGGTGCCCACCCACAGT
>DASVGO010000055.1:0-19217 GCA_036379495.1 Rhodanobacteraceae bacterium | reverse complement strand
AAAAGGCATCCCGCTGGGTTCCGGCATGGGCGGTTCGGCGGCCTCGTGCGTGGCCGCGTTGCTGGCGGCCAATGCGTTGCTGGACACGCCACTGGCGCCAGCCGCGCTGTATCCGTTTGCGCTGGACGGCGAGGCCGTGGCCAGCGGTGGCCGGCATGGCGACAACATCGGTTCGATGCTGCTCGGCGGCCTGGTCATGGCCACACCCGATCGGCTCGAACGCATCCCGGTGCCGGCGGCCTGGCATGTCGCGCTGGTGCATCCGCACATGGTGCTGGAAACGCGGCGCTCGCGCGGGGCACTGGCCGGCCACTACGCCCTGGCCGAATTCGTCGCGCAAAGCACGAATCTGGCGATGGTGTTGACCGGCTGTTTCAAGGGTGATGCCGAGCTGGTGCGCGCAGGCTTGTCCGACGTGCTTGTCGAGCCGCGCCGCGCGCCGCTGATTCCGGGCTTTGCGGCGGTCAAGCAAGCCGCGCTCGATCACGGGGCGCTGGGCGCCAGCATCTCCGGCGGCGGTCCGAGCGTGTTCGGCTGGTTCGAGACTCGTGCCGAGGCCGAGCGCGCTGTTATCGACATGGCGGCCGCCTTTGCTGCGGCCGGGCTTGATGCCGACCCGTACGTTGCTCCCGTCAACGGCCCGGCCGCGCATGTGACCAGCACCACCACCGAACCGGAAGCCGCGTTGTAGACAGATCGTCATCGCGGCCACCGGCCGCTCCCACCGGTCGCAAGATTGTGGGAGAGGCCGATGGCCGCGATGGTTCTCCATCTCATGCGGGAGCGGCCGGTGGCCGCGATCATCCCACCTCAACCTCGATCGAATCATTCGCGATGGATTACCTCAGCACTCGTCAGCATGCCCCCGCTGTCACCGTCAGCCCGGCCATCGCCGCTGGTCTTGCCCCCGACGGCGGCCTGTATGTGCCGCGCCAGATGCCATGCCTTGACCCGGCCGCATTCGACGCCGATGCGCCGTTGGCGGTCGTGGCCAATCAGCTCATCGCGCCGTTCTTTGCCGGCGATGCGCTGGCCGAGGCTTTGCCCGACATCTGCCATGAAGCCTTCACGTTCGCGGCGCCGCTGACCTCCATGCCATGGGCCAACGCCGACTTGCTGGAGTTGTTCCATGGCCCGACTGCCGCGTTCAAGGATTTCGGCGCGCGCTTTCTTGCAGCGTGCGTCAAACGGCTGCATGCCGGCAATGAGCGGCCGCTGACGGTGCTGGTGGCGACTTCCGGCGACACCGGTGCGGCGGTGGCTGCCGCGTTTCATCGCGTGCCGGGCATCCGCGTTGTCATCGTCTACCCCGCCGGTCGCGTGTCGCCGCGGCAGGCGCATCAGCTGGGTTGTTTCGGCGACAACGTGCGCGCGTTGCGCGTGGCCGGCACGTTCGATGAATGTCAGCAACTGGTCAAGCAGGCGCTGGCCGATGTCGACCTGCAGGCGCACGTGCCGCTCACCTCGGCCAATTCCATCAGCCTGGGTCGCCTGCTACCGCAGATGAGCTATTACGCGCAGGTGGCCTTGCGGCATCAGCACGCGCATGGCGAGCTTGCCAACTTCATCATTCCGACCGGCAACCTCGGCAACGCGCTGGCCTGCATCTGGGCGCGTGCTGTCGGCCTGCCCATCGGCGCCGTGCATCTGGCGTCCAACGCCAACGCCACGTTGCCGGATTTTTTTGCCGGTGCCGAGTATCGTCCACGTCCCGGCGTGGCCACCCTCGCCAACGCCATGGACATCGGTGCACCCAACAACTTCGAACGCCTGCGCTGGCTGTGGCAAGGCGATGACGTTGCCTTGCGGCAAGCGTTCACGGCCGGCAGCGTCGATGACGCGACCATCCGCAGCGCCATGGGCGACCTTGCCCGCGAGCATGATCTCGTCGTGTGCCCGCACACCGCCACCGCCATGCACGAGTTGACGCGTCTGCGCGCGGCTGGCGACACGCGTCACTGGCATGTCGTGTCCACCGCGCACCCGGCCAAATTCGAGCGCGTGGTCGAGCCGCTGGTCGGCCACGCCGTGCCGGTGCCGCCGGCACTGGCGGCGTTGCTGGAACGCTCCGCACAAGCCAAGCCGCTGACGGCTGATTACGTGGCGTTGCGCGACGAGTTGGCCTGCGCGACGGCCTCGGCATGATGGATTGGCAGGTGTCGGAATGAGTGACGAGCAAAGTGTATTTGTCTGACATATGCAAAACAGCCATATGAAAATCGCGACATTCCGACTGCCACGGCGTTGACACGTCAGCATGTCGTCGGTAGTTTGAACGGCATGTCCACCCACGCCAACAATCTGCGCATCGACCACCGCATTCTTGCGGCGGTCAACGCGCGTCTGTCGGTCGCGCCGCTGCTTTCCCTCGTGCTTATTCTCGTGCTTATTACCAGCTCGGGTGCGGGATAGGGCGCGCGTCGAAAACGACTCACAACCTCAACCCCGCACCCGAAAGGATGCGGGGTTTTTTGTTGCTCAACGAACGGAGAACCTCCATGCCACCAACCGACCCAGCCCCCGCGGAGAGCGACGTGCCCGAGCACGTGCGCATCTTTGACACCACCTTGCGCGATGGCGAGCAGGCGCCCGGTTTTTCCATGAACCGTGCGCAGAAACTCGTCATGGCGCAGGCGCTGGGGGAGCTTGGCGTGGATGTGCTCGAAGCCGGTTTTCCGGCCGCCTCGCCGGATGATGCCGCCGCCGTGAAGGACATTGCCAAGGCGGTGCGTGAGCCGTCGGTGTGCGCATTGGCGCGTTGCCTGCCGAACGACATCGAGACCGCGGCGCGTGCGCTGGAAGCCGCGCGTGCACCGCGTCTGCACCTGTTTTTGTCGACCAGTCCGCTGCATCGCGAGCACAAGTTGCGCATGAGCAAGGCGCAGGTGGTCGAGGCCGCGGTGGCGTCGGTGACGCGTGCGCGTCAGTTGTGCGATGACGTCGAGTTTTCGCCCGAGGACGGCTTGCGCACGGAGCGCGATTTTCTCATCGAGGTGTTGAACGCCGTGGTCGCGGCCGGTGCCACCACCTTGAACGTGCCCGACACCGTCGGCTACACCACGCCGGCGGAAATCACCGACTTGTTCCGCTTTTTGCGCGCCAACGTGCACGGTGCCGACAAGGTGGTTTTTTCCGCGCATTGCCACGACGACCTGGGCATGGCGGTGGCCAATTCGTTGGCGGCAGTGGCAGGCGGCGCGCGTCAGGTCGAGTGTGCCATCAACGGCATCGGCGAGCGCGCCGGCAACGCCTCGCTGGAAGAAGTGGCGATGGCGCTGCATGTGCGCGGCGCGTATTACGGCGCGACCACGCACCTGCACACGCCGCGCCTGTACGCGGTGTCGCGCCTGCTGGCCCGCACCACCGGCCAGGACGTGCAGCGCAACAAGGCCATCGTCGGTGCCAATGCGTTCGCGCACGAATCAGGCATCCATCAGCACGGCGTGCTGCGCAACCCGGAAACCTACGAAATCATGCGCGCGGAAGATGTCGGTGTGCCGCCGACGCCGTTGACGCTGGGCAAGCACTCGGGTCGCGCGGCGCTGCGCAAGCGGCTGGCGTCGCTGGGTTTCGGGCTGGACGACGCGGCGCTGAACGAGCTGTTCGGGCGTTTCAAGGATCTGGCCGACCGCCGTGGCGAGGTCTATGACGGCGATCTGGAGGCGCTGGCCTGCGGCCGCAATCCGGATGATGCCGGCCCCTGGCGCATCACCCAATTGCACACCACAGCGCACTTCGGTTCCGGTGCCTCGGCCGCGGTCACGCTGAGCCACGAGGACGGTCGCGTGGTGGCCGAAGCCGCCATCGGCGACGGCCCGGTCGATGCCGTGTTGCGCACGCTGCAACGGGCCACCGGCGAGGCGGTCGAGCTGACCGATTTTCGCGTCGATGCGGTCAGCGAAGGCGGCGATGCGCAAGGTCGGGTGACGCTCAACGTGGTGCACGCCGGCCAGCAATGGGGCGGCCACGGCTTTTCCACCGACATCGTCGAAGCCTCCGCGCAAGCCGCGCTGGATGTCATCAACCGCATCGCCCGCTCGCACCATCACGTCGAGCCGGCCAAGGAAACCGCATGAACGCGCCGCGCACTTTGTTCGAAAAAGTCTGGGACGCGCATCAAGTCGTCGCCCAGAGCGCTGAGCACCCGGCCATCTTGTACATCGACCTGCACCTGATCCACGAGGTCACCTCGCCGCAGGCGTTCGCCGAATTGCGCGCGCGTGATCTCAAGGTGCGCCGGCCCGAGCGCACGCTGGCGACGCTCGACCATTCCACGCCGACGTTGCCAGCCAATGCGCAAGGCCAGCGTCCGTACGTGACGCCGGCCGCCGAGGCGCAGGTACACACGCTGGAAACCAACTGCGCGGAATTCGGCATCACCCTGCACGGCTGGGATTCGGACGCGCGCGGCATCGTGCACGTGATGGGCCCGGAACTGGGCGCGACGCAACCAGGCATGACCATCGTGTGCGGCGATTCGCACACCGCCACGCACGGCGCGTTCGGCGCGCTGGCCTTCGGCATCGGTACCACCGAGGTCGGCCACGTGCTGGCCACGCAATGCCTGCTGCAGAGCAAGCCGAAAACCTTCGCCATCCATGTCGATGGCCAGCTGCGCCCGGGCGTGTCGGCCAAGGATCTGATCTTGCACATCATCGGTCAGATCGGCGTCGATGGCGGCACCGGCCACGTGCTGGAATATCGCGGGCAGGCGATCCGCGCGCTGTCGATGGAAGAGCGCATGACGGTGTGCAACATGTCGATCGAGGCGGGCGCGCGGGCCGGCCTGATCGCGCCGGACGAGACCACGTTGGCGTGGCTGAAAGGTCGCCCGATGGCGCCGACGGGTGACGCGTGGGACAAGGCCGTGGCGCAATGGCAAACGCTGGCCAGCGATCCCGGCGCGGTTTACGACCGCGAAGTGCATGTCGATGCGGGCGCGGTGCGTCCGACGGTCAGCTACGGCACGCATCCGGGCATGGTCACGGCGATCGGCGAGCACTTGCCGGAGGCTGTCGATGACAGTCAACGCGACGCCTTGGCCTACATGCACTTCCAGCCCGGGCAGGCCATCGCCGGCACGCGCGTGGACGTGGTCTTCGTCGGCAGTTGCACCAATGGTCGCCTGAGTGATTTGCGCGCCGCCGCCGCCGTGTTGCGCGGTCGTCAGGTGGCGCGTGGCGTGCGCATGCTGGTGGTGCCGGGTTCGGAAGCCGTGCGCCGCGACGCCGAGGCCGAAGGCCTGCATCAGGTTTTCCTCGACGCCGGTGCCGAGTGGCGTCAGCCGGGCTGCTCGATGTGCATCGCCATGAATGGCGACATCGGCCAGGCCGGCCAGCTGGTGGTGTCGACCTCCAACCGCAACTTCCAGGGCCGCCAGGGCAAGGGCGTGCGCACCGTGCTGGCCAGCCCCGCCACCGCCGCCGCCTCGGCCGTCGCCGGGCGCGTCGCCGATCCCACCGATTACCTGACCGAGGTGGCCGCATGAAGCCCGTCAAGCAACTGACCTCGCGCACGGCGGTGCTGGCTGTCGACAACATCGACACCGACCGCATCATTCCGGCGCGTTTTTTGACCACGACCTCGCGCAGTGGCCTGGGCGAGCATGCTTTCCAGGATTGGCGCTATCGCGAAGATGGCACGCCCGATCCCGCGTTCGTGTTGAACCGGCCCGAGGCACAGGGCTGCTCCATCCTCGTGGCTGGTCACAACTTCGGTTGCGGCTCCTCGCGCGAGCATGCGCCGTGGGCGCTGCTGGATGCCGGCATTGCCGCGGTGATCTCGTCCGAGATCGCCGACATCTTCCGCAACAACGCGCTCAAGAATGGCCTGCTGGCGATCGTTGTCGATGCCGCGGCGCATCGCTGGCTGCTGGACAACCCCGGTACCGAACTGGTCATTGATGTGGCCGCAGGCACCATCGCCACGATGGACGGCCAAACGTTCCATTTCGACCTTGATCCGTTCGCGCGCCACTGCCTGCTCGAAGGCGTCGACCCACTGGGTTTCATTCAGCAGCACGACGAAGCCATCCATGCATTCGAAAATCATCGCGAGAAAACCCGTCAATACGCGTAGGTCGGGTTGGCCCCATCAACCCGACATCCCTGCGCCATACACATCCATGTCGGGTTACGACCTTAGGTCTGACCCGACCTACGCGCCTCGCCAAAACTTGTCTTTGATCCAGGAATATCCATGAAAGCCACACTCACCATCCTGCCCGGCGACGGCGTCGGCCCCGAGGTCACCGCCGCCGCGCTGAGCGTGCTGGACGCGGTCGCCGCACGCGGCGGCCACACGTTCACGCGCAGCGAACACCTGATCGGCGGTTGCGCCATCGACGCCAGCGGCGAGCCGCTGCCCGAAGCCACCTGCGCCGCCTGCCTGTCGGCCGATGCGATCTTGCTGGGCGCCGTCGGCGGCCCGAAGTGGTCCGATCCGAACGCGCCGGTGCGTCCCGAACAAGGCCTGCTGGCGTTGCGCGCCGCACTGGGCGTATACGCCAATTTGCGCCCGGTGCGCGTGCACGCGGCGCTGGCCGAGCGCTCGCCGCTGAAAAACGCGCGCCTCAAGGGCGTGGACTTCGTGGTCGTGCGCGAGCTGACCGGCGGCGCCTATTTCGGCGCCAAGACGCGCAGCGACACCGACGCGTCCGACGAGTGCCGCTACTCGGTCAAGGAAATCGAGCGCGTCACGCGGCGCGCCTTCGAACTGGCGCGCACGCGCCGCGGCCGTGTCACCTCGGTGGACAAGGCCAACGTGCTGGAAACCTCGCGCCTGTGGCGATCCACCGTGACGCGTGTGGCCGCGGATTACCCCGACATCACGCTGGAACATCAGCTGGTCGATTCGATGGCGATGCAGCTGCTGACGCAACCCGCGCACTACGACGTCATCGTCACCGAAAACCTGTTCGGCGACATCCTGACCGATGAGGCCGCCGCCTTGACGGGATCCTTGGGCATGATGCCGTCGGCGTCGCTGGGCACCGGCACGCGCGGCCTGTACGAGCCGATCCACGGTTCGGCACCGGACATCGCCGACAAGGGCATCGCCAATCCGCTGGGCACCATCGCCAGCGTGGCGCTGCTGTTGCGCCACTCGCTGGGTTTGCCCGACGAGGCCGATGCCATCGATGCCGCCGTCGCGCATGTCGCCGCGCATGGCCCGCTGCCCAAAGACCTCGGTGGCGATGCCAGCACCGATCAAGTTACCGCGGCCGTCGTCGCCGCCCTCAACGTCGCGCAGCCGGTTCGGGAGGTGGCATGAAACTTCCCGCTGCGATCTCCCCATCGCAACCCTGCAGCCGCCCCCGGGCCGGCGCGCCGACGTACCACCAAGGAACCATCCATGCGCAGTGACACCATCAAGACCGGCCCCGATCGCGCCCCGGCGCGCGCCATGTTGCGCGCCACCGGCCTTTCGAGCGCCGACATCAAAAAGCCGATGGTGGCCATCGTCACCACCTGGTCGGACGTCAGCCCCTGCAACATCAACCATCGCGACCTCGCCAAGCACGTGGCCGAAGGCATCCGCGCGGCGGGTGGTACGCCGGTCGAGTTCAACACCATCGCGGTGACCGACGGCATCGCCATGGGCACCCCCGGCATGCGCAACTCGCTGGTCAGTCGCGAGGTGATCGCGGACTCCGTGGAGCTGGCCGTCAACGGCCATTGTCTGGACGCCGTGGTCGGTATCTGCGGCTGCGACAAGACCATCCCGGCCATGGGCATGGCGCTGGCACGCTTGAACATTCCCGGCGTGGTGCTCTACGGCGGCAGCATTTCGCACGGCAAGCTGGACGGCAAATCGGTCACCGTGCAGGACGTGTTCGAAGCCGTCGGCGCGTACGGCGCCGGCAAGATCGACGAGCAGCGTCTGTGCGACGTCGAAACCTGTGCCTGTCCCGGCGCCGGCGCCTGCGGCGGCCAGTACACCGCCAACACCATGGCCATGGTGCTGACCGCGCTGGGCATCTCGCCGGTCGGCGCCAACGACGTGCCGGCCACGCATGCCGACAAGCCGGCGCAGGCGCGGCGCTGCGGCGAGCTGGTGATGGCTTGCTTGGCGGCCGAGCGCAAACCGCGCGACTTGATGACGCGCGATGCATTCAAGAACGCCGCACGCCTGGTCGCCGCCACCGCCGGCTCCACCAACGCCGCGCTGCACATCATGGCGCTGGCGCACGAGGCCGGCGTGCAATTTGATCTTGAGGATTACAACAGCGCCTCCGAACAGACCCCGGTCATCGCCGACCTGATGCCGGCCGGCAAGTACAGCGCGGTGGAAATGTTCGAATCCGGCGGCGTGGCCGCCATCGCCAACGAACTGCGTCGTGCCGACATGTTGATCGACACGCCGACTGTCACCGGCTTGAGCCTGTTCGAGGAACTGGACGCGGCGCCACCGGCCAGCGTGCCGCGCGACCTCGTCCATTCGGTCGACGCGCCACTGTCGCCACGCGGCGGCTATGCCATCTTGTACGGCAACCTCGCGCCCGAGGGCTGCATCCTGAAACTGGCCGGTCTGCACGACACCCGTTTCGAGGGCACTGCGCGCGTGTTCGAAAACGAGGAAGCCTGCTTCGCCGCCGTGCAGGACGGCCGCGTGCAAAAGGGCGACGTGCTGGTGATCCGCTACGAAGGCCCGGCCGGCGGCCCCGGCATGCGCGAGATGCTGGGCGTATCCGCCGCGCTGGTGGGTCGCGGGATGGGCGAAGACGTCGCACTCATCACCGACGGCCGTTTCAGCGGCGCCACGCACGGCTTCATGGTCGGCCACGTGGCCCCCGAAGCGGCGCGCGGCGGTCCCATCGGCCTGCTGCGCGACGGCGACCGCATCGTGCTTGACGGCGCCGCGCGCACGCTGTCCACCGACGCCGATCTCGAATCCCGCCGTGCCGACTGGCACGCCCCGCCACCACGCGTCACCAGCGGCGCGCTGGCCAAGTTTGCCTGTCTGGTCGGCTCCGCCGCGCGCGGCGCCGTCACCCAACCATCCGTTCCTTACCAGTGGAGAACCACCCCATGAGCAACCAGTTTCCCAACGATTCCCTGAAAAACGCGCGCATCGCCGTGCTCGGTTACGGCAGCCAGGGCCGCGCGCACGCGCTGAACCTGCGCGACTCCGGCCTCGACGTCGTGGTCGGCGCGCGTCCGAACGGCCCGTCGTGGCAGCTTGCGCAAGAAGACGGCCTGCCGGTCGCGACCCCGGCCGATGCCGTCAAGGGCGCCGATCTCGTCGCCGTGCTGACGCCGGACATGACCCAGCCCAAGCTGTACAACGAGGCCATCGAGCCGAACATCAAGCCCGGCGCCGCGCTGCTGTTCGCGCATGGGTTCAACGTGCACTTTGGCACCATCAAGCCACGCGGCGACATCGACGTGAACCTGGTCGCGCCCAAAGGCCCGGGCCGCTTGGTGCGCACCGAGTACGAGCGCGGCCGCGGCGTGCCCGACTTGATCGCCGTGCATCAGGATGCGACCGGCCATGCGCGCGACAAGGCCGTGGCCTATGCGGCCGGCATCGGCGGCACCCGCGCGCTGTTGATCGACACCACGTTCAAGGAAGAAACCGAGACCGATCTGTTCGGCGAGCAGGCCGTGCTGTGCGGTGGCGCAAGCTCGCTGGTGCAGGCCGGTTTCGAAACCCTGGTCGAGGCCGGTTACCAGCCCGAGATCGCCTATTACGAAGTGTTCCACGAACTGAAACTGATCGTCGACCTGTTCTACGAAGGCGGCGTCGAGAAGATGCTCAAGTACGTGTCCGAAACCGCGCAGTACGGCGACTACACGCGCGGACCGCGCGTCATCGACGCCGGCGTGAAAGAACGCATGAAGCAGGTGCTGACGGAAATCCAGGACGGCACCTTCGCGCGCGAATGGACGGCCGAATACGCAGCCGGTCTGCCCAATTACGCCAAGTTCAAGCAGGCCGACCTCGACCATCCGCTGGAAAAAGTCGGCGCCAAGCTGCGCGCGCGCATGACCTGGCTGCAGGCCGGCCAGGAACGCAACGAAGCCGGTGGCGCTCAAGCCGCCATGAAAAAAGCGGGGTAACCAAAATGGACGGCCAAACCATGCAGGCAACCACCGTCACGGCGACCACGGCCGAAACCTTGACCGGCGCGCAATGGGTATTGCGCGCCCTCGAGGACGCCGGCGTCGACACCGTGTTCGGCTATCCCGGTGGCGCCATCATGCCGGTGTATGACGCGCTGGTGGACAGCCCGCTCAAGCACGTGCTGACCCGTCACGAACAGGGTGCGGCGCTGGCCGCCGACGGCTACGCGCGCGCCAGCGGGCGCCTGGGCGTGTGCCTGGCCACGTCGGGTCCCGGCGCGACCAATCTTCTGACCGGCATTGCCAACGCGGCACTGGACTCGGTGCCGATGCTGGCCATCACCGGTCAGGTCGGCACCTCGCTCATGGGCACCGATGCGTTCCAGGAAGTGGACGTGTTCGGCATGAGCCTGCCGGTGGTCAAGCACAGCTGGATCGTGCGTGATGCGGCCGATGTGTATGCCGTCATTCGCGAGGCGGCGGCGCTGGCGCAGTCGGGGCGGCCTGGCCCGGTGTTGGTCGATCTGCCCAAGAATGTGGCCAATGCGTTGGCCAAGGCGCGTCCGTGGCAGGCTCCGGCGGCGGCCGCCAGCACGCCTGACGAATCGGCGCTGGAGCGTGCCCGCGTCTTGCTGCGCAAGGCCCAGCGTCCGGTGCTGTACGTCGGTGGCGGCGTGGTGCTGGCCAATGCCGAAGCCGCGTTGCGTGCGTTTGCGCAGGCCACCGGCATGCCCACGGTGTCGACCCTGAAGGGTCTGGGCGCCGCCGACCCGGACAGCGAGCACTATCTGGGCATGCTCGGCATGCATGGCTTGCCGGCGGCCAACTACGCGGTGCACGATGCCGACTTGCTGGTGGTCGTCGGTGCGCGTTTCGATGATCGTGCGACCGGTCGTCTGGATGGTTTCGCGGCCGGTGCGCAAGTGATTCATCTGGATGCCGACCCGGCCGAGATCGGCAAGCTGCGACATGCCGACGTGGGTTTGGCCGGTGATCTGGCCGGTTATCTGAAGGGGTTGGCCGAGCCGCTGTCGATTGGTGCATGGCAGGCGCATTGCGTCGGTTTGAGCCGGGCCTTCGGCGATCGTCGCGAGCTGCCGCCGGGCAACACCGTGTACGCCCCGGCACTGTTGCATCAGTTGTCGCTGGCAGCAGGCAAGGAAGCCGTGGTGGCCTGCGATGTTGGCCAGCACCAGATGTGGGTGGCGCAGCACTGGCACTTCGGTCGCGGCCGCGCGCATCTGACCAGCGCCGGTCTGGGCACCATGGGCTACGGTTTGCCGGCGGCCATCGGCGCGCAGCTGGGTTGCCCGCAGCGCACCGTGATCTGCGTGTCGGGCGACGGCTCGATCATGATGAACGTGCAGGAGCTGGCGACGCTCAAGCGCTATGGTCTGCCGGTCAAGATCGTGCTGCTCGACAACGGTTGTCTGGGCATGGTGCGGCAGTGGCAGCAGCTGTTCAACGACGGTCGCTACAGCGAGGTCGATCTGTCCGACAATCCGGATTTCGCGGTGGTGGCCAAGGCCTTCGGCATCGAATCGTTCACGGTGGATGCCCGCGATCAGGTCGATGCCGCCATCGAGCGGTTGCTGGCCACGGAGGGTCCGGTGTTGTGTCACGTCAAGATCGACCCGCGTGCCAACGTGTGGCCGTTGGTGCCGCCGGGCGCGACCAATGCCGACATGATGGAGGAAGCGGCGTGAGCGAGACGACCGGCCTGTTGTTGTCCCTGGCGGCGGTTGAGGGCGCGTTGCGGCGCGTTCTGGGTACCGTTGAGCATCGCGGGTTTCGCGTGCTCGCCTGTCGCGTGCTCACCGATGCGGCGGGGCAGGAATATCGCGTGCACATGCAGGTTGAGGGTGCACGCGATCCGGCCTTGCTGGTGCGTCAGCTGCAGCGTCTGCATGACGTGCGCGACGTGGCAGTGCGCGCCGACGCGGCCGCTGCATGAGGCAAGCCCGCGGCGGAGCCTTGCTCTCGCCGCGGGCACCTGCCCCGAACGGGCCGAGGCTGTCGCGGGCGCGGCGCGCTTCTACAATGGGGGCATGACTACCTTCGGCAAGAAACCGCGCGCGCCCGCGCACCTCGTCGCGCCACACATTCCCGACAGCGCCCGCGCCGGCGCCCACGTGCGTCCGGAGGATGCTTCCACGCGTGCCGAGAAAGTGCTGGCGCTGCTGACCCGCAAATTGCCGCCGCATTGGCAAGCCAAGGCCAACGATTATCTGGTCTTGACGCGCATGGATCGCCCGATCGGCGCATTGCTGTTGCTGTGGGCGTGCTGGTGGGCATTGTGGTTGGCGGCCGGTGATTTTCCGCCGTGGAAACTGCTGGTGATTTTCACCGTCGGTGTGTTCGTGATGCGCTCGGCCGGCTGCGCCATCAACGATTTTGCCGATCGCAAGCTCGACCCGCAGGTGCAGCGTACGGCTGGCCGCCCGATCGCCTCGGGCCGGGTGAAACCGTGGGAAGCGATCGTCGTGTTCGTGGTGCTGCTGGCGATCGCCTTCGTGTTGGTGCTCTTGACCAACCGGCTGACGGTCGAATTGTCCTTCGTCGGCGCCGCGCTGGCCGCGTGCTACCCCTTCACCAAACGCTACACGCACCTGCCGCAGGTGGTGCTGGGAGCGGCCTTCGGCTGGTCGATCCCGATGGCCTTTGCGGCCGTGCTTGGCCATGTGCCACCGCTGGGCTGGTTGCTGTTTCTCGGCAACGTGCTGTGGTCGGTGATCTACGACACCGAGTACGCCATGGTCGATCGCGAGGATGACATCCGGGCCGGCGCGAAATCCACCGCCATTCTGTTTGGCGAACTCGATCGCGTCATCATCGGCATGCTGATGGCGGTGTTCGTGCTGACCATGGTCATGGTCGGCCACCGTGCCCATCTTGCGTGGCCATGGTGGCTGGGCCTGCTGCTGGCCGTCGTGCTGTTCGGCTGGCAGCAATGGCTGCTGCGCGACCGCAGCCGCGCGCATTGTCTGGCTGCATTCCGCAACAACAACTGGGTCGGCTTCGTGTTGTGGCTGGGGCTGCTGGTGGCGCTGGCGGTGAAGTAAGCCGGCGCGATGGCGTCGGCTTCAACGTTCACTCAGAAGCTGTAGACCAGATTGGTGGTGTACAGCTTGTCGGTGTTGACGGTGCCGGGCTGGGCGTCGGAGTTGTAGCGGATCTGGTAACCCAGTTTCAGTGCCAGCTTCTGCGTCATGTTGACCGCCAGACCAAGGTCGTTCTGGTAGTACTTGTTCTTGGATCCAGCTTCCATCAGGAAGGTGTCTTCCAAGCGGGTGTTGGCCGTGAATTGCCATTTCCAGTTGATCAGGCTGCGTCCGACGATTTCGTGCTGCACCGGCGGCCGCAGGGTGATGGACTGACCGTTGATGTCTTCGGTCGTGTAGGCCGGCTGGTAGCGCTTGTAACCGGGGCCGACTTCGACCGACAGATCGGTATGCGCGCTCTTGAGCAGAATGTAACCGTAGCCCACGGATACCACGCCCTGCCACAGATTGGCGCCGAAATTGTCGTGCTCGTAACGACCGGCCGTCACCAGATAGCTGCGCGGGTCGAATTTGTAACCGACCGAAGCGCCGCCTTCGTAGCGGTTGGCGGTGGTGCTGAACTGGGTGATGGACTGGCCGGTGGCCGAATCGACAACGGTGACATCACCCCTGGAACGCAGGCCATCCAGATAGAAATTGTTCTTCCACAGCTCGTTTTCCTGCTTGATGTTGAGCTTGGCGTTGACGTTCTGGGTGTGCGAGTTGCCGCTGGTCATGGCAAAACCGAACTGACCCGAGCCGGACCAGCTGCCGCCTTTGGACAGGTTCGTGCTGCCGGTGGTGCTCTGGGCCATGACGGCCAGCGGCAAGGCCAGCAGGGCAATGGTGGCGAGGATCGCGCAGCGGTATGGGTGCATCATGGGTGGTGGTCGGATGGTGAAACGTGGCTGCGTAGTGTAACGGGCACCGGATGCGTCGACCAAGGTGTCGGCATGGCGGGATTGTCGACGTTCAGGCAGTTGCGGCCGCCATGTTGCGGCCTCATGCTTGGCCTGTGGATCAGACCGCGGAGTGTCCATGGACCGCTACGAACGCATACTCACACTGCATCGCCTGCTCAAGGGTGCACGTTATCCGGTGCCGTTGGCGCGCCTGATGGATGAACTTGGGTGTTCGCGTGCCACGTTGTATCGCGACATCGCCTTTCTGCGTGATGCCTTGGGCGCACCGCTGGAAAGCGCCGGTGGGGAGCAGGCCGCGTTTGGCTATGCCGGGGACGAGGGCGAGCGTTTCGAACTGCCGGGCTTGTGGCTGACCAGCGAAGAGCTGGCTGCGATTCTTGCGCTCAACGAATTGATCGCACGTTCCGACCCGGGCGTGCTGACCGGGGCGTTGGCACCGTTCAAGGCGCGCATCGAGCATCTCATGGCCGATCGCGCCCACGGCAATGCCTTGCCGCTGGATCGCATCCGCGTCATTCCCTACGGCGCACGCAGGCTCGATCAACACACCTTTCGCATTGTCGCCGGCACGGTGCTGGAGCGGCGCCAGCTGGTTTTTCGCTACCGCGCGCGCACCACCGATGCCGACAGCCAGCGGTGCGTCTCGCCGCAACGGCTGACGCATTATCGCGACAACTGGTATCTGGATGCTTTCGATCATGATCGTGACGGGCTGCGCAGCTTCGCCGTGGACCGCATCCGGGATGCGCATGCGCAGGACGAGATCGCCCGCGACGTGTCGGCCGCGGAGCTTGATGCCACCCTGGCCTCCAGCTACGGCATTTTCGCCGGCGCGCCAAAGGCCTGGGCGACGCTGCGTTTTTCCGCGCATGCCGCGCGCTGGGTGGCCGACGAGCACTGGCATTCCGAACAGCAGGGCAGCTGGCTGCCCGACGGGCGTTACGAACTGAAGCTGCCGTACTCGAGCTCGCGCGAATTGCTGCGTGACGTGCTCAAGTACGGCGCCGACGCGGAAGTGGTGGCGCCGACCTCCTTGCGCGAGGAAATGAAAATCCAGCTGCAGCTGGCACAGGGCGTATATCAATAGACAGTGCGTGCGGATTGGCCTGGGACAGCCGCACTGTTCGGCGTCGCCAATCGACGTGCCTGCCGTTACTCTTGGCACCCCGACTTCCGGCATGCCCCGACTTTGGGCACACGTCACGCCCGTTTGATGCAGGCATCCTGAGAACATGAGTGGCTTTTTCACCACCCTGCTGCGTCGTCCCGCCGGCCTGATCCTGCTGGCTGTCGGCTTGTGTCTGGCCGGTGCGATCGGTTATGCGCGTCTGGGCGTGGCGCCGTTGCCGGAGCTGGAGTTTCCCGGCGTGGTGGTCGTGGCCAACGAGTCGGGCGCCAGTGCGCAGACCATGGCCGACACCGTGGCGGCGCCACTGGAACGACACCTGGGTTCCATCGCCGGCGTGTCCAGCATGCGTTCGACCAGCAGTGAAGGCTCGACCGCCATCATGATGATGTTCAATTTCGGCACCGACGTGAATGCCGATGCGCAGGAAGTGCAAGCGGCGATCAATGCCGCGATGAAGGACCTGCCATCGAGTATGCCGTCGGCGCCGACGTTCTTCAAATTCAACACCAGCAGCATTCCGCTATTGTTGCTGACGATGACTTCGCGCACCGAGACGCCGGCGCAGATGTACCAGCAGGCCAGCCTGGTGCTGGCCCCGAGTCTGGCCCAGGTCGAGGGTGTCAGTCGTGTGCAGGTGTTCGGCGCAAGCACGCCGGCAGTGCAGGTGGAACTGAATCTGCATGCATTGATGGCCTTGCACCTGTCGGCCAACGACGTGCGCAATGCGCTGCTTGCCGCCAATGTGACCTCGCCGCAGGGGACGCTCAGCGACGGGCAAACCGACATGATCGTGACCGCCAACGATCAGTTGCATACGGCAGACGAGTTCGCCTCGCTGGTGATCGCGGTCCGCAATGGCAAGCCGGTGCGTCTGCGTGACGTGGCGATGGTGTATTCCGGTCCGCAGGATCCGTACTCCGGGGCGTGGTATGACGGTCAGCGCGCCGTGGGTCTGCAGATGCAGAAAAAGCCCAACGCGAATGCCGTGGCAGCAGTGGCCGAAATCATGCGGCGCTTGCCACAACTGGCGGCCGCGTTGCCGCCAGGCGTGCATATCCATCCGGTGCTCAATTTGACGACCACCACGAAAGCCTCGGTGCGCGAGGTGGAGGTCAGCCTGCTGGTGGCCATCGCTGTGGTGATGCTGGTGATGCTGCTGTTCCTGCGTCGTGGCAGTCCCACCCTGGTCGCCGCCATCAGCGTGCCGTTGTCGCTGGCCGGTGCCATCGTGGTGATGTGGGCGCTGGGGTACACGCTCAACAACCTGTCGTTGATGGCGTTGGTGATCGCCATCGGCTTCGTGGTCGACGATGCCATCGTGGTTACCGAGAACATCACGCGCTATCTGGAGGCGGGCAAAAAGCCGTTCGAGGCGGCCACCCTCGGCTTGTCCGAGATCGGCTTCACGATCGTGTCCATCACCGTGTCCCTGCTGGCCGTGCTGATGCCGGTGCTGTTCGACAATTCGGTCGTGGGCATGCTGCTGCGCGAGTTTTCGGTGACGCTGGCGGCGGCGGTGATTGTTTCGGCCATCGTGTCGTTGACGCTGACACCGACCTTGTGCGCGCATTACATGCGTGTGGGCAAGGAGTCCGGCATGCGCGAACCGGCGCGTTGGCTCGTGGCGCTGGAACGGTTCGATACCGGGTTGCTGCATATCTACGAGCGCATGCTGGACTGGGCCTTGCGCCACCGCCGGCTGATGCGCTGGCAACCGGCGATCCTGTTGATGTTGACGCTGTTGCTGGCCGTCATTGTGGGCAAGGCCATTGGCATGGTCGGCATGCCGGCCGAGGATACGGGCCTCGTGCAGGCGGGCGTCACCGCCGACATCGGCATCGCACCCGGCCTGATGCAGGCGCGACTCAAGCATGTGGCCGATCTGCTCGGGGAGGATCCGGCAGTGCAGGATGTCACTGCGATCCTGGGTGGTCAGTTCGGCGGTGCGGTTGGCAATACGGGCAAGATCTTCATTGATCTCAAGGCCCATCGGCGTTTGCATGGCGAGGCCATCATCGCGCGGCTACGCAAGCGCGTGGCCGATGTGCCGGGCGTGCAAACCAGCGTCCGCATGCTGCAGTTCCTGGGTGGCGGCGGCAGCAACGGCGGCAGTGGTGGCACGCAGAACAGCTTCCAGTTGCGTGCCGACAGCGATGGCGATCTGGGTCAAGCCAGCGTGGATGTGGTGCGAGCCTTGCGCAAGCTGCCGCAATTGCGCGACATCACCAGCGACTACGACGCGCGCGGGCAGGAACAGGACGTGGTGGTGGATCGCAAGCTGGCCGCGCGCCTGGGCATCTCCATGGCCATGGTGGACACGGCCATGTACACGGCATTCGGGCGACAGGCCGTGTCCACCATTTATTCGGGTGTCAATACGTCCTACGTGGTGCTGAGCGCCGAGCCGCAGCAGACAGCGGATGCCGATGCGCTGCGGCACATCTACGTGCGCAATCGGCAGGGCCAGATGGTGCCGTTGTCGGCGATCGCGCATGTCGGGCTGGCTTCGGTACCGCCCACCGTCAGCCGCTACGATCAGGCACGGGTCGTCAACATCGGCTACAACCTCGTCAAGGGCATCTCGTCAAGCAAAGCGGAGAGCCTCATCCGTCGCACCATAGCCAATTTGCGGCTACCCGGGGGCATCCGCGCGGATTTCTCCAGCCCCGGCCTCAACTTCAGCAGCATGAAGTCCAACTTCATGGAACTCCTGATTGCCGCCCTGATCGTGATCTACGTCGTGCTGGGCATGCTGTACGAGAGCCTGCGTCATCCGTTGACCATCCTGTCGACCTTGCCGGCGGCGGGCGTGGGCGCCTTTCTCGCGCTGTTGCTCACGGATACGCCGATTTCGGCGGTGGCGATCATCGCGCTGCTGCTGCTGATCGGCATCATCATGAAGAACGCGATTCTGATGGTCGACTTTGCCTTGATCCGCGAGCGTGACGGCGGTCAGGACCCGGTGTCAGCCATCCGCGAGGCGGCGCTGGTGCGCTTCCGGCCCATCCTCATGACCACGCTGGCGGCGATGGGCGCGGCGGCGCCGCTGGCGATCGGCTTTGGCGTGGGCTCGGAAATGCGTCAGCCGCTGGGCATCGCCATGATTGGTGGCTTGGCCGTGTCGCAGTTGCTGACCTTGCTGTCCACCCCGGCGATCTATCTGGGACGGCATGACCGGCTGCAGCGCAAGGCGGCACGCCGGCAACGCAAGGCAGAAAAGCAACGCCTGAAGCAGATGCAGAAGGCTTGAGCTGGTCTGTTCCCGCCCGCATGTTGCAGCTGGAAGCACCTGAGAAACCGGCTGGCATGTCACTGCTTTTTGTTGATCCACCGCAACCTACCGCGCATGAAGCTTTTGCTGTCGATGCCGTGTGGTTGCGAGGTTTCGCCATGGACGCGGCGCCGACATTGCTGACTGCAGTCGAGATGATTTTGCAACAAGCCCCACCGCGCCACATGCTGACGCCGGGCGGGCAACGCATGTCGGTGTGCAACACCAACTGCGGGCCGCTGGGCTGGGTGTCGGACCGGCGCGGCTATCGATACGAAGCATGTGATCCGCAAACCGGCAAGTCATGGCCGGCCATGCCGGCAGGCTTGCCGGAGCTGGCTGATTGCGCCGCGCGTGCGGCCGGGTTTGCGTCCTTCGAGCCCGATGCCTGTCTGGTCAACGTATACACGCCGGGCATGCGCATGGGTTTGCATCAGGACCGCGACGAACGTGATTTCAGTGCGCCTATCGTGTCGTTGTCGCTGGGTTTGCCGGCAACGTTCCTGTTTGGTGGCGCCACGCGCAAGGACAAGCCACGGCGCATTGCCCTGTTGCACGGTGATGTGGTGGTGTGGGGTGGTGCGTCGCGGCTGTTCTTTCACGGCATTGCGCCGTTGGCCGAGGGTGAGCATCGGTTGACGGGGCGACGGCGCATCAATTTGACCTTGCGCAAGGCACGCTAGTTGTCGGTCGATGCCGGCACCGTGGCTGGCATCGGTTCCGTGTGCGCGGGTTTCATCATCTGCGCCTGGCGCCAGTGGCCGAAGCGGTAATACAGCAGCGCCATGA
>DASVGO010000054.1:0-2131 GCA_036379495.1 Rhodanobacteraceae bacterium | reverse complement strand
AACAGATCGCAATGGAATCGTCCGGCACCGGCAGCACGTGGCCGATACGCCGTGCGTGGTCGATGGCCACCGCCGTGCCCAGCGCCTTGGGCAGGTGCGAGGCGATCGTCGAGGTCTGCGGCAACACCCACAACGGCTTGCTGCCCCACACCTTGTGGCGACCGCCGGAGGCGGGATCGTCCTTGCTGGCGGCGAACGACAACGCCGAATCCATCACCGGGTCCATCCCCGGCAACTTGCGGAAGCGCTCGGCCATGAAACCGCCGGAACGGTAATGCAGGAAAGCCGGATCGGTATGCCGGGTCAGCCGCGCCACCATCGCATTGCCTTCGTGCCCGGACGAACCGATGGTGTAGAACACCTTGTTCTGCACGCGCAGCACGCGCGCCATCAGATCGAGATGACGCGAGACCAGCTGCGACTCGAACAGCTCGCGAAAACCCTTGGCATCAAGCGCACTGCCAGGTAACACCGGCTCGTCGTCACGCGGCGCCGCATGCGTCTCACCCTGCCATTGCTGCACGAACTCGATGAAGTTCTGATCGACGATTTCGGCGCGATTGAAACCCTTGTGACGTGCGGCGATAGGCGTGATGGACATGGTGCAAGATCTTCCGTAGCTGGGCGTGCCAGGGCACGACAAAGAGAGATTATCGATCCGCAGGACGTGGCGCCGCCAGCACACGTAGCCGAGCGGCACGCTGCAGGTCCTTGGGCCGTGCAAAACTTTCCAGGATGCGGATCTGTTCGGATAGCGCAGGAATCGGCACATCGACACCGGCGCAGATCACGCGTACGACATCATCCACATGCACCGGTTGCCAACCGTTCGAACCGTTCAACTCGAGGCCACCCATCACTTCCAGCGGCAGGCCGGGAAAACGGAACCGCGCAAAGTGCGAGCGAAAGCGGTCCGAATCCGCCATCGGCTCATGTGTGTCATCCAGACGGGCACGCCAGAGCACGATCAAACCCGCTGCATCGCGCTTGCTGGTCAACATATCCACATCGGCCACGCTCACATAAACGCCCGCCAACGCAACGGCAGCGCTGCCGATCACGACCCATGGATCACGGCAATGGCGGTGCAAGTCCGGGATGCTGACGGCCAGTGTTTCGTGCAACGGCGACGACGTCATGCCGGCCGCCGTTGCAGCCACTGCTCGCGCGTCTGTCTCCACACATCCACGGGTTCGCCAGCAAAGGGTTCGGGCATGTCGATGCGCCGCCCGCAAGTCGAACCCAGCTTGCGGGCAACGGCCATCGAGGCGTGATTGTCAGGCGTGATGAGGTGCACCACATCGTCCCAGCCCAGATGCTGGAAGACCCAGTCGACGATGGCCACGGCGGACTCGGTGGCGTAACCGTGTCCCCAGGCATCACGGGCCAGGCACCAGCCGATCTCGGCACCGGGCCATCCCGGCGGATGCCACGGACCCGACCAGCCCAGCCAGCGACCCGCGCTTTTCTCGACCAGCGAAAAGGCGCCGAATCCCTGGATGCTCCAGGCACCCGCCATCATCAGAAAATGTCGCCAGGCCAGCGGCTCGCTGCGTACGCCGCCCATATGCCGAGTGGCTTCCGGATCGGCGAAGAATGCCGCCCAACCGGCAAAATCCTCCGCCTGTGGTGGGCGCAGGATCAGCCGTTCGGTTTCGAAGTGGATGTCGCTTGCCGACATGTCAGGAAGCCTGTGTTTGCCGAGCTTTTCCTCCTCTTCCTTGCGGGACGCGGGGAAGGGCCACGGATGGCCCTGCCTTGAGGAGCGAGGAAGAGGATCGAGGTGAGGGGTGGGTGCTCGCGGTGGCCTTGATCGAAGCGCGCTTCGATGTCGGACCTTCGCAAGATTGGCCCCTCACCCCAGCCCTCTCCCCGCAGGGGAGAGGGCGAAGGTCAGAACGCGTTGATACCAGTCAGCTCGCGGCCCACGACCAGCTCGTGCACGGTTTCCGTGCCTTCGTAGGTGATCACCGATTCCAGGTTCAACGCGTGGCGGATCGCGCCGTGCTCGGTGGTGATGCCGGCGCCCCCGAGGATGTCGCGGCACTGGCGCGCGATGTCGATGGCCATGCGGCAGTTGTTCCACTTGGCCAGCGACACCTGGGTGGGCGCCATGGTGCCGGCGTCCTTC
>DASVGO010000053.1:0-15590 GCA_036379495.1 Rhodanobacteraceae bacterium | reverse complement strand
TATCGGATGCTCCTGCCGAGCATCCGCTCAGCGCGAGCGGGACCACCAGGGCGGTGGCCGAGACGGCCAGCAACACCACGCGGGCGCGCCTCCGGTCAGACGCGAGGTGGGGGATGCTGTTCATGGGATTCTCTCCTTGTGGGTGCGCTGGCGGTGCGTCACGGTCATTCAGTGCGCAGCGCGTCGATGGGGGCGAGCCTGGCCGCACGCGCAGCGGGGTAGACCCCGAAGACGAAGCCGATGGCGACGGCGACCACGATCGAGAGCGCGACCGCCACGGGCGACACCACGATCGAGCTGCCGATCAGGCCGGGAAGCAGCAGGGCGGCGCCGATGCCGAGCGCGGCGCCGAGGATACCGCCGGAGAGGCCGAGGATGGCCGCCTCGATGAGGAACTGGCGTCGGATCGCGCCCGGCGGCGCGCCGAGAGCCTTGCGCAGGCCGATCTCCTTGGTGCGCTCGGTCACCGAGACCAGCATGATGTTCATCACGCCGATGCCGCCGACCACCAGCGAGATCGCCGCGATCAACGCCAGCAGCAGCTCGATGGCGCCGGTGACCTTGTTGATGGTCTTGACGATGCTGGAGAGGTTCTGGATGTGGAAATCCTTGCTGCGGTGGCGGCGCGTGAGGAGCTGCGTGATCCGTTTGACCGCCTCCTTGCTCGACATGCCCTTGCGTGCGCGCACCGTGATCGTGTCGAACCAGTCGTGGCCCACCAGATGGCTGGCGACCGTCGTGTACGGCATCCATACGCTGAGCGTTTTGCTGTTGCCGGCCAAAAGGCCCGAGGGTTTGGCCATCACGCCGATGATGGTGGCAGGCATGGAGCCGACCATGATGATCTTGCCGATGGGGTTGACGTGTGGAAACAGTTCGGCGGCGGCGTGGTAGCCGATGATGGCGACCTGCGCCATGTGCGTCACGGCGTCCTTGCGGAACCAGATGCCGTCGCTGAGATGGACGGCGCTGCCGATGATGCGCAGATAGTTGGCGTCCACGCCATCGACCTGCGCCGTGCCCTTGCGGTCGCGGTAGCGCAGCAGGCTGCTGGTGCCGACCTCCGGACTGACGAAATCGACGAAGGGCTGGCGTTGCAACAGGCGCACGTCCATCGGTTTGAGGGCGCGCATGTGCGCCGGGTTGGTATCGCCGAAGTTGATGCCCGGATAGATGTTGATGGTGGCCGTGCCGAGTTGGCTGATCTGGCCGATGATGGCGGCGCGCGCGCCGGCGCCAAGCGCGAGGATGGTGACCACCGAACTGATGCCGATCACCAGTCCCAGCATGGTCAACGCGGTGCGCAGGCGATGCGTGACCATGCTGATCCAGGCCATGCGCAGGGCTTCGAGAAAGCTGCCCCACCAGGCTCGCAAGCCTGCGCTGGGTGATGGTTCGACGCGTGGTGTCTGCGCTTGGCGTGCCGGTTCGGCGGCGCTGCCGGCCGGCACGTTGGCGTGGTCGGCGGTGATGCAGCCGTCGCTGATTTCGATGATGCGTTGCGCGTGCGCGGCGACCTGCATGTCATGCGTCACCAGAATCACGGTGTGGCCGGCCTGGTGCAGTTCGTGCAGGATCGCCATCACCTCCTTGCCGCTGTGGCTGTCGAGCGCGCCGGTCGGTTCGTCGGCCAGGATGATCTGGCCGCCGTTCATCAGCGCGCGGGCGATGCTGACGCGCTGCTGCTGGCCGCCGGACAGTTGGCCGGGACGATGCTGCAGGCGTTCGCCCAACCCCAGTCGCGTCAGCAGTTCCATGGCCCGCGCATGGCGATGGGCCGGGGCGCGACCGCTGTAGATGGCCGGTACTTCGACGTTGGCCGATGCCGGCAAATGCGCGATCAGGTTGTAGCTTTGGAAGATGAAGCCGAAGTGCTCGCGGCGCAGACGCGCCAGCGCGTCGCTGTCGAGTTCGCCGGTGGCTTCGCCGGCTACCTGGTAGGTGCCGGCACTGGGCCGGTCCAGACAGCCGAGGATGTTCATCAGCGTGGATTTGCCGGAACCGGACGGGCCGACGATGGCCACCATCGAGCCGGCCTCGATGTCCAGATCCACGCCCTTGAGCACGGTCACTTCGGTGTCGCCGGCCGGGTAGCGGCGTTCGACGCCGCGCAGGGTCAAAAGCGGCATGGTCATGTTCAGCTCGCCGAGACACTGATGGTGGAGGTGCTTGCCGGCGCGGGCAGCCCGCCGATGACCACTTTCTCGCCGGCTGCAAGGCCCGACAGCACCTGTGCCTTGACGCTGCTCTGCACGCCGATGCGCACGTGCCGTACCCGGGCGCGGCCCTTGGCATCGACCACGTGCACCGTGTACAGACCATCCTTGCCCCGGTTGCCCAGCGCGGCCATCGGAATGGTCAGCGCGTCCTTGGCCGATTGCAGCACGAACGAGACTTGCGCCGTCATGTCGATGCGCAGCGTGCCGTCGGTGTTGGGTACGTTGAACAGGGCGTTGTAGAACACGGCCTTGTTGCTGTCCTGCGGATTGGTGCCGGGCTGCGCATAGGCATACGCGCTGGGTGCCGGCTCGATCGCGCTCAGTTTGCCGTAGTGACGTTGATCAGGCGCACCGAGAATGGTGAAGAACGCGGTCTGGCCCGTATGCAGGCGGATCACGTCGGCCTCGGGAATCTGCGCGTGCACGGTCATGGTCGACAGGTCGGCCAGCTTCAGGATCACCGGCGCCTGCTGCGCGGCCACCACGGTCTGGCCCTGCTTGGTGACAATCGCCACCACCACGCCGTTCATTGGCGCGACGATGCGCGTGTAGCCCAGTTTGGCCTGGGCCGAGTCGACCTCGATGCGGGCCTGCGCGATTTGCGCCGTGGCCTGGTCGACGGCGGCCTGTTCGACGCGCAGGCTGGCGTCGGCATTCTGCATGGCCTGCTTCGAGGTGGCGCCTTCGGCGAGCAGTTTCTTCTGCCGACCATAGTCCAGCTTGGCCTTGTACAGCTGCGCTTGCGCCGACAGCTTTTGTGCCTTCAGGCTGTCCAGTTGCGCACGCTGCACCTGCAGTTGATTGATCGACAACACCGGATCGATCACCGCCAGCAGCTGGCCCTTGGTCACGTGCTCGCCCAGTGTCACCTTCAGCGATTTCAACTGACCCGACACCTGTGCGCCGACATCGACCTCGCGATACGGCTGCAACGTGCCGCTGGCCAGCACCACCGACTCCACCTTGCCGCGCGTGACCTTGGCGGTCTTGTAGTGCGTGGCCGGGCCGCTGGTGCCGAAATGCAGCCAGATCAGCAGCAAGATCAGCACGCCGATGCCGATGCCGATCCAGATCTTCCATTGCTTTGCCGGTTTGGCCATGAGTTTGTTCCCCGTCGCTGGTTGGTGATGGCGCCGATGCGGCGCGCGCAGTCATGCTCGCGGCGCCACTTTCGCAACATCGGACGCAGGCGCACAGTGCGGGTTGGCACAGTGACTTTCGGCCGAATGACTTTCGGCCCGGGGTGAGTGTCACGCCATGCTTCGGGATCGGGGATCAGGTCGACGTGCGGCGGCACTGCGCACACAGCTTTGGCAGTGCGTGCAGCAACTGCAGGGCTTCGCTGGTGTCGCGGTCATGCAGGGTGGCTCGACCGCGCGAACCGGCCACATCCAGATGCAAGGTGGTCAAGCCCAGCAGGCGTTGCAGCGGACCTTCGCTGGCACGGACCGACTGCACCTTCACCAGCGGCACCCAGGTGGTGGTGACGCCCAGGCGACCGCGGCGGGAAACGGCGTAGCGCGCATTGCTGCCGATGGCCAGAAGGCGCCAGCTCAAGGGCGCTTTCCACAGCGCGCGGCGCGGTGCCGGGTGCGTGCACTCGGGGGCTCCGGGCGCCACAGCCGCCAGCACCGCACGACCCGTGTCCAGCGGCCCGACAGCCAACAGCGGGCGCAGGATGCGGCCTTCGCCGCGGTTTTCCTTTTTCACCTTGCCGCCGGCCAGTTCCACTTCCACGCGGCACCAGCCGAAGGCCCGCCACAGCAACGGCTGCTGCAGGCGGATCAGCTGGATGCGTTCGCGGTTGAGGGTCTCGGAGGTGATTTGCACCAGCCCCGAGTGCAGGTGAAAGCCATCCCGTGTGGCGTGGATGGTGAGCTTGTAATCGCCGTTGAAGCGTTTGTACAACGCCATGATGAAGCCGAAGAACGGCCATATGCCGCCGGCCACGATCGCCGCTGCCGCGTGTGGGAACACGCTTGCGCACACGATCAGGGCGAGGCCGATGATGAGCGCCGCCAGGCCCATGCCGCAGCTCAACGTGCCCAGAATCAGGCGCATCGGATCGGTGGTCACCAGCGGCGTGCTGTCGATCAGGCCGCTGGCGGGGCCGGGGGTTGCGTTGCTGCTGCCCTCGGCGGCGGCTTCGATGTTGGCAGCGTCCATGCCGGCGCGTTCGGCTCGCCCGATGGCCAGAAGCTCATCGCGCAGCTGGGTGGCGTGCGTCAGCGTCAGGCAGGCCAGGCGCCCGTTGTTGCCACCGCTGCCGGCCATGCGCAGGTGCAATTCGGCCAGGCCCAGCACGCGGGCGACGCCGCTTTGGGCAATGTCGATGGCCTGCACGCGGTTGAGCGGGTAGCGGCTGGATTTGCGGCTGAGCAAACCGCTTTCGACGTGCAACACGCCGTCGACCAGACGCCAGCGCGTGACCAGCCACGAGATGACGTAGGCGATGATGGCAATGCCGACGATGATGAAGTCCACCCGGTGGTCGGCATGGTGCTGGTGGGTTTGCATCAAGCCGACCAGCACGATCACGATGATGGTGACGACGTGCCGCGCCGAACGCACCACGGGTGACAGAGGATGCAGGCGATGCCAGGGCGTGGTCGTGTGCGGATCGGCGTCGGGTGCGGAAATCGTTGATGTGTTCACAGTCCGGCCAACCGTGCTTGTCCGCGCTGGCTCAGCGCATCGCGCAGGCGGTCGGCCTCGGCCTTCGGCAGGCCGGGAATGATGGCGTCGCTGGCGGCGGCCGCCGTGTGCATGTGCAAGGTGGCCACGCCGAACACGCGTTCAAACGGACCGGCTTCCACATCCACGAATTGCATGCGGCCGTACGGCACCACGGACAGGCGGTGCACCCACAGGCCGCGTTGCACCATGAGATCGTCGTCGCGCTCGATGTAACGCCAGGTCTTCACGCGCCGGTACAACGCACGCAAGCCCGAGAGTGACAACACGGCGACAATGGCCGCGGCAAGCAGTCCCGGTTTCCAGCCCAGGTACACGCCAGCCACGATGCCGGCAGCGGCCGTGGCGAGGATGGCGGCAATGCCTGCCTGCAGGCAGCGGACGTTCCACAGTTTGGGTGACGGGCTCCGCCAGGCTTCGCTGGCGTCAAATGCGTTCAAGGTAGGCATGGGGTTGTCGTATCCGTTGACGGGTTCAAAGGCCAATGGGATGGTGCGGTACGCATCATCGCGCAAGTCCGCCATCATGTGACATTTACAGAACCAACGCACGTGCATGTGCCGGTGACGGCTGTCATGCGTTGCGTGGGATGCCGTGGGCCGCACCGCGGAGGATGGTCGTGGCTCAGGCTTGCGGCATGGTTTTCGATGCCGATTCGATGACGGTGCGAAGCTGTCGATAGCCTTCGACCAGCCGTGGCCCCGGACGCCCCAGGCAGGCTTCGCTGATGGCGTGGATGCGGTGGGCGGCGACGGCCGGCACCTTGCCCCAGCCGTCGCGACGGCGCACCACGTCGGCACGGTAGTTTCCCACTTTCACGCCGCACCAGCTCATGACGATGATGTCGGGTCGGGCGGTGATGACGGCGGCGTTTTCCAGTGGCTGGCTTTTGGCGTCGATGGCGGCCCACGGGTTGATGCCGCCGGCGCGCGCGATGAGATCGGTCACCCATGAATGACGGGTCGGGGTGATGACAGGCTTGGGCCACCATTCGACGAGGACACGCGGGCGCGGGTCGTTTGGCTCCATGCACGGCATGGCGGACTCCATGTCGGCCACCAGCTGCTCGCCGCGTTTGGCAAGATCCAGTGCTTGGGCAATGCGGCGGATGTTGGCGTACACGTCATCCAGCGATCGCGGATCGCAGATCAACGTGGCCATGCCGGCGGCCTGCAGTCCGGCAACGACTTTTTCGTGGCCGGGCACGGTCAGCGAGGTGAGCACCAGGTCGGGCGCAAGCGCCTTGACGGCGTCGATGTCCAGGTCGAGGTCACGACCGGGGCGTGGCAGTTTGACCACGATGTCGGGCGGATAATCCGAATCGGCATCCACGCCGACCAATTGATCCCCGGCGCCAAGGGCGCAGACGATTTCGGTGTTGGAACAGGTATGGCTGAAGATGCGCATGGGTGCAGTGTGGCGCGTGCCCTCGGTGCTCAGTGCAGCCCGACCAGATGCGCGTAGGCGTGCCAGATCCATGTGCCGGCGACGAGCCAGACCCAGCCGGCGGCGGCGATGAACGGCCCGAACGGAATTGGCACTTCGCGCTCGTGACGGTGGATCGCGATCAGCGTGCCGCCGGTGATGGCGCCGATCAACGACGAGATCAGGATGATCGGCAGCAACGCGAATGGCCCCATCCATGCACCCATCGCGGCGAACAATTTGAAATCGCCGTAACCCATGCCTTCCTTGCCGGTGGCGAGCTTGAAGCCCCAGTACACGCACCACAGGAACAAATAGCCGATGGCCGCGCCGAGGATGGCGTGCACCGGGCTGACATGCAGTGGGACCAGCGACAACAGCAGGCCCAGCCACAGCAGCGGGTAGGTCAGCTGGTCGGGCAACAGCTGGGTGCGAAAGTCGATGCCGCCCAGCGCCACCAGCAACCAGGTGAACACCAGGCCGGCCGCGCCCATCCAGGTGGCGCCGAAGCGCGCGATGACGAGGGCGCTGGCGATCGCGGTGATGAGTTCCACCAGCGGGTACTGGATCGAGATGCGTGTCTTGCAATAGCGGCAACGCCCGCGCAACAGCAGCCAACTCACCAATGGAATGTTGTCCCATGGCGACAACCGATGCAGGCAATGCAGGCAATGCGAGGGTTCGCGCACCAAGCCGGGTGGCGGTGGTTCTTCGTGTTCATGCGCGTCATCGAGCAATTCGTGCGCTTCGTTGCGCCAGGCCCAGGCCAGACGCTCGGGCAGGCGCAAGATCACCACGTTGAGAAAACTGCCGACCAGCACGCCGAGAATGCCGGCAAGGATGATCCAGACGGGGGCGGGAAGATCGGGCATGGCGGTTCCAGATGAGCCAGTTGAGCGGACGTGGTGCGTGAACGACGAGGATACGGGAAGTGCGGACGGGAAGATCGCGATGCCGTCGGATTTTTGCCGTGGGCCGCGCGAAGGAGCTGCGACCGCCTGCACATAACACCATGCGCCGATCTGTGTCTATACTCGGGCGGTCTGCCTCGTCCGGGGCGACACTACAATTCGGGGAGGTTTCATGCTGCATCAGTACGGTTTGTGGATCGCGCTGGCATGCGCGGTCGTCGCCATCCTCTACGGCGTGTTTTCGGTCCGCTGGATTTTGGCTCAATCACCCGGCAACGAGCGCATGCGCGAGATTGCCGCCGCCATCCAGGAAGGCGCCCGCGCCTATCTCAATCGACAATACGGCACCATTGCCATCGCTGGCGTGGTGCTTTTTTTGTTGGTGGGCTTTTTCATCGCCTGGCCGACGGCGATCGGCTTCGGCGTCGGTGCCATTTTGTCCGGTGCAGCCGGCTTCATCGGCATGAACGTGTCGGTGCGCGCCAACGTGCGTACCGCCGAGGCGGCGCGCGGCGGCATCAGCAAGGCCATGAATGTGGCATTCCGTGGTGGCGCGATCACCGGCATGCTGGTGGTGGGGTTGGCGCTGCTGGGCGTGACCGGCTACTACGTGGTGCTGACGAAGGGCTTCGGCTTTCAGCAGGCTGATGCGCTGGAGGCCCTGGTCGGACTGGCCTTCGGCTCGTCGCTGATCTCGATCTTCGCGCGTCTGGGCGGTGGCATTTTCACCAAGGGCGCGGATGTGGGCGCCGATCTGGTGGGCAAGGTCGAGGCCGGCATTCCCGAGGATGATCCGCGCAATCCGGCGGTGATCGCCGACAACGTGGGCGACAACGTGGGCGACTGCGCCGGCATGGCCGCCGATCTCTTCGAGACCTACGCGGTGACGGTGGTGGCCACCATGCTGCTGGGCGGACTCACCTTCGTGCACAACGTCAATGCGGTGCTGTATCCGCTGATCCTTGGCGCGGCCTCGATCATCGCCTCGGTGATCGGCACCTTCGTGGTGCGGGTCAAGCAAGGCGGCTCGATCATGGGCGCGTTGTACCGCGGCATTTTCGTCTCGGCGATCCTCGCGGCGATCGCATTCTGGTTCATCACCGCCAACCTGTTTCCGCACGGACTGGGCAGCGGTGCCGATGCGGTCAGCGCCGAACGCTTGTTCTTTTGCGCCTTGAACGGACTGGTGCTGACCGGCTTGATCGTGTTCATCACCGAGTACTACACCGGCACCGAACACGGCCCGGTCAAGCACATTGCCAAGGCCTCGACCACCGGACACGGCACCAACATCATCGCCGGCCTGGGCATTTCGATGAAGGCCACGGCGTGGCCGGTGCTGGCGTTGTGCGCGTCGATCTGGCTGGCCTACTACTCGGGCGGCCTGTACGGCATCGCCATCGACGTCACCGCGATGCTGTCGATGACCGGCATGATCGTGGCGCTGGATGCCTACGGCCCGATCACCGACAACGCCGGCGGCATCGCCGAGATGGCCGATCTGCCGGCCGAGGTGCGCGGCATCACCGATCCGCTCGATGCCGTGGGCAACACCACCAAGGCGGTCACCAAGGGTTATGCCATCGGTTCGGCCGCACTGGCGGCGCTGGTGCTGTTCGCCGACTACACGCATCACCTGAGCACCAAGTTCGGTCACACCTTCTCGTTCGACTTGTCCGATCACATGGTCATCATCGGCCTTTTGATTGGTGGCCTGATCCCGTACCTGTTCAGCGCCATGGCGATGGAAGCGGTGGGGCGTGCGGCCGGCGCGGTGGTCGAGGAAGTGCGCCGCCAGTTCCGCGAGATCACCGGCATCATGGAAGGCACCGGCAAGCCCAAGTACGACCGCGCGGTGGACATGCTGACCAAATCCGCGATCAAGGAAATGATCATCCCGTCGCTGCTGCCGGTGGTGGTGCCGATCCTGGTCGGGCTGATCCTCGGGCCAAAAGCCTTGGGCGGCGTGCTCATCGGCACCATCGTCACCGGCCTGTTCGTGGCCATTTCGATGACCACCGGCGGCGGCGCCTGGGACAACGCCAAGAAGTACATCGAGGATGGCAATTTCGGCGGCAAGGGGTCGGAAGCGCACAAGGCCGCCGTCACCGGCGACACCGTGGGCGATCCGTACAAGGACACCGCCGGTCCCGCCGTCAATCCGCTCATCAAGATCATCAACATCGTGGCGCTGCTGATCATTCCGCTGCTGTCGATGCATTGAGTGGGTGAATGTTGGGGTTCGCTGCGCTCACCACCAACCTACGTATTCGGTAGGTTGGGGTGACGCAGGAACCCCAACAAATTTGCGTATCGCGGATCGATCAAGGTTGAATGCGCATTCTGCGCGGGCTGTCTTGGCATGCGCCTTGATTCTGATGATGACTTTGATACACTTGTACGCGTACAAGTACAGGTCATTCTCATGCGTGCCATCAACTTCTCCGACGCCCGTCGCAACCTCAAGGCCGAGTTCGACCGCGTGGTCGCGGATGCCGACGTCACCATCATCACCCGCCGTGACGCCGAAGACGTGGTGGTGATGTCGCTGGCCGAATGGAACAGCTGGCAGGAAACCGAATACCTCTTGGCCAGCCCGGCCAATGCACGGCGACTCGACGAGTCCATCGCGCAGGCACATGCGGGCAGGGCAGCGCCGCGCGCATTGATGCGCAATACGGCAGTCAACGAGGAACACGCCAAATATGACGCGGGCGCCGGCAAGCCGCGGCGTACCGGCAAATCGTCGAAGAATCGCGATTGACATGGCCCGGCGCATTGTTTTCACCGACCATGCCTGGGCCGATTACCAATATTGGCAACGCATCGACCGCAAATTGCTCGATCGCATCAACGGGCTGATCGATGCTGCCGCCCGCGATCCCTTCATTGGCGTGGGCAAGCCCGAGCCGTTGCGTGGCAATTGGAGCGGTGCCTGGTCCAGGCGTATCGACAATGCACATCGCCTCGTCTACGAAGTGCAAGGCAACGATCTGGTCATCTTGATGTGCCGCTACCACTACGGCGCCCGCTGAACGCAAGCGCGTGGCATACTCGCCCGGTCTGTCGATCGGGGGAGATTGCGATGAAACCTGCCTTGCCGATGTTGGCCCTCGTGGCCGCCGCGGGAGTTGTCAGTTTGAGCGCCTGCAATTCCAGCCATCCAGCGGCTGCTGCCGCCAAAGCCAAGCCTGCAACCACTGCCACGGTAGCCAAGACCAAACCGGCGCAACCGGCCGTGGTGTCCACCACCGGCGATCCGTACCACTGGCTCGAGGCCGTGCACGGCAAGCGCGCCACGGCCTGGGTCGACAAGCAAAACGCGCGCACCGAGGCGACCAGCTTTGCCAGCGGCGTCGAGTTCGATCACATTCGCCAGCAGATTCTGGACGTGATGAACTCCAACGCGCGCATTCCGTACGTCGGCAAGATGGGCAAGTACTACTACAACTTCTGGAAGGACAAGGACCATCCGCGCGGCATCTGGCGGCGCACCACGCTGGCCTCGTACAAGACCAGGCATCCACATTGGGAAACCGTGCTCGACATCGACGCGCTGGGCAAAAAGGACGGCCACCCGTGGGTGTTCAAGGGTGCGCAATGCCTGCGCCCGGATTACACCTATTGCCTGGTGTCGTTGTCGCCGCATGGCGGTGATGCCGTGGTGACGCGCGAGTTCGATCTGGCCACCAAAACCTTCGTGAAAAACGGCTTCGACTTGCCCGAATCCAAGACCGACGTCAGCTGGATCGACGCCAACCACCTCTACGTTGGCACCAACTTCGGGCCCGGCTCGATGACCAAGTCGAGCTATCCGCGCATCGTCAAGGAATGGACGCGCGGCACGCCGCTCAAGGACGCCGTGACGGTGTATGCCGGCAAGTCGACCGACCTTGCGGTCAGCGCCTGGCACGACAACACGCCGGGCTTCGAGCGCGATTTCGTCGGCGTGGCCAAGGACTTTTTCCATTCCGAATTGTTCCAGCGCAAGGATGGCAAGCTCATCAAGGTGGACGTGCCGTCCGATGCCGCAACCTCGGTGCATCGCCAGTGGCTGCTGGTCGAGCCGAAAACGGCGTGGACGGTCGGTGGCCACACCTGGCCGGCCGGGTCTCTCATCGCCATGCATTTCGATGACTTCATGGCCGGCAAGCGCGGCTTCACCGCACTGTTCACGCCTGACGCGCACACCGCGCTGGCCGGTTACAGCTGGACGCGCCACCACCTCATTTTGAACACCATGCAGGACGTGAAGGGTCGCATCACGGTGCTTACACCGCACGCCAACGGCAAGTGGACAAGCGCGCCGCTGCCGGGCGTGCCCGACAACAGCACCGTCAGCGCCAGCGGTGTCGATCCCGAACACTCCGATGCCTACTGGTTGGAAGTGACCGGTTACCTCACGCCGACCACGCTGGAACTGGGCACCCTCGGCAAGGGCAAGGCCAAGGTCATCAAGCAGGAACCGAGCTTTTTCGACGCCTCCAAATTCACCGTCAGCCAGCATTTTGCCAAGTCCAAAGACGGCACCATGATTCCGTACTTCGAGGTGGCGCCCAAGGGCATCAAGCTCGATGGCAAAAACCGCGTGCTCGAATACGGTTACGGCGGCTTCGGCATTTCGATGCGACCGGGCTACTCCGGCGCCATCGGTCGCGCGTGGCTCGAACGTGGCGGCGTGTACGTGGTGGCCAACATCCGTGGCGGCGGCGAGTACGGTCCGCGCTGGCATCAGGCTGCGTTGAAAGCCAACCGGCCCAAGGCGTATCAGGATTTCGTCGCCGTGGCCAAGGACTTGTTCAAGCGCGGCGTCACCTCGCCACAGCATTTGGGCGCGCAGGGCGGCAGCAACGGTGGCCTGCTGATGGGCAACATGCTGATCAATCATCCCAAGGTGTTCGGCGCCATCGCCTGCAACATTCCGCTGCTGGACATGAAGCGCTACATCTATCTGGAAGCCGGCGCCTCGTGGATCGGCGAGTACGGCAACCCGTCCATTCCCGCCGACTGGGCCTACATGAAGAGCTGGTCGCCGTACGAAAACGTCAAGTCGGGCCAGGACTACCCGCCAGTGCTGTTTTACACGACGACGAGCGACGATCGCGTCGGCCCGCAGCAGGCACGCAAGATGGCCGCAAAGATGCAGGGCATGGGCTACAAGAACGTGTGGTTCTACGAGAACCGCGGTGGCGGCCACGGCGCCGGTGCCGATGCCAAGCAGTCGGCCAACATGTTCGCCATGGACTACAACTTCCTGTGGGACAAGCTCAAGTAAGGCCGATGCCGTGGCCGGCAGGCGGATCTGCCGGCGGCGGCCGCCGCGTCCCGACAATGCAATGCCGTGGGCTGGCTTGAGGCCGCAATGCCCGTACAATCGGCAGCCATGAGTACGCAGACTTCCCAGACCGACGCCATTCGGCATTGGATCCGCACCACGGCGCACGCTGGTCATCGCATTTCCGACATCATCGACATGATGCTCAAATCCGGTTATACCGCGCGCCAGGCACGGCGTCTGGTGGCCGATACGCTGAACCGTCCGGGCATCGCCATTCCCGTGGCCGATACCCGCCGCGACGGCCTGCGCACCACCCACCCGCAACCGCCATGCGTGGAAGTGGGCGGGCGTCGCATCGACGTGGCAACCTGCGTGGAAAGCCCGGTGATCCGGGTGCTGGAAAACGTCATGGATGCGGCCGAGTGTGATCAGTTGATCGAACAGGCCAGGCCGCGCCTGGATCGTTCGCGCACCGTCACCGATACCGGCACCAACGAGGTCAGCACCGCGCGCACCAGCAGCGGCATGTTCTTCAAACCGGGTGAAACCGATTTGATTTCCCGCATCGAGCAGCGCATCGCCGATCTGGTCGACATGCCGGTCGAAAATGGCGAAGGCTTGCAAATCCTGCACTACGAACCCGGCCAGGAATACGAGCCGCATTACGACTGGTTCAACCCCACCCAGGCCGGCTACCACAGCCTGACCGAGCATGGCGGCGAGCGGGTTGCCACCGTCATCGTGTACCTGAACACGCCCGAGGGCGGTGGCGGCACGCACTTTCCGCGGGCCGGTGTCACGGTGTGCGCGCGCAAGGGATCGGCCGTGTACTTCGCCTATGAAAACGGCGACAAGAGTTCGCTGCATGCGGGCTTGCCCGTGACCCGTGGGGAAAAATGGATCGCCACCAAGTGGCTGCGCGAGCGGCCGTACCGATGAGTGGCGCGAAGGCGACCCCGGCGCAGCACCGGCCAGGCATGCGCGCCCGTCTTTCGGGCTTGCTGACGGCTGTTCGGCAAAGCCTGCACACCCATACCGGCTGGTGGTTGTTGCTGGCAGCGTTGATCGTCACCGCGCTGGCCTATGCACCGGGTCTGTCCGGGAGCTGGCTGTTCGATGACTATCCCAACATCGTCGACAACCCTGGCGTGCACATGGATCACGTCAGCATTGCCAGCCTCACGCGCGCGGCATTGTCGTCGCCGTCGAGCATGTTTCATCGGCCGCTGTCGTCGATCACCTTCGCCTTCAATTATCTTGCCGATGGCTTGCACCCGTTCTGGTGGAAGGTGACCAACGTCGGCATCCATCTCGTCAATGGCCTGTTGGTGTTTCTGCTGGCGCGCCTGCTGTTGCAGCTTGGATTGCCAGTCATTCGGTGGCGTGCCGACGACGGTGATGCATCCATCGCGGGCGGCGTGGACCGGCGTCATGTTGCCATTCTTGCCGCCATCATCGCCGGTGGCTGGATGTTGCTGCCGATCAACCTCACGGCGGTCTTGTACGTGGTGCAGCGCATGGCCAGTCTGGCCAACGTATTCGTGTTGCTTGGCCTGATCGGCTACGTGGCGGGGCGCATGCACATGCTGGATGCCGCGCGCTCGCATGCGGGTGGTTTCGTGCTGTGCGTGGCGAGCCTGGTCGTGTGCACCGCCGTCGGATTTGCCGCCAAGGAAACCGCGGTGATGTTGCCGCTGTACGCGTTTTTGATCGAATGCGTGCTGTTTCGTTTTCGTGCGCGATCGACGCAGGTGTCCGACAAGAATTGGGTCGACGGAAAGAGCCATCGCCGCGAGTGGCTGGTGGTCGGTCTGTTCGTGGTGATCCTGCTGCTGCCCTTCATCGTCGGGCTGGTGTGGCTGTGGCCGCGCACGTTTGCAGCAGGTACCTGGGCGTCGCGTGATTTCACGCTCGACACGCGGTTGCTGAGCGAGGCGCGCATCGTCTGCGGCTACATCGTCTGGACGTTGCTGCCCACGCCCGATGCATTGTCGTTCTATCACGACGGCTATCCGATATCCGCGGGTTTGTTGTCGCCGTGGACCACGCTGGTGTGCATCATCCTCATTGCCATCCTGATCGGCTGGGCCGTGTGGCTGCGCAAGCGTGCGCCATTGGTGGCACTGGGCGTGTTGCTGTTTTTCGGCGCGCAGACGCTGACGGCCACCGTCCTGCCACTCGAACTGGTGTACGAGCACCGCAATTACTTCGCAAGTTTTGGCCTGTTGCTGGCGCTGGTGCCGATTCTGGCGGCGACCCGGGGTACCTCCTGGCGCGATGTCACGTCACGATTGCGCGGCAGTTTGCCGCTGGCCTTGCCGCGCTACGTGCTGCTGGTCGGCCTGCTGCTGCTGTGGGTCGTGCAGACCTCGATGACGGCCTACGCCTGGGGCGATTCCCTGCGCCTGGCGCAGGCGCTGGCTGCACGTGCGCCGCATTCGCCGCGTGCACAGTATTCGCTTGGACGCACCTATATCGTCTATTCGCATTACGACCCCGATTCCATCTTCACTCGCGCCGCGTATGCGCCGCTGGAGCGCGCCGCCGCCTTGCCACATTCCTCGATCCTGCCCGAACAGGCGCTGATTTTCATGAATGCGCGCCTGCATCGACCGATCAAGGAGGCGTGGTGGGACAGCATGATCGCCAAGCTCAAGGATCACGATCCCGGCGTGCAGGACATCAGCTCGCTCGGCGCATTGACCACCTGCGCGCGCGATGGTGGTTGCCAGTTGTCCCGGACGCGCATGGTGGAAGCCTTCCTTGCAGCACTCGATCATCCGCATCCGTCCTCGCGCCTGCTGGCCATCTACAGTGACTACGCGTGGAACGTGTTGGGCGATCATGCACTCGGCGAGCGCATGGCTGCCGAGGCCGTCAAGTACGATCCGGGTGAACCCGCTTACCACATCACCCTGGCGCGCATGCTTGCCGTCGATGGACGTTTCGACGGAGTGCGGAAGCAGATCAAGGCGTTGGAGCGGCTCAACATCGGTGGGCGGCTCAATGGCTCCATCGCGGGTGTGCGCTTGTTGTTGCCGACGGCATCGTCGCAGTAAGCCG
>DASVGO010000052.1:0-13369 GCA_036379495.1 Rhodanobacteraceae bacterium | reverse complement strand
CCTACGATGCCAAGCACCACCGCCTGTTCGTGACCGGCAAGTGCTGGCCGCACGTGTACCAGATTCGATTGGTCGCGCCGGCCGCATCCAGCCACGCTACCGCACCATGACTTGTGTGGCCAGCCTCAGGCTGGTGGCTTTGCCCGCACGAAACGGCGCAAGGTCTGGCCGGGGCCGGTCTTGAACTTGCGCGGCCGCGGCAGACCGGGATCGGCGGCGATGAACTCGAAGCGATCGCCCTCGATGCGGTATGAGCGGCGCGCGTAGCGCACCCGCTGGATTGAGTTGTCAGGCGGCGCGGCTTGTTAGTCAAAGATCATGCCTCCGAACTTCAGCAAAAGAGACGTCCCCCGAAACAAGCCAAAGAAGTTGTTGCCGTCCTTGCAGTAAACGTAGCGGAGGTCATCGCCTGGCTGCATCATGGCGATGGCCTTGCGCCAATCCGGCGATTCTTCGAGATTTGGGTCGCCAAGTTGGTCCGCGTAATCCAAAGTCTGGTAGCGCCTCATTGGTTCGGTCACTTTACAATTGGCGAATCCAAGGTCGCGCGCAACGCTGGATGGCTCGACCTTGGCTACACAGTAATATGCGCAACCGGTGATTGCTGCGGAGCAGAGCGTCGCTAGCACAAGCGATAAGAGCAGGTTTCGTGAGATTCGAAAATACATCGTTGCGCCGCCTAACGCTTGAGATAACCGGCGCAAAGACCGCGTAACGGGATTTGCGTCCGGTTGACCGAATAGTTAGAGCTCATGCTGTATACCTTGCAAGGCGCTGCTCCAAGGTGCCAGTGTGAAGCTCGAACAGATGGTTGTCGAAATCGTAGAAATACATGGACAAGCCCTCGCCGGCAACCCGGTTTCGTGGCGGCCGAATCTCAACGCCGAGCGCCTGGAGCTTGGCTTGATACTCAGGCAACTCAGCCTCACTGACCGCGAGCGCCACATGCTGGTAGGTTCGCTCCGCAGGGGGCTCGCCCTCCATTGCAGCCAACCACGTACCGCCCAGAACAAAAAATTTCTCCCGTGATAGCGAGAAGTTGTGACCGGCGCTGTCGTAGACCTCACGCGCTCCGAGTCCGTCACAGAGAAACGCAGCCATGCGATCAAGATCGCGAACGATGAAAGTAATGTGACTGATCCCTTTCAAATGCGATTGACCCCATTCATGAGCGCTAACGCAGAGCCAAGCCGCGCCGAACCGCGTAGCGGTTTGGCGTCGACTTGAGCGCCGTGTTAGAGCCCACGCCGATCCGAAGGGTGGTTGACACCGTCATTGGTGGGAACCTCCTGAATGTTGAACGGGTTGACGCCCTCAAGGCAACCCACGTTGTAACCGTACTGCTCCGGATTGGAACGACGCTGATGATGGGTGTGGATGCCGCACACCGAGCAGAAAAAGTGCTTTGCAGTGCGCGTGTTGAACTGATAGACCTTGAGGTGCTCGGCACCTTGAACCACATGAAGACCGCTGAGCGGCACAGATGCAACAATGGTTCCCCGGCGCCGACAATACGAACAATCGCAGCGCCTGGGGTTAACCACACCGTTTGGCAACTCCAGCTCCAAAACTACGGCACCACAATGGCACGTTGCGCGGTGCCTCGGCTGTATGACGGTTTCGTCAATTTGCTTGAGTTGCATCAAACTCTCCCGTGGGCGCTAAACGCTCGAATTAACCGGCGACGAAACCGTGTTGCGGCTTTGGGTCGGCTGCAGCGAACTGTTGGCGATCAGAGATCCAAAATCTGTCCCACCTGATCACAACCCCAGCGTGAGCCGATTTGCGAGCTGTGAATGTGAGCCCATGGGCAATGAGACCAGCGTGGATGTAATGGCCAGTAATTTTTGCGACTGATGCCGAGTCAAACACCACCGTGCCAACTGATTGCCGCGATCTTCATCATGAGCGCCAACCGACCGACACGCCGATACGCGCGCATGCAAGTCGGACGCGCTGGTGCAAGCGACGCGCGCGCCTGCACCCGACCGGCAGGTTTATTTGCGCCCGCGCAGGCTGTCGATGCCCCACGGTCCGCCACCGGCGGCCGACAGATACAGGAACACGAAACAGAACGCGACGGCCATGCCGCCGTAATTCACCAACGGCCAGAGTCCGCCGTGGATGTGCACCATGAAATAGGCGAAGGCCATTTCACCGGACAGGATGAACGCGACCGGCCGCGTGAACAGGCCGAGCAGGATCAACAGCCCGCCGCCGAACTCCAGGATGCCGGCCAAGCCCGGATGCAACGTGAACAGGTGCGCGCTCGAGATCAGGTGGAACTGGCCATGGCCCGGCAGAAAGCCGAACAGCTTCTCGCAGCCATGCTGCATGAACAAGAAGCCCATGACGATGCGCAGGATGCTGCGCAGATAAGGAGCAGCCTTGCCCCAGGAAGTCGCAACGCCAGACATGGATCTCTCCCCGGTTGTGATGTCCGGCGAGTGTACCCCCGATCACGGTCACGGGCACCGTGACTTCCGGCAGTGTCGACTACCCGCGCAGCCAGCGTGCTGCATCGATGGCGTAATAGGTGAGGATGGCGTCGGCACCGGCACGCTTGAAGGCGGTCAGGGCTTCGAGCACGCAGGCTTTCTCGTCGATCCAGCCGTTCTGCGACGCGGCCTTCAACATCGCGTATTCACCAGACACCTGATACACGAAGGTCGGCATGCCGAACGCGTCCTTCACGCGCCGCAGCACGTCCAGGTACGGCAGGCCCGGCTTGACCATCACCACGTCCGCACCTTCGTCGATGTCCTGCTCGATCTCGCGCAGCGCTTCATCGGCATTGCCGACGTCCATCTGGTAAGTGTGCTTGTTGCCCTTGCCCAGCGTGGCCGACGAGCCGACCGCATCACGAAACGGGCCGTAGAAGCTGGACGCATACTTGGCCGAGTAGGCCAGGATGCGCGTATGGATGAAGCCGGCATTTTCCAGCGCATCGCGAATCGTGCCGATGCGGCCGTCCATCATGTCCGAAGGCGCGACGAAATCCATGCCGGCTTCAGCCTGCGCCAGCGACATCTTGACCAATGCCTCGACGGTCGGCTCGTTCATCACGTAGCCGTTGGCATCGATCAGACCATCCTGACCGCTGACGGTATACGGATCGAGCGCCACGTCGCCAATCAGGCCCAGCTCGGGATACCCGGCTTTCAGCGCGCGCGTGGCGCGCTGCATCAGGCCATCGGGATTCCACGCCTCGCGCGCATCCTCGCTTTTGACCTCGGCTCCCGGCGAAGGGAACAACGCCAGCGCCGGAATGCCCAAGGCCACGCATTCCGCAGCCAGCTTCAGCAGCAGGTCGATTGACAGGCGATCGATACCCGGCATCGACGGCACGGCCTCGCGCCGATTCTCACCCTCGATGACAAACGCCACCATGATGAGATCGGACGGCAGCAGGGTGTGCTCGCGCATCAATGCACGCGAGAATGCATCGTGGCGCATGCGCCGCATGCGGGTGGCGGGAAAACTCATGGCATCGGCCGCAAATGAAAGTCGACATTGTACGCCGCCGAATATGGCGGTTCGGGATGACGGCTTATCCGGCGTTCCCGAAACCCGTACACTTGACACTTTTAGTCTTGACTGCGCGCATGCCAGACACGCCCTACCGTCCTGCATTGGTCGCCGACATCGGCGGCACCAACGCGCGTTTCGCGCTGGCCGACACCACCAGCCGGTGGCCGCTGCTGGAAGCCAGCATCAAGCATTACCGCGTTGCCGACTTCCCCACGCCGGAAGACGCCGTGCACCAGTACATCCGGGATACCGGCCTGGCCCCGCGACAGGCCGTGTTTGCCGTGGCCGGCCGCATCCACGACGGCACCGTCCATGCCACCAACAGCCCGTGGGAAATTTCCGTCAACCGCTTGTGCCGCAAGCTGGACCTCGACACCGCGGAACTCATCAACGACTTTGCCGCGCAAAGTCTGTGCCTGCCCTTGTTGGGGCCAAACGACACCGTTGCCCTGGGCGACTTGCCCGCGCCGACGGTTGGCGGCACGCCCCGCCAGACCTTCGCCGTGCTCGGCCCGGGCACAGGCCTGGGCGTTGGCGCGCTGTTGTGGCGCGAAGGCCACTTCCATGCGTTGGAGACCGAAGGTGGCCACACGGGGTTTGCCCCGGGCACGGAGCAGGAAATCGGGATTTTGCGCCATCTGACGCAACGCTTCGGGCATGTCTCCAGCGAACGCCTGGTCAGCGGTGAAGGACTCACGCTGCTGTTCCAGGCGCTGGCGGCCATCGACGATGTGCAAGTCGATCCATTGAGTCCCGAGCAGATCACGGCCGCCGCCAGCGCAGGTGATGCCTTGTGCGTGCGCGTGATCGAACAGTTCTGCGCCGCTTTTGGCACCGTGGCCGGTGATGCCGTGCTCAGCCTTGGCGGCTGGGACGGTGCATTTCTGGCAGGCGGATTGCCGCCGCGCCTGTTGCCTTGGCTCATGCAAGGTGCATTCCGCGAACGTTTCGAGGCCAAGGGACGCCTGCATGACGCCATAGCGCGCACGCCGACCGCGGTCATCACCCACCCCCACGCCGGCCTGCTGGGCGCGGCCGCCCAGGCCATGATGATGCGCGGGCAGTCCTTGTCTTCGGCAGCCTGAACAACCGGGAAACCGCGGCCGGCGTCACACCGCCATGGGCTTGCGGCGAGTAATCTACTGTCGTTAAATAAGAATTAAGGCACGCTGATTCATGCCGCTGCCATCCACATTGCATTCGTTGGATCAACCTGCATCCGCAACTCCAAGATTCTCATCATGTTTGCATCGCTTGCCACGCTTTGTTTTTTCGGTTTCGTCGCCGCGACCCTGGCGCTGGCCTGCAAGCGCATTCCCGAAGGACAGGTCTACACCCTGCACCGTCGCCATCAGGCGGAGCCGCAGCTGCTGACTCCGGGCACCCACTGGATCGTGCCGTTGCGCGACCGCATCGCGCACAAGATCAGCTTGACCGGTCGCGCCCTGCGCCTGGACGAGACGCTGGATGATGGTTGCCGCGCGCAAGGCACGGTGTACTGGCAGGTGCTTGACCCCGAACGCGCCGATGCCGTGATCGATCACGCCGAAACGCTGGTCCGCGAGCACACGCTGGAAGGCTTGCGCAGCGAGACGACGCCCGACGCCATCGTGCGCAGCGTGCACATCAAGAACCAGCTCAACGATGCCCTGCGACCACAAGGCATGCTGGTGACCCGCGTCGACGTGCACACGATCGGCATGGCCGACGCCGCCTGAGTCATCCGGTTTGGGAGAGTGCCGCGCGGGCCTGCCAGTGGCGGCCCGCGCGCTTTTGCGGTTGTTGCCGCGCCAGTGATGAGGCACGATCCGCGCATGGATTCCCCCCGACCGACCCTGGAACGCCGGCTGCGCGCCGGCATCGACGCGCTGTGCGTGGCCGTATCGGCCGACACCGTGTCACGTCTGCTCGACTACCTCGATCTGCTGGCACGCTGGAACGCCAGTTTCAACCTCACCGCCGTGCGCGACCCGGCATCCATGGTCACGCGCCATCTGCTCGATTCCCTGGCCATCCTGCCTTTCCTCGAAGGCGCGACCGCGGCTGATCTGGGCAGCGGCGCGGGGCTGCCCGGCATTCCGCTGGCCATCGCCGTGCCCGAACGTCAGTGGCTGTTGGTGGACAGCAACGGCAAGAAGGCACGCTTTCTGCGCACGGCGGTGCGCGAATTGAAGCTCGCGAACGTGCGCGTCGCCCAGCAGCGCGTCGAAGACCTCGACGGCGTCTTTGACTGTATCACCGCGCGTGCCTTTGCCAGCCTGCCCGACATGCTGGCCTGGGGGGGCCACCTGCTGACCGCCAACGGCGTGTGGCTGGCGATGAAGGGTCAGCATTCCGCCGAGGAACTGGCGGCCCTGCCTGCGGGCTTCCGTGTGATCACCGATGTCCCTCTCGCCGTGCCGGGCCTGGACGCCGAGCGCCGTCTTGTCGTCCTGCGCCGCACCGGTTCGTGAACGCCCGGGCCATGCTACGCTTTGCGTCCACCCGTCAACCCGATCCGTCATGACGCGCATCATCGCCATCGCCAACCAGAAAGGTGGTGTCGGCAAGACCACCACCACCGTCAACCTTGCCGCGGCGCTTGCCGAGGCCAGGCGCAAGGTGCTGCTGGTGGATCTGGATCCGCAGGGCAACGCGACCATGGCCTCGGGCATCAACAAGAACGAAGCCAACCCCAACGGCTGCGACGTGCTGCTGGGCGAGGCGACACCGGAAGCGGCCATTGTCGCCACCGAGGCGGGCTTCGACCTGCTGCCTGGCAACACCGACCTCACCGCCGCCGAGTTGAAACTGATGGACGCGCTGGCCCGCGAGTCACGTCTGTCCGAGCAATTGGCCAAACTCGGCGATCGCTACCACACCATCCTCATCGACTGCCCACCTTCACTGCATCTGCTGACGCTGAACGCGCTGACCGCGGCGCATGGCGTGCTGATTCCGGTGCAATGCGAATACTTTGCGCTCGAAGGCCTCTCCAGCCTGCTCGACACCATCAGCGCGGTGCGCCAGCGGCTCAACCCCAGGCTGGAAGTCGAAGGTCTGCTGCGCACCATGTACGACGTGCGCAACAACCTCGGCAACGAGGTGTCGACACAGCTCACCGAGCACTTCGGTGACAAGGTGCTGCGGTCGATCATCCCGCGCAACATCCGTCTGGCCGAAGCACCCAGCTTCGGCAAACCCATCAACCTGTATGACCGCGCTTCGCGCGGCGCCATCGCCTACCTCGGCCTTGCCGGCGAAATGATCCGCCGCGAACGCACCGCGGCGCAGGCGACGGCTGCCGCCGTGCCGCAGGTTGCATCGAACTAGGAGATCCGCATGGCCGCCAAAAAACGCGGGCTGGGCCGTGGCCTCGATGCCCTGCTCAGCAATTCCATCGGCGATGCCTCGATGGCCGCCGGCGACGAAGGCGAGCTGCGCACGCTGGCGATCGAATCGATCGTGCCCGGCCACTACCAGCCGCGTCGGCACTGGAACGCCGAGGCGCTCGACGAGCTGGCCGCCTCGATCAAGGCGCAAGGCCTGATCCAGCCGGTGGTGGTGCACGCGATCGGTCCCGGCAAATTCGAGCTGATCGCCGGCGAGCGCCGCTGGCGCGCCGCGCAAAAGGCCCGGTTGACCAGCGTGCCGGCCTTGGTCAAGGAGGTGGACGAACAAGCCGTGCCGGCCATGGCCTTGATCGAGAACATCCAGCGCCAGGACCTCACCGCGCTGGAAGAAGCCGATGCGCTCAAACGCCTGATCGAAGATTTCAGTCTCACCCACCAGCAAGCTGCCGATGCCGTTGGACGCTCGCGCGCGGCGGTGTCCAACCTGTTGCGCCTGACCGAGCTGCCCGAAGCCATTCGCAAGTTGATGGACGACGACAAACTGGAGATGGGCCACGCACGCTGCCTGCTGACCTTGCCCGAAACCATCGCCACGCCACTGGCGCGCCAGGCCGCCACGCTGGGTTGGTCGGTGCGCGAACTGGAGCAGGCCGCGCGCCGCGCGCAAAACGGCAGTGGCAAGAGCGCCAAAGCCACCCCGCCGCGCGATGCCAACCTCGCGTCACTCGAACGCGAACTGTCCGAACACCTCGCCGCGCGCGTGGAAGTGAAACCCGGCCGCGCGGGCCATGGCAAGCTCACCATCCATTATCACAGCCTGGACGAGTTGGACGGCATCCTCGAAAAAGTGCGGCACTGAGCCACCGCGTCGCAACACTCCGATGGCGCATCGGCAAAGCACGCCTGCATACGCGATAATGTCCGCCATCGAACCGGGAACCCTTCCGATGCCACAGCTCTCCGTGGTCGTGCCGGTGTTCAACGAGCGCGACAACATCCCCCCGCTTCTGGCCGAAATCGCCAGCGCCCTGCGCGGCCGCGTCGACTTCGAAGTGATCTACATCGACGATGACAGCGACGACGACAGCCTCGCCGTGCTGAAGTCGGCCAAGGCCGGCTACCCGGAGCTGCGCGTGTTGCACCACGTCACTCGCAGCGGCCAGAGCACGGCCGTGTGGAACGGCATCCGTGCGGCCAAATCAGCCTGGGTGGCCACGCTCGACGGTGACGGCCAGAACGATCCGGCCGATATTTCCAAACTGCTCGCCGCGCGCGACGCGGCGCCGGCCAACGTACGCCTCCTCGCCGGTTGGCGCACCAACCGCCGCGACAGTTTCAACAAGCGCATCTCGTCGAAAATCGCCAACGCGGTACGCTCGCGCATGCTGCGCGACGCCACCCCCGACACCGGCTGCGGTTTGAAGCTGATCGAGCGCGAGGCGTTCCTGCGTCTGCCGTATTTCGACCACATGCATCGCTACCTGCCGGCCCTGGTCAAACGCGCGGGCTTCGAAAGCCAAAGCGTGCCCGTAGGCCATCGACCACGCACCCGCGGCACCTCCAAATACGGCATGCTCGATCGCCTGTGGGTGGGCCTGTACGACCTGCGTGGCGTAGCCTGGCTGATGCGCCGCGCCAAGGTCACGGGCGTCGACGAAGTCGGCTGAACAGGCCAACCGAAGCGGCCAAACGTCGCTTCGATTGCGTCTCCTTGCGGCGTATGCTCGATGGCCTGCCACAAGGAGAATCGCCATGAGCATTGCCATCAAACGCGCCTACGAAGCACCGACGCCGGGCGACGGTCAGCGAGTGCTGGTCGATCGGCTGTGGCCACGCGGCATCAGCAAGGACAAGGCGGCATTGGACGAGTGGGCCAGGGAAGTCGCGCCTTCGACCGAGCTGCGCCAATGGTTCGGCCATGATCCGGCCAAATGGAAGGAATTCCAGAAACGTTTCACCGCCGAGCTGGATGCCAACGAAGTGCACTGGAAGCCATTGCTGGAACGTGCGCGCAAGGGGCACCTGACCCTTGTTTTCAGCGCGCACGATGAAGCCCACTGCAACGCGGTGGTATTGAAGGCGTATCTGGAAAAGCGTCTGTAAGACGCAACGATCCAACCCTGCGTGCCGCCTCAGGCGGCCATGACGGATGCTGCTTCCTCGCGCTGCCCGCCGATCCAGGTTTCGACGACGTGCAGGCTGTCGTCCAGCACGGTGAAATCGGCACGATAGCCGGCAGCAATGCGCCCATGAGTGGCCGACAGGCCGAGAAAATCGGCCGGCCAGGTCGAGGCCATGCGCGCGGCTTCGTCCAGCGGCAAGCCCAGCAACTCGACGCTGTTGCGCACGGCCGTGGCCATGTCCAGCGCCGAGCCGGCCAGCACGCCGGCGGCGGTGCGGCAGATGCCGTCGGTGACGGTGATGGTTTCACCGTTCAACACGTAGCCGGGGTTGTCCGCACCCACCGGCGGCATCGCGTCGGTGACGAGAAACATCTTGCCACGCGGCTTGGCGGCGATGGCCACGCGCAGACTGGCCGGGGCCACGTGATGGCCATCCACGATGATGCCGCACCAGCTGTGTGCATCTTCCAGCGCCGCGCCGACCACACCGGGTTCGCGGCTGCCGAACGGCGTCATGGCATTGAACAAGTGCGTGAAGCCGTGCACGCCAACGCCAAGCGCCTCGCGTACCGTCGCGTAATCGGCCGCGGTGTGACCGATTGACACGATCACGCCATGCGCAAGAAAGGCCTCGATGGTGGCCCGCGGCACGCGATCCGGCGCGAGCGTGAGCAACGTCACACCACGACGCAAGGAGCTCGCCAAGGCCACATCCCTGGCATCGGGAACGCGGAAAAACCCGGCATCATGCACACCCTTGCGCGCCGGCGCGATGAACGGCCCTTCCAGGTGGATGCCGAGGATGCCCGACACGCCGGCCTCGATGGCCGCGTCCACGGCCGCGATGCCGGCACGCATCTTTTCCGGCGTGTCGCTGATGAGTGTCGGCAGCATGGCCGTGGTACCGAATCGGCGATGCGCAGCCGCAATGGTGCGGATACCCTCGACCGTCGGCGTGTCGTTGAGCAGCACGCCGCCACCACCATTGACCTGACAGTCGATGAAACCGGGCAACAGGTAGCGCCCGGCCAGATCATGCCGTTCGGCAGCGCGCACGCGGGAGTCCGACGGCAAAGCCAGGCCGGTGATGCGATCGTGATCGACCAGAACGGCGAAGCCGCTTTGCAGGCCATGGCTGGTCAGGACGCGGGCATTGACGAGGGCAGTGGTCATGGTGACGGACTCGGTGAGGATGGTTCGATCGCAGCGTCACCGCCGCGCGCGGGATCGGCGCGTGTGCAAAGATCAGACGGTCTCGGTGACCTTGTTGAGATACGGCGGCACGTCCGGGTTATGGCCGCGCGCCAGCGCCAGTGCATTGACGGCGGGATAGAAACTTTGCACGGCCAGCAACGGTGCCAGCAGCGGGTGCGGCGCCGACACCACCGGCAGGGCATCGGCATGCGTGTCGCCCGGGATGGCCGTCCATACACGGGCACCGCGCGCGCGGAAATCCCGCACGGTGGCGAGCGTGCCATCGAGCGTGCCGTCGTCCTGACCCACGGCCAGCACCGGAAAATCCTTCCCGACAATGGCCATCGGGCCATGACGCACCTCGGCACTGCTGAAGGCTTCGGCATGCAGGCCGCTGGTCTCCTTGAACTTCAACGCCATTTCCTGCGCCGCGCCGAAACCGAAGCCACGGCCCAGCACGAACAGATCATGCGCATCGCGCAAACCGGCGACCAACGGCGACCAGTCGGCCGCCAGTGCGCGGCGCATGGCTTCGGGCATGTCATGCAAGGCATGCATGAGTGGCGCATGCTCCGTCCAGCGCGCCACCAGATGCACGATCGCCGCCAGCGTCGCGAGATAACTCTTGGTCGCCGCCACGCTGGTTTCGGGGCCGGCACGCAGCGGAATCACGCTGTCGGCGATGGCCGCCAGCGGCGAATCCTCCACGTTGACCAGCGCCACCACGTGCGCGCCGGCAGTTCGCGCGGCCTCGGCATTGCGGATCAGATCGGGGCTTTTGCCCGACTGCGAAATCACGATGTACAAGGCACCTGCCAGCTGCTGCGCCACCGCGTACACCGACTCCACCGAGGGCGAGGCCGAGGCCGTGACAAGGCCGAGTTGGGTTTCGATGGCGTACTTGGCAAACGTGGCGGCGTGATCGGAACTGCCACGCGCGCACGTCACCACGAAGCGCGGTGGTTGCGCACGCAGACGAGCTGCCAGCGCCTCGATGATCCCGTCGTTGGCGGCCAGCTGCCGCTCCAGCACGGCCGGCGCTTCACCGGCTTCGGCATGCATGCGCGTTTCGTCCGCAGCCGGCAAGCCGGCCGGTGTTTGTGCGTGCGTGTCAGTCATGGGTATTCCTGCATGAGGATGAATCGGGCTGCGCGCCTCATTCGCTGTGCAACTCGGCCACAAAGTCGTAAACGTCGCCGCGGTACCACGAGCGGGTGAACTCGACCACGCGACCATCCTCGAGAAAGCTGCGCCGCTCCAGCGCCAGGCCCGCGCTGCCAACCGGCACCTTGAGCATGCGCGCCTGCTCGGCGCCGAAGTTCACCGCACGCAACCGCTGCAAACCGCGCACCGGCCGACAGCCCAGCTGTTCCAGGGCGGCATACAGCGAATCGACCACCATCGCCGGATCGGTCAACACGGTCCGCGGAATCGAACTGCGCTCGATCGCCAACGGCTCATCGGCGCCATAACGCAGGCGATAAAGCCGTGCCACCTCGGCGCCCGGCGACAGGTTCATTGCCATCGCTTCCTCCGGCGTCACCTCGCCGACCTCGCGTTCCAGAAAGACCGAACGCGGATTGAGCCCGCGCGCGCGCAGATCCTCGGTGAAACTGGTCATGCGCGACATCGGCTTGATGATGCGCTCGGCCACGAAAGTGCCGGCGCCATGGCGTTGCATCAGCACGCCATCCTCGACCAGGCCGGCGATGGCCTTGCGCACGGTCACGCGCGACAAGGCCAGCTGGCGCGCCAGTTCGCGCTCGCTGGGCAGGACCTGGCCCGGCTCCACGGAGCCACGCTCGACGCTGCTGCGGATGGCGCGACGCAGACGCAGATACGCCGGGGCATGACTGCCCACGGTGAGACGCTGGTATTCACTGAGCAAGGCGGCTTCCATAGGATAATGATGCCAGTGAAATACCACTTGGTCAACATGCCTGCCATAACCCTTGGCAATATGAGGCATGCATTGCAAATTGGTGTTGCAGTGGTATGCTTTCATTTTGATCCATGGTGAGACCACTTGTGAACCACCATCTGCAATCCGTCGCCGCGTTCGACATGGCCATCTTCGGCGGCACCGGCGATCTGGCCATGCGCAAACTGCTGCCGGCCTTGTTCAGCCGCTTTCTCGATGACCAGATTCCCGCCACCAGCCGCATCATCGGCGTGGCCCGCAATGAGCAGACCGAGGCCGACTATCGCACCAGCGTCGCCGCCGCCTTGGCACGCGCCGGCGACAAAGCCTCCGACGAGCACATTGCCGCCTTCCTCGATCTGGTTGACTACCGCCCGCTGGATGCCACCAGCGCCTCCGGCTGGCAAGCCTTCGCCGACCTGATGCGCAGCGATGACCCCGAGCGCGTGCGCGTGTTCTACCTGTCGACCAGCCCCGGCCTGTTCGTCGACATCTGCCAGCGCCTGCGCGAATACGGCCTGTCCGGCGGCAACGCGCGCGTGGTCATCGAAAAGCCGATCGGCCACGACCTGGCCAGCGCCTGCGCCATCAACGACGCGGTCGGCGCGGTGTTCGACGAACAGCAGATCTTCCGCATCGACCATTACCTCGGCAAGGAAACGGTGCAGAACCTGCTGGCGCTGCGCTTTGCCAACGCCTTGTTCGAACCGCTGTGGAACGCCGCGCACATCGACCACGTGCAGATCACCGTGGCCGAAACCGTAGGCGTGGAAAAACGCGGCCCCTACTACGACCACGCCGGCGCGCTGCGCGACATGGTGCAGAATCATCTGCTGCAATTGTTGTGCATGGTGGCGATGGAACCACCTTCCTCGCTGTCGCCGGCCGCCGTGCGCGACGAGAAGCTCAAGGTGCTGCATGCGCTCAAGCCGATCGACGCCGACAACGCCTCACGCCTGACCGTACGCGGCCAATACCGTGCCGGTGCCGCCAACGGCGGGGCCGCGCCCGGCTACCTGCAGGATCTGGGACAAGCCAGCTCGCGCACCGAAACCTTCGTCGCGCTCAAGGCCGAAGTCGGCAACTGGCGCTGGGCCGGCGTGCCGTTCTACCTGCGCACCGGCAAGCGCCTGCCTTCGCGCGTGTCGGAAATCGTGATCAATTTCCGCGCCATTCCGTACTCGATCTTCGCCGAAGGCAGCGGCACCGCGCAGCCCAACAAGCTGGTGCTGCGCCTGCAGCCCGACGAAGGCGTCAAGTTGTGGCTG
>DASVGO010000051.1:0-41986 GCA_036379495.1 Rhodanobacteraceae bacterium | reverse complement strand
GGGAGCGGCCGATGGCCGCGAAAGTCACATCGAAAATCTCGGAAACTGCCCATAGCGGCCCCCGGTCGCTCCCACCGCTTTTGTCATTCCCCAACACGTGCCGAATGCCATGACCGACCAAGCCACCCGCCAAGTCACCCTCGAATCGATCTTGCAGTTGGCGCCGGTGGTGCCGGTTGTCGTCATCCACGAACTGGCGCATGCGGTGCCGCTGGCGCGCGCATTGGTGGCCGGCGGCACGCCCGCCATCGAGATCACGCTGCGCACGCCGGTGGCGCTGGACGCCATTCGTGCCGTCGCCGAAGAAGTGCCCGGCGCGCACGTGGGCGCCGGCACCGTGCTCACGCCAGCCGATCTGGAAGCTGTCACCCGCGCCGGTGCCAGCTTTGCCGTGTCACCCGGCGTGACCGCCGCGCTGCTCGATGCCGCCGACGACAACCCGGTACCGTTGCTGCCCGGCGCCGCCACGGCCAGCGAAGTGATGGCCTTGCTCGAACGCGGCTACACCTTGCAAAAATGCTTCCCCGCCGAAGCCCTGGGTGGCAAGGCCATGCTGCGTTCGTGGTCGGCGCCCCTGCCCGCCGCGCGGTTTTGCCCCACCGGCGGCATCACGACCGCCAGCGCCAGGGACTATCTGGCACTGCCCAACGTCATCTGTGTCGGCGGTTCGTGGTTGGCGCCACACGAATTGCTCATGACCGGCAACTGGCACGGCATCGAAACCCTGGCACGCGCCACCGCCGATTTGCGCTGAAAACCATTGATCCGGCGCCAGCCGGGCTGCCCCATCAACGCGACGAACCCAGCGGCGACAGCGCGATGTCAGGTCATGCGCTTCGACCCAACCACGGCTCTCGTCCAAGCCATCGCGCGCTCCGATACGAATCGGCCACCGCGCTGGCGCCGGCGGCAATCGCCGCCGACATCAGGAAGGCCGACCACGCCCCGCTGCCGACATGGTGTTCGAACAACCCCGGCAACCACACCAGCAGCGTGATGATCCATCAGCATCGCCGCCTCCAGCGTGGCCGCCAAGCGTGACCACACCCCCAACAGGATAACCAAGGCCGCGGCGATATTGCCCGCGCCGGTCAGGCCCACCCAGAACCCATGCCAAGGCAGCCAGGCCGGAATGAATGTTGCGGTGATGCCGGCGTAGACGAAGTGCGACAACCCGATGGTCGGCAGCGCCAGCACCAGCATCAGGCGCGCCCATGTCACGCCGCGCGGGCCCGTCAAGAATGACGCCCGCGGGTTCAGTAACGCGAACGCAGTCCACGCCCCGGCGAGGATGACGGCGATCTCGCCCGCACCCAGCCACACCGCTTCCATGCCCGGTCTGGCGAAGAGCGCCGGAAACTTCAGCAGCACCATCCACAACAACGTGAACACCGCCATCACGGCCGCCGCGGCTCGGGCCATGCGCGGAACCAGCAGGCCGATGCCACATGCCAGTTCGACCGCCGCGGTCACGTAGACAAAAACCGCGTGTGCAGGCAGGTGCGCGATCGGGATGCGTTGCCATGTGCCCGCGAAATCACCAAACACCAAGCCGCGCACACCCAAGCCGATCATCACCAGGGCAAGCAGGACTCGCCCGGCGCCGATGCCTTGCGTGGCCGCGACCGACACGGCATGACCTTGGCGCATGACAGCATTCATGACTGCTCCCGTCGAAAACCGGCCAGCGGATTGCGTGGCAATCGAATCGATCGGTCCCGAAACCGTCAATGGGAAAAGTGGTTGTTCGTGTCGATTGTTCTAGGCCTTCGGGTCGTTCGCGCTACGACTCGGCCGCGGTGGCGCGGTGGAACCGCGCACCACCAGCTCGGGACTGAAGCCCTGATTGTGCACCTTCGCCTTGCGCGCCTCATCGAGTTGCGCCAGCAGCAAGCGTGCGGCATGTGCGGCGATACTTTCCGTGGCTTGACGTGCCGTGGTCAACGCCGGCCACGATTGCTTGGAGAACGGGCTGTCCTCGAAACCGGCGATGGAAAGATCGTAAGGCACGTCCATGCCCGCCGCGCGCGCGGCCGCCAGCACTCCGGCTGCGATTTCGTCGTTGGAACCGAAAATGGCCGTGGGCCGGTTCTTCAGCCCCAGCAGACGCCGCGCGCCGCGGAAACCGTCATCGAAGGAATAATCGCCTTCGACAACGAGTTTCTTGTCCTGCGCGATGCCGTAATCGCGCAGCGCGTCGGCATAGCCCTTGAAACGCTCGGGGCTGGAGCGGTGCTCCTTGCCGCCCCACAGGAAACCGATGCGCGTGTGGCCCAGCTGGATCAGGTGTTCGGTGATGTCGTAGGCGGCATCGCGATCATCCACGTATACGCACGGCCAGCCGTCACCCGGGTCGGACGAAGCCGAGAGAATGCGCACGAAATTCACGCCAGCCTCGGACAGATGCCGGATCAGGCGCGAGTTTTCGGACATCGGCGGCGCCAGCACCACACCGGCCAGACGCGCGCGCTCGACCAGGTCCACCAGCTCCTGCGCCAGGCGTGGTGCACCCGCGTTGCAAGGGTGGATCTGCAAGCCGAAGCCCATTTCGCGACACACCGACAACGCGCCTTCCTGCACGGCGATGATGTAGTACGGGTTGGGGTTGTCGTACACCAGGCCAATGGCGTAAGCGTGATTGCTGCGCAAGCTGCGTGCTGACAGATCGGGACGATAACCGAGTTCCTCGATCGCGCGCGACACCCTCTCGCGTGTGGCCGGTTGCACCGACGGTTCCTGATTGACGACGCGCGACACGGTCTTCAACGATACGCCGGCACGCGCGGCGACGTCTTTCATGGTGGCTGCCACCCGACCCTCCTGAACATCCTGCGGCCGCCTGCCGCGCCGGCTACGTCAACCCCCCGACCTGCACACCTGTGCGGCCCGTCGCCGGAACCACGTAGGGTACTCCCCCATGACCGGCCGGCATATGCCCGGCCAGTCACGCACTCAATGCCCCACGACGCCGGCAAACAACCCCTGTTCGATATCCTCCAGCGAACGCCCCTTGGTTTCCGGCAATCCCAGCGCGGCAATCAACAGGTAAATGACGGTGCACGCGGCAAACATCAGGAACAAGCCTCCCGTGCCGACGATGGCCACGATCCACATGAACACGTTGCCCAACAGGGCCGAGGTCAGCGAATTGGCGCACAGGGCCACCGACATGCCATTGGCGCGGATTTTCAGCGGCATCACTTCGGAGATGGCCAACCACACCACGACGCCAGGCCCGACTGCGTAAAAGACCACGAAGCCGACCAGACCAGCGAGCGTGGCATAACTGGTGAAAGAAGTACCCGGCAACAGGATCTGCACCAGCCCCACAAAACCCAGCGACACCACGATCCCGGCCGTGCCCAGAACCAGCAGCGGCCGCCGCCCCCACTTGTCGACCAGAGACAAGGCGATCGCCGTCACCACGAAGTTCACGCAGCCAATGCCGATGGTGCCCAGGAACGGATTGTCCAATCCGGCGTCCTTCAGCAACGGCGCGGCGTATTGCAGCAGCACGTTGATGCCGGTCAGCTGGGTGAAAATGCCGACGCCCAGGGCGATCGCGAAGGACTTGCGATACCCGGGCTTGAACAACAGGCCCCATGAACTCTTGCCGCGCGCGTGTTCCTCGGCAATGACGGCCTTGAGCTCGTCCAGCGACGCATCCACGCTCTCTTCGCCCTGGGTCAGGCCCAGCACCTTGCGCGCCTCGTCTTCGCGTTTGTTGACATACAACCAGCGCGGCGAACGCGGCAACACGAACAAGCCGCCGAGCAGGAACGCGATGGCAGGTATCAGCGAAATCGCAAACATCCCGCGCCAGTCGCCACCGCCCTTCAGCGCGAAATTGACGACGTAGCCGATGAGAATGCCGAAGGTCAGACACAACTGGAACAGGGCAATGCCGCGACCACGATGTGCGGCCGGCAGCGTTTCGGCCATGTACAGCGGCACCACGATGGTGATGATGCCCACACCCAGGCCTTCGATGAGGCGGCCTGCAAGGATCATGTGGTAATTGGCAGCGAACACGACGATCAGCGTGCCGATGATGTACACCGCCGAGGACACGTTGATCGAGAAACGCCGGCCCCACTTGTCGGCCATCGAGCCGGAAAAAAACGTGGCGAACGCGCCGCCGTAAAGCACCGCCGCCAGCACCAGGCCGGCGTCGATCTTGCTGAATCCGTAATCGGTGCGCATGAATCCCAGTGCGCCGGAAATCACGCCGATGTCGAAACCGTAAAGGAAACCGCCCAGTCCGGCGAAGGCGATCACGATCATCGCCATCCGCGTCATTCGAGCCGATCCGGCCCCGGTCATCGTTGGTTCAAGCATGACGCCCCTCGTTCGTGGATTAGGTGGTGACGGAATCCGCTTCGACCACGCGGCCCGATCATCCCGTGTTTGCACGCCGCCCTGCGCATCCTGCCCCTGGCCATGGTGACACAAGGCTGCCCTCGCGCCGAATCATCAATTCCGGCAGCTGGCAGGACTTGCAGGATCAACGTTGTCATGGGGCCACGTCAAGCCCCGTTTGCCGGCTACCCGGCCACCAGCCCGACCGCCTGCTCCCGATCCATGTGCTCATCCGGCTTTGTCACCGATGGCATCACGGCAAGCCGCACCAAGCGTATCAACACATTGCGCAATCCCCTCAAGCAAATCGAATACCCAGCACAGATGCCGGCATGACAAATGGTCATTGACAACGTTGTCATATTGTGACCACACTTGGTCCATCGAAGTGCATCCACGCGAAAACTCACCATGGCATACGGGAGGGGGCAAGTGAGTCAGATGGCCGGGCAACCCGCCATGTCGCCAGTCCAGGGGCTGGCCGGCACACCATTTCTCGCCGCCGACATCGGCGGCACCCATGCGCGTGTCGGTCTGGTGCGCGGCCAACGCGGCAGCAACCAGGTCACGGTGCTGGCCTACCAGAAATACACCTGCGCCGATCATCCGGACCTGGAAAGCATCGTGCACGATTTTCTCGAGCACCATGCCCAGGGCCCCGTCCGCTACGGTGCGCTGGCCTGTGCTGGCTACGTCATCGACGGCGTGGTCATCAATGACAACCTGCCATGGAAAGTTGCCGTCGACGCACTGCGTCACCGACTGGACCTTTCCGAACTCGTCCTGATCAACGACTTCGAGGCCGTGGCCTATGCCACGCAATACCTCGACCCGGGCGCGGCCACACCGCTGACCCGTCCGGCCGATGTTTCACCCAAAGGGCCGGAAGTGGTTGTCGGCCCCGGTACCGGTCTGGGTTCCGCCGTGCTGTTGCCAGGCGACGCGCAACCGACCGTGCTGGCCACCGAGGCCGGGCAGATCGCGCTGGCGCCGGGCAACATGCTGGAGGCGGACATCCTGCGCGTACTGGCCGAGGCCGGCGAGCATGTGTCTTACGAGCACGCGTTGTCGGGTCCCGGCCTCATCAACTTGTACAACGCGCTGTGCACGCTCGAAGGCGCAACGCCTGCCCTGGCTTCGCCCGAAGCGATCACCGCGGCCGCGCTGGCCGATAACGATGCCATGGCGCGCCGCACGCTGGATGTCTTCTGCGGCATGCTCGGCGGTTTTGCCGGCGACCTGGCCATGCTTTACGGCGCCTCCGGCGGCGTGTGGCTGGCCGGCGGCATCCTGCCGCAAATACGCGATTTTCTGGTGCGCAGCAGCTTTGTCGAGCGATTCCTCGACAAGGGCCGCATGCGCGCCTTCCTCGAAAGAGTCCCCGTTCGACTGATGGAACACGGACAGCTCGGCGTCATCGGTGCCGCCGGCTGGTATCTGGACCACGGAAGTCCTGAAAAACAACGCACCGAACAAGGCGGCGGCACCGGACCTCGGTCCGGCGATCGCCAGTAACAGTGATTGCGGCGTGTGACATGAACAACAAACAGCCACACCCGCTCGGCTACCCCGGAGGGGAGAACCCATGACCTACCGCAAGACCATGCTTTCGGCGAGCATCGTCGCGGCGCTGATGTTTACTGGCGCCGCCTTTGCCCATGACAGCCAACCCGCAAACCAGCCTGCGCCGCAGGACACCACGCAGCAAACCACCACTGCCCAGCAGAAGGCCAAGAAGGCAAAGGCCGAGCAGAAAGCACAGCGACTCGCCACCGTGCAGGTGGTCGGTATCCGTGCCAGTGAACAGGAATCGTTGAACGTCAAGCGTCAGGCCAATGCCCACATCGACGTGGTCACCGCCGAGAACATCGGCAAGCTGCCGGCCGAAAACGTGGCCGACGCCATCGGCCAGTTGCCCGGCGTCAACCTCAGCACCGGCAGCCTCGAGGAAGGCGGCTTTGATTCGCCGGATCGTGTCGCCCTGCGCGGTACCAGCCCAAGCCTTACCCAGACCCTGATCGATGGCCACGCCGTCGCCTCGGCCGACTGGTTCGTGCTCGACCAGGGCTCCACCATGGGCCGCAGCGTCAGCTACTCGCTGCTGCCGGCCGGCATCGTCAGTCAGGTGAAGGTGTACAAGACCTCCGAAGCCAAGCTGGTTCCCGGCGGCAGCGCGGGTTCGGTCGACATCATCACGCGGCGCCCGTTGTCATTCACCAAGCCGCTCACGTTCGATGCCAGTGTCGGTGGCGTCTATTCCACCTCGGCCAGCAAGACCGCCCCGCAGTTGTCGGCCCTGTTCAACTGGAAAAATTCGTCCAACACCTTCGGTGTCCTGGTGCAGGCTTTCTCGCAGGATCGCTACCTGAGCCGTCAGGCGCAGGAGCTGCCCAGTGGCTTCGAACAGATCCTGCCCACCGACCCCGTGGTCCAGACCGACCCGAATCTGTCCGGCGTATACATCCCGGTCCTGCTGGGCTCCACGCTGTTCACGCAGAAGCGTGAGCGCAAGGGTGGCCTGGTGCGTGCCGAGTGGCAAGCCAGCGACAACCTGCTGCTGAACTTCACCGGGTTCTATTCCAAGCTGACGGCCAACAACTACAACATCAACTACATGTTGTGGGGCACGCATTTTGCCCATACCCAGGCACCGGAGCCGGGTTACACCATCTCCAATGGGGTGCTGAGCAACGCCACGTACGCCGGCGTCCCCGGCACGGCCTACACCGTGCAGGACATGATCGCGCGTGACTCCTCGGCGCAAACGGATTTCTACACCCTCGATGCCGACTGGAACGTCACCGACAGCCTGTTCGCCAAATTCCAGGCCGGTACCACGCAAGGCAAGGGCATCACGGGCAAGCAGTACATCGCCGAAGTCCTGAACAACATCGGTGGCGGTGCCAGTTGGACCACCCACGGCATCAGCTCGCCGGTGGATTGGAGTGCCGGCGGTCTGAACACGCCGCAGTCGTGGCAATGGAGTGGTACCTGGGGCGATCAGCTGGTCGAGGCGCTGGACCGGGAAAACTGGTTCAAGGCCGACTTCACCCAGTACCTCGATTCCAACGTCCTCACGTCCATCAATTATGGCGTGCGCTATTCCGACCACATGCGTGAAGTGCGGTCACCCGAAGGTGCTTCGCCGGGCAATCTTCCGCAGGTCCTGATGACCACGCCAACCACGACGTACCCGAGCGGATTCGCCAGCGATGTCGGCGGCACCTGGCCACGCAACGTGTGGTATTTCACGCGCGCCGGCCTGGTGAACGCCGTCGACAGCACGGCTACCTGGCTGTACAACAACAATGGCCCAACGGGTCGTCACAACTATGGTGCCGAATACAAGGTTCACGAAGGCAACGCTTCGGCTTACGGCCAGTTGAACTTCCAGGGAGACAACTGGAGCGGCAATTTCGGCGTGCGTTACGTCGACATCCGCCAATCCATCCGCAACTACCAGGCCGTGCAGGTCGCCAGCGATCCGGCCCAGGTCACCAGCCTGTTCGGTCGCTGGAACCGCTTGCACCACACCAACAAGATCAGCCGTCTGTTGCCCAGCTTCAACTTCAAGTTCGATCTGTCGCAGGACTTGCTGTGGCGCTTCGCGGCATCCCAGACGATGACCCTGCCGGATTACTCGGCCTTGGGCGCGGCGGTGTGGGGTTCGGACATCTCGCACAAGGGTGGTGGCGGCAACCCGGACCTGAAGCCGATCATCTCGACCAACTTCGACACCGATCTGGAATGGTATTTCATGCCGCGCGGCCTGCTGTCCTTCGGCGTGTACTCGATGGATCTGAAGAACTACGTCAGCTTCGGCACGCACAACGCCGTGATGTTCAGCGAGACTGATCACCAGCTGGAAACCTACGAGGTCAGCACGCCGGTCAACAGCCACGCCCACGTGCAGGGCTATACCATTTCCTACCAGCAGCCGATCGGCCATTACTTCGGTGTGGATGCCAACTACACCTATGCCGATGGCCACTCGGCCCCGGCCGGCATCTTCAATCCGGACGGTTCGCCGGACACGGACATGATCGGTACTTCCAAGAACACCTGGAATGCCGGCGTGTTCTTCGAGAACAGCAAGTTCAATGCCCGTGTGGACTACAACTACCGGTCGAACTTCCTGATCGGCCTGAATGCTGCCGCACCGGATTACCAGTCCAACTTCGGCGTGCTGTCCGCGTCCATCGGCTACACGCCGACTTCGTGGCTGAGCTTCTCGCTGGTCGGCCAGAACCTCAACAACCCGTTGTACAAGTACAACCAGAGCGGCTTCATTCCGCGCGCGTTCTACTCCAACGGTCGTCAGTACTACTTCAAGGTCAACTTCAAGTTCTGAAAACGCGAACTGCGCACACGGATGTGCGCATCCTCCCCACGGATCCGGAGGCGACTCCGGGTCCGCTTTTTTTATCGGGCCCCGACACATGACCGACACGCCATCCATTCCAGCCCCCGATTCGAAGCGGCTGGCCTCCGTCGACGCCCTGCGCGGCATCACCGTGGCAGCGATGCTGCTGGTCAACGATCCTGGCACCTGGAACCATGTGTTCTGGCCGCTCGATCATGCCAAGTGGAACGGCGCCACACCCACCGATTTCATTTTCCCGATGTTCCTGTTCGTGATGGGAACATCGATAGCTCTGGCGATCCTGCCGCGACTCGAAACCGGACGCGCACCCACGCTGTTGCGCAACGCCGCGCTGTGGCGCGCGGCACGCATCGTGGCGCTGGGACTCATCATCAACATCCTCGCCGCCTGGTTCATGCCCGGCCGCGACATGCGCTGGTGCGGCGTGTTGCAACGCATCGGCGTGTGCTTTGCCATCGCCGGCATACTGGCCATCTACACGCCACGCAAGACCTGGTGGTCCATCATCATCGGCCTGCTCCTCGTGTACACGCTGGTCCTTTACTCCGGCGGCACGCTCGACAAATGGCTCAATATCGATGACCGCTTCGACACCTTCGTGTTCGGTCGTTACGTGTGGGACTGGCATGCTGCCACCGGTCAGGGCCACGATCCGGAGGGCATCCTGAGCACCTTGGGTGCTTTGGCCACCAGTCTGCTCGGTCTGTGCACCGGCGTCTGGTTGCGTCGAAAACAGATCAAGGCCATCGTCATTGCCGCCATCATTGCTCTGGTACTGGGTTACGTGTGGTCGTTGTGGCTGCCGTGGAACAAGAACCTGTGGACGCCTTCGTTCGTGTTGTGGACTGCGGGCTGGTCGATGCTGGTGCTGATCGCGTTCCACTGGATGATGGACGTGCGTGGCTGGGTGCCGATCGGACGCCGCTTCGGCGTCAATGCCATCGCGGCCTATGCCGGTTCCGAATTCATGCAGATCGCGCTGCCGGCCACCGGATTGCAGGCCATCCTGTACCACCCGCTCAAGCGAGCCATCGCCCCCTGGGCCGGTGCCGATGTGGCCTCGCTGGTGTTTGCCATCTTGTTCGTGGTGTTGTGGTGGATCATCGTGTGGGTGATGGACCACCAGCACTGGTACCTCAAAATCTGACCCGCACGCGGAGCCCCCTGATGCGCAAGCTGTGTCTGCTGACGTTCGCTGCCCTCGCCGGCAGTGCCTGCCTTGCGCATGCCGCCACCACCGCGACACCTTGGTCGATCATCCCAGAGCCGGCCGTGCTCAAGCCGGCCCGGACCGGCGCAGTCACGGTGCGTGCCGGTGATCGCGTCGCCATCCTCGGCACCGACAATGCACAGGTCGCGGCCAGTGTCCGGCGTTTCATCGCGCTGGTGGCAGCCACGCGCCACCTGCCACTGCAGCTGGCCACGGACGATGCCGCCAACCATGCGCGCATCGTGTTCGACCTCGACCCAAACGCTCCCATCAAGAGCCGTGCCGGCTACCGCATTGCCATCGGCCATGGCCAGATCCGCATCATCGCGCGCACCCCGCGCGGTCTGTTCTACGGCGGCGTCACCACCTGGCAACTGCTGACGTCCAACCCCATCGCCACGGGTGCGGCCACGGTGGCTGACGGCCACATCGCCGATCACCCACGTTACGCCTGGCGCGGCCTGATGCTGGATTCGGCACGCCATTTCCAGTCCGTTGCCGACATCAAGAAGTTGATCGACTGGATGGCGCTGCACAAACTCGACGTGCTGCATTGGCACCTGACCGATGACCAGGGCTGGCGACTGCAGATCAAGCGCTATCCGCTGTTGACGAAGATGGGCTCCTGTCGCAAGGCGGTCGGGCCCGATGCCGCGCTGACCGGTGGCCCGAACAAGCCGTACTGCGGTTTCTACACGCAGGCACAGGTGCGCGATCTGGTGGCCTACGCAGCCGCGCGCTTCATCACCATCATGCCCGAGATCGATCTGCCCGGCCATGCGCAGGCCGCCATCCACGCCTACCCGGCACTCGGCGTGACCGGCAAGCGCCCGCCGGTGTCGACCGCCTGGGGCATCAATCCATGGCTGTTTGCCCCCGACAAGCACACCATCGCCTTCCTCGAAAACGTGCTTGATGAAGTCATGACACTGTTCCCGTCCAGATACATCGACATCGGCGGCGACGAAGCAATCAAGACGCAATGGAAAAATTCGCCCAAGGTCCGCGCCAGACTCAAGCAACTGGATCTTGCCAACATGAATGTGTTGCAAGGCTGGATGATGGATCAACTGGGCGCCTACCTCGCGCGCCACGGCCGCATCATGGTCGGGTGGGATGAAATTCTCGACGACGGACATTTGCCGAAAAACGCCGTCGTGATGTCATGGCATGACGTGTCCGGCGCCATCCAGGCCGCACGTGAAGATCACTCCGCGATCCTGTCGCCCTCACCCGTGCTGTATCTCGACCACGTCAATTCCGGCGCACACGACGAGCCGGCCGCGCGGCCGCAGGTGGAAAGCCTCAAGGACGTCTATGCGTTCAATCCCTCGCCGGCTTCGCTCACGCTCGCACAGGCACGCCACATCCTGGGCGTGCAGGGCAATCTGTGGACCGAGTACATGCCCACCTTTGCGCGTGACCAACATGCCGTGTTTCCACGCATGGCAGCCTGGGCCGAGGTGGCCTGGTCACCGGCCAAAGCCATCCACTGGAAAAGCTTCATCGGCCGCATGACGGCGCAAGTCGCGCGCGACAAGGCACTGGGCATCGCCTACGCCGACAGCGCCTGGGCGCCACGCTTCCACCTTGCCGCCGATAACGGCCACATCAAGGTGACCCTGTCCAAGCAGGTCAAGCCAGGCACCTTCCGTTACACCCTCGACGGGCGCGTCCCCACGGCCGCATCCCCGGCCTACACCGCGGCCTTGCTGTTGCCGGCACAAAAAACGACCACGCTCAGAGTCGCCACCTTCGCTGCCGATGGTTTGCAGCTCGCCGCGCCGCGCACGCGCGACATCAGCGCGCAATCATTGCTCATGCGCAACTCCGATCAGCTGACCACTTGCACGCACATGATCGACCTGCGCATCGAGGATGACCGCCCGCTCAAGGGGCCGCGCGCCGTGTACAAGGTCGACATCGCCAACACCTGCTGGCTGTGGAAGAACGCCATCATGGATGATGTCAACCGCATCACCGTGAAGGTCGGCAATCTGCCGTTCAACTACGCCATCCCGTACATGTATGCCAAGGTCGTCGCGCGCCCGCAAGTCACGCCACACGGCGAGATCGACGTGTATCTGGACAGCTGCACGGGTCCGCGCATCGCGCGTCTGCCGTTGGCCCGAGCGGCACAAAACCAGGGTGTCACCACACTGACGACCAGGCTGCCGGTGCTGTCAGGTGCACATACGCTGTGCTTCGTGGCCACGGGCGATCCGCGCAAAGGCACGTTGTGGGCCATCGACACCGTGCGGCTGTCGCCGGCCACGTGGTTCGAGATGCGGTGACAGATGGATTTTCCGAGTGCCGCCCCTTCCGCCATGCTTTGCCTGGCCGGAAACGGACGGCACGATCCACAACCGTGACTGCCATCTCCCTTCCTGCACGCAACTGCGTTAGCCTTCGGGCAGCCCTCACGCATCTTTCCGATGAATCAATTCCGCCTGCTTGGACAGCGCCGATTCGGGCCGTTCTTCATCACTGAAACGCTGGCCGCGTTCAATGACAACGCGTTCCGCTATGCCTTGGTTGGCATGGCCACGTTCGAGGTAGCCTTGTCGCAGACGGCGCTCAACGCCTACATCAACATGGCGCTGGCGTTGTTCATCCTGCCGTTCTTCGTGCTCTCCTCCACCTTCGGGCAACTGGCGGAAAAGTTCGAGAAGGCACGTCTGATCCGCTGGATCAAGCTGCTGGAAATCGTCACGATGGTGCTGGCGGCGATCGGCTTTCTGACCCGCAACCTGGATTTGCTGCTTGTCGTGCTGTGCCTGATGGGCGTGCTGGCCACCGCCTTCAGCCCGATCAAATACGCCATCGTGCCGCAGGTGCTGACTACCGACGAGCTGACCGGCGGCAATGGGCTGGTGCAGTCGAGCACGTCACTGGCCATCCTCACCGGCAGCCTGGCCGGCAACGCGTTGATGGCCGTGCCACACATCGGCCCCCTGCTCGCCACCGTGGTGGTGATTGCCATCGCCGTGGCCGGTCTGCTGTCCAGCTTGTTCATTCCACCGGCGACCCCGCCTGTGCCGCAACTGGTGTTCCAGGCCAACCCCGTCATCGGCACCTGGCGTCTGATGGGCCACGTGGGACATGAGCACACGGTGTTCTGGTCGGTCATCGGCGTGTCGTGGTTCTGGTTTTTCGGCGCCACACTGACGACGCAAGCACCCGCGTACGCGCGCGATTATCTGGGTGGCGACGCCAGCGTGCTGAACCTGATCCTTATCCTGTTTTCGGTCGGTGTCGGCATCGGTTCGCTGCTGTGCGAAAAGCTCTCGGCACATCAGGTCAACCCCGGCCTTGTGCCGCTAGGCGCGCTGGGCATGTCGGTGTTCGGCATCGACCTGTATGTCACCCACCCTTCACGCAGCCTCGTCAGCGGTCAGGACTGGCTGGCCGTGCTGCACCATGCCGGCGGTTGGCACGTGGCACTGGATTTGGCACTGATCGGCATCTTCGCGGGGTTCTACATCGTGCCCATGTTCACGCTGCTGCAACATCGCAGCGAACCGCGACGACTCGCGCGCGTGATCGCCGGCAACAACGTCGTCAATGCACTGTTCATGGTACTGGCCGCCGCCCTGGGCATGGCCGCGCCGCATCTGGGCTTGAACGTGCCGCAACTGATTGCGTTGGTGTGCGTGCTCAACCTGGCCATGCTGGCGTTGCTGTGCTGGCGCGTGCCCGAGTTCTGGCAACGCTTCACGGCATGGGTTCGCCCAAGGCATTCCGGCCACTTCTGATCGCATCGTGCACATGCGGCGCAGGGTTACCTGCGCGGACACATGCCACTTGCAGATTCCTCGTTTTCGCCCAGCGCGTTGTTGCGCCACACCCGAAGCGTTCAAGCGTGTACAGCCACAAGCCGCCTGCGCCCCAATCCTGACCGACGTTGGCAGCCTGCATGCACGTCGCAAATGGTGCGCGCTCATCATGGTCGGACCTGCAATGCTTCATCTCGCAGCCACGCCATGACCAGCATGACTGCGTGGCGCGGAGTTCCCTTCGGGCGTACGACCCAGTACGCGTTTTCGATGCGCACTTCGCGCTCGCCGAATGGTCGTATCAAAAGACCGGCAGCGACGTCGCTTGCGACCATGCGGTGCCTCGCCAGGGCAACGCCCTGACCTTGTTGCGCCGCACGCAGCAGCAAATCCGATGAGGCAAAGCGTGGGCCGCGCTGCAGATTCAACGCTGCGGGTCCGAACCGCCTGCGCCACTGTTCCCAACCAGCAAAGGGGTCGCGATCGTGCAGCAGACGCAATGATGCCAGCGCCTGTGGACGCGCAGGACTGCCGGCACTCTTCCAGAATTCCGGGCTCATCACGGGATACAACGCATCATCCATCAGGGGCTCGCCATTCAGCTCCGGCCATGGCCCGGGCCCCATCCGCACAGCCAGGTCGATGCCTCCGGAATGCAGGTCCTCAACCTGCTGATTCACCAATACCGACAGCTCGATGCGGGGATAGGCGCGTTCCAATGCCGGCAACCGCGGCAACAGCCAGCGCGCCGCGAATGAGGGCGCCGTGGAAATCGTGACGGAAAACGACGAGCGCATCTCGCGGATCGACCGGGTTGCGGCTTCGATGTCCTGCAGTCCCGCCCACACCGCCTTGCCCAGCGCTTGCCCCTGAGGCGTCGGTACCCAACCGCGCCTACCGGTGCCATGTTCATTCGCGAGCGGCACACCAAGCCAGTCTTCGAGTTCAGCCAGATGTCGGCTCACGGAAGAATGCGCGATGCCCAGCTCCCGCGCGGCAGCACGCACGCCACCGTGTTCGCACACCAATGCGAACACTCGCAAGGCATTGAGCGGCAAATTTTTCATGGTCTTTATTTTAGACCAAAATGTCCGCGCACGATCCATTCAGGACAACGACCATGACGTCATTGCAATTCACGAGCAAATCCTTCGATGACATCGCTGCTGCCCATTGCCATGTTCCTTTCCGTTGCCGCGATCACTCCGGGCCCCAACAACCTGGTGGTCATGCGCACCGCCATGCGCAATGGCTGGACGGGCGTGCTGCCGACGATGGCTGGCATCGTGACGGGTGGCCTGGCCCTACTTGCCCTGGTAACCGTTGGTGCAGGTGGTGCGTTTCAGGCATGGCCATGGTTGCGCGCCACCATCGAGATTGGCGGTGCTGTCTACCTGGTCTCGATGGGCGTACGCCTGTTTTCCGCGGCAGGCCATGACGACGACAAGACGCCCCTTCCGATCGGGCTGCCAGGTTTGTTCGGCTTCCAATTCCTCAACCCGAAAGGGTGGGTGATGGTGCTCACCGCCGTGGCAGCGATGCCTTCCACGGCTGCATCCCGCACATTCCTCGAACTTGCACCGTTGTTCGTCCTGATTCCAATTGCCGGTTTGGCGGTGTGGGCAGGGCTGGGCGGCGTCCTGGCCTCCAGGCTGATCGTGCCAGCGGTGCGCCGATGGACCGATCGCACACTGAGCGCACTGCTGATCCTGGCAGCGCTGTTGTTGTTCGTTTGATTCGAAACTCTCCCAAGGGCCACCATGAACCAGCCACACCCATCCCTCTGCCGAATTCTGGCTCTGCCAGGGAGCTTGCGCCGCAACAGTTACAACCGCAGTTTGCTCGAAGCCGCGGTTCATTGCGCTCCAACGAACATGCGAATCGAGATATTCAGCGGACTTGCCGACGTTCCGCTGTTCAACGAAGACATCGAAACCTCCAGGCCCCTGCATCGTGGCGTTCGCAACCTGCGCGATGCCGTCGCCAGCTCAGATGGGCTGCTGATCGCGACGCCCGAGTACAACCAGTCGATCCCCGGCGTCCTGAAGAACGCCGTCGATTGGCTGTCAAGACCGTTGCCTGGCGACATCATGGCCGGCTATCCCATCGCCATCCTCGGCGTGTCGCCCGGACGCTGGGGAACGCGGCTCGCACAGGCTGCATTGCATCACACGCTCACTGCCATCGAAGCACACGTGATGCCCGCGCCGAGGTTGTTCATGCGCAATGCGAGTGAGTTGTTTGATGATGATGGGCGCTTGCCGGATGCCGCGTCACGGGAGGCATTGCAAACCCTGCTGTCCGCATTCTCGCTTTGGATCGAGCGCACAGGCAGCACACGCATGAGCGCGGCGGTCGGGTAATCCCCCAACCCGCGACCACTGACTTTTCCGGCTTTCGGCCGGTATCCTTCTGTTCTTGATCGCAATGGTGCAGGTTGCCCGCAAGTCGGCTCCGAGCATCACTGCCGCCCTTGCGGCTGATACGCACCGCGCACCAAGACTGCGGAGGAATGATCGCCGAAGCATGCGACTGATGCCGGCATGGCGTCTCGCGGCAGGCGAGCATCGCCCTGGTTCATGACCCGGTCCGAGCCACGTATCCCATCGTCTACAATCCCCGGCGACGCGCTGCACCGATCCTTGTTTTTGCAACTGTTCGACCATGTCAGGTACCCTCATGCTGCCACCGATCGAAACCCGCATTGCCGATGCCATCGCCGCCCGTCCCGAGCAAGTCCGTGCCGCCGTGGGATTGCTCGACGAAGGCGCCACCGTGCCGTTCATCGCCCGCTATCGCAAAGAGGTGACCGGCGGCCTCGACGACACGCAGTTGCGCCTGCTCGAAGAGCGGCTGCATTACCTGCGCGAGCTGGAAGATCGCCGTATCGCCGTCATCGCCAGCATCGAGGAACAAGGCAAGCTGACCGACGCGCTCAAGGCCGACCTCATCGATGCCGATACCAAGGCGCGCCTCGAAGACCTGTACCTGCCGTACAAACCCAGGCGCCGCACCAAGGCGCAGATCGCGCGCGAGGCCGGCCTGCAGCCCTTGGCCGATGACTTGCGCAACGATCCATCCGTGGCGCCGGAAGAACGCGCCGCCGCGTTTGTCCATGCCGATCAGGGCGTGGCCGATGTGAAGGCCGCGCTGGACGGCGCACGCGCCATCGTGATGGAGGAACTGGCCGAGGACGCCGGCTTGGTCGGCTCCCTGCGCGAATGGATATGGGATGCCGGTGCCGTCCACGCCAGCGTCATCGCCGGCAAGGAGATCGAAGGCGTCAAGTTCCGCGATTATTTCGATCACCACGAGGCCATCGCCGCCATGCCTTCGCACCGATTGCTGGCTTTGATGCGCGCGCGCAACGAGGGTGTGCTGGACATCAAACTGGTGCCGCCGGGTACCGATGAAGAAGCTGGCCACGCGCAGGCCGATGCGCGCGTGGCGCGCCATGCCGGCTTCGACGATCGCGGCCGTCCCGGTGATGCCTGGCTGATGGCCACTGCACGCCTGACCTGGCGCGTGAAGCTGCACTTGTCGCTCACGCTGGATCTGTTTGCGCGCGCCCGCGAAGCGGCCGAGGATGCTGCCATCAAGGTCTTCGGCGACAACCTCAAGGACCTCTTGCTGGCCGCGCCGGCCGGTGCCAAGGCCGTGATGGGCCTGGACCCCGGCATCCGCACAGGCGTCAAGGTGGCCGTGGTCGACGCCACCGGCAAGGTGCTGGAGACCGCCACCATCTACCCGCACGAGCCGCGCCGGCAATGGAACGAAGCGCTGGCCACGCTGACCGTGCTGTGCAAGAAGCACTCGGTCGCGCTGATCTCGATCGGCAACGGCACCGCCTCGCGCGAGACCGACAAGCTGGCCGGCGAGCTGATTCGTGTGCTGCCCGCGCCCAAGCCGGCCAAGGTCGTGGTCAGCGAGGCCGGTGCGTCGGTGTATTCGGCGTCGGAAACCGGCGCGCGCGAATTTCCGGACATGGATGTGAGCCTGCGCGGCGCGGTGTCCATCGCCCGGCGCCTGCAAGACCCGCTGGCCGAGCTGGTGAAGATCGAGCCCAAGGCCATCGGCGTGGGCCAGTACCAGCACGACGTCAACCAGATCAAGTTGGCGCGGGCGCTGGATTCACGCGTGGAAGATTGTGTCAACGGCGTCGGCGTGGACGTCAACACCGCCTCGGTACCTTTGCTGGCGCGCGTGGCCGGACTGTCGTCGACCGTTGCCGAAAACATCGTCGGCTGGCGCGACGCCAATGGTGCCTACGCCGACCGCAAGGCGCTGTTGAAGGTGCCCCGGCTGGGGCCGAAGGCATTCGAGCAATGCGCGGGTTTTTTGCGCATCACGCACGGTACCAATCCGCTCGATGCCAGCGCCGTGCATCCCGAGGCCTATCCCGTGGTCGAACGCATCGTGGAAAAATCCGGGCGCAAGGTGGCCGCCATCATCGGCGACATCCCGTTTCTGCGTGGCCTGAAAGCCGAGGATTACACCGACGAACGCTTCGGCACACCGACCGTGCGCGACATCCTCAGGGAACTGGAAAAGCCCGGCCGCGATCCGCGCCCCGAGTTTGTCGCGCCGCAATTTGCCGAGGGCGTGGAATCGCTGTCCGACCTCAACCCCGGCATGGTGCTGGAAGGGCGCATCAGCAACGTGGCCGCGTTCGGTGCCTTCGTCGACATCGGCGTGCACCAGGATGGTCTGGTGCACGTGTCGGCCATGAGCCACGGTTTCGTCAAGGATCCGCGCGATGTGGTCAAGACCGGCGACGTCGTGAAGGTGAAGGTGATGGAGGTGGATCTCGCGCGCCAGCGCGTGGGCCTGTCGATGCGATTGGATGACGAACCGGGCGAAAAAGCGCCGCGCGACAACGCACGCCACGACACGCGACGTGGCCCGAAGCCGCCGGTCAAACTTGCCGCGCCACCGTCGAACAACGCCTTTGCCGATGCTTTCGCACGCGCCCGGAAACGGTAGGTTGGGGTGAGCACAGCAAACCCCAACAGAGGTGCACGCATCACGTTGGAGCACGCTAGACTCACCTTGACCTGGCCGACGGCGTTGGGGTTCGCGATGCTCACCCCAACCTACTGTCTAATCTCGCCGAACGTCGCCGCATTCAGGAATCCGATGAGTACCGACACCGCCGCACCACGCGAACTGCCCCGCCGCCTCGGCCTTGTCACCGGCATCGCCGTGGTTGTTGGCATCATCATCGGGAGTGGCATCTTCCGTGTGTCCTCGCCGATTGCCGCCGAGGTCGGCAACCTGACCGGCATCGCCTGGGTGTGGGTGCTGGGTGGTGTGGTTGCCCTGTTCGGTGCGCTCTCGATTGCCGAGCTGGCGGCGATGTATCCGCAGGCCGGCGGGCCGTACGTGTATCTGCGCGAGGCCTACGGCAAGCCGTTGGCGTTTCTGTTCGGCTGGATGTGGTTGCTGACCACGCCGATCTCGTGGGCGGCGCAAAGCCTGATGTTCGCCCAGTATTTGAGCTTCTTCGTGCCCTTGTCGAACATGGCCACGCATGTCCTCGCCGCCGTCCTGATCGTGCTGGTGGCTGCCGCGAATACGCGTTCGGTCAAGCTCGGTGCGATCATCCAGAACCTTTCCACCGCCGCCAAGGTGCTGGCCATCATCGGCCTGGCGGCGGCGATTTTCTTTCTCGCGCCTGGTGGCGCGCACAATCCGTTGACGGCCGAACCGATGGGCACGGCCAAGTGGTCGGCCATCGGCCTGGGCCTGGTCGCGGTGCTGTGGGCCTACGATGGCTGGGAGAATCTGACCACGCTGTCGGGCGAGGTGCGCAATCCGCAACGCAACCTGCCGCTGGCACTGATCGGCGGCGTGCTGGTCGTGATCGTGGTGTATCTGCTCATCAACACGGCCTATCTGCGCGCCTTGCCTCTGCATGAGCTGGCCGCCTCCAAGTCGGTGGCCTCCGATGCCGCCGGGGCCGTGCTGGGCCACGTCGGCGCCGCACTGGTCGGCGCACTGGTGATGCTGTCGGTGTTTGGTTCCTTGAATGGCAGCATCCTGTCGGGGCCGCGCGTGTTCTACGCCATGGCCGAGGACGGCTTGTTCTTCCGCAGCGTGGGCAAAGTGCATCCGAAGTACGAGACGCCATATATCGCCATCGGCTTCATCGTGGTGTTGGCGGTGATCTATGTGTTGCTGCGCACGTTCATGCAGCTGGCATCGGCCTACGTGCTGGGCATCTGGCCGTTTCTGGCGCTGGCGGTCATCGGCATTTTCATCCTGCGCCGTCGCGAGCCGGATTTTCCGCGCAAATACCGCACCCTGGGTTACCCGGTGATTCCGGCGCTGTTCGTGCTGGCCACCTTTGCCGTGGTCGCCAACTCGCTGTGGCAACAACCTTGGTCCACCGGCACCAGCATCGGCATCACGCTGATCGGCATTCCGCTGTATTTCATCTGGATGCACTGGCAGCGGCGGCCAAGTTCAAAACCCGGCCAGCGCTCCGACTGATCCGGCATCACATCGAGCACGTCGAACGAAACATGCGGTTGCGTATGGTTTGGATTATAGTGGCGCCCAAACCATGCTCGGGGAGAACACCATGCTTCGTCTGCGCCATTTGAGCGTTGCCTTGATCGCGGCCCTTGCCGTCAGTGCCGCCGCCCAGGCCGGCACCACCGATTTCAACAAGATCGTGGTGTTCGGTGACAGCCTCAGCGATGCCGGCAATCTGTCGCTGGCCAACCACGTCGCCAATCCCCAGCCGATGCGCTTCACCACCAACCCGGGCCAGGTGGCCTTGCAGGACATCGCCAACCATTTCGGCTGGAACCTCACGCCGTCGCTTGCCGGCGGTACCGATTACGCCTTTGGCGGCGCCGGCTTCATCAACAATTCGCCCGGCACACCCGCCGGCGTGCCCACCATCACGGCACAAATCACCGGCTATCTTGCGGCCGCCAAGGGCATGGACAGCCACACGCTGTATGCGTTGTGGGGCGGCGCCAATGACATCTTCTACCACGCCACGGCGACGGCCACGGGCGGAGAAACAGCGACGCAAGCGCAGGCAGGCATCGCTGCAGCGGCCGGGGAAGAACTCAAGCTGCTGGGCCAGATGCATGCGTCCGGGGCCAGGTTCGTCCTGGTGTTCAACTTGCCGGATATCGGCAAGACACCCAGCGGTACCGCCCAAGGTGCGGCGGGGGCCCAGGGCCTGACGGGCCTGACGCTGCTGTACAACGGCGTGCTCGATGGCGGACTCGACACGCTGTCCGATCAGGGTCTCAACGTAATCCCGGTGAACGTGTATGGCCTGCTCAACGAGGTCATTGCCAATCCCAAGGCTTTCGGCTTCAGCAACACCACGGTTCCGGCCTGTCTCACTGGCCCGTCGACCGCACCGGCGTCGAAACTGACCTCGGTGGAATGCGGCCCGGCCGGCTCGGGTGCGCCGTACACCTACGCCAAGGGCACCGATCAAACCTACCTGTTCGCGGATGGCGTGCACCCGACCACGGCAGCGCACAAGATGCTCAGCGAATACGTGATCGCCGAACTCAATGCACCCGGCCAGATTTCCATGCTGGCCGAGGCCCCGCTGGCCTCCGCACATGCACATCTTGACGTGCTGCACAACCAGATGCGCGCGGATGAATCCGGTGCCGGCGGTACACGCGCTTTCGTCGGCGTCAGTTACGGCCGGCAACGCTTCGACGCCACCGGCAACACGCCCGGGATGACCAGCGACAACACCAACCTCACCCTCGGCGTGGATGCCGCCGCCGGCAACCACTTCAATGCCGGCGTGGCACTCGGCCTGGCCCGCAACGATGCCAGCATGGGTGGCGCCATCGGCGGTTTCCGACTGGATTCGGTGATCGGTTCCGGCTATGCGCTGTGGCACGCCCATGGCGGCTACATCGGCGGCCATGTCGGCTTTGCCCAATTGAGTTACAACAACATCAACCGCCGTTTCCAGATTGGCGCCCTGACCCGCAACGAGACCGGGCAGACCGGCGGTTCGCAGTTGATGGCCGGCTTGACGGGTGGTTGGTTGTTCGGCTCCAAGACCATTGGCACCGGTCCCTACGCCGGCCTGCAATGGCAGCGCATTCGCGTCGATGGTTACAACGAGGACGGCGACGACAGCTCGGCGATGTGGTTTGGCCACCAACAGCGCAACGCCGTGGTGGGCACGTTGGGCTGGCAACTTCGCGGCAACTGGAAGGCCGGCAACAGCACGCTGCACCCCTACATCAACGTGGCCTGGAATCACGACAGCCGCGCCGATGCGCGCACGGTCCAAGCCGGCCTCACCGGCATGCAGGGCAGCTTTGCGTTGACCGGCTTCATCCCCGATGCCAGCTGGGTCAGCGCCGATCTGGGCCTTGCTGCCGACTGGAGTTCATCGGTCAGTGGCTGGGTGGCGTACCACGGGCGATTCGCCGACAGCGACCAGCACTTGAACAGCATCAATCTCGGTCTGCGCATCGCTTTCTGACACCGGCATGCATGTCCGGTGTCGACACACAAGCACCGGATTTCGCCCAGCAAAAAGCCGCCCCGAGGGGCGGCTTTTGATTGCCCGGACGAGGCAAGATATGCGCCTCGCGACGATACCCTTACCGGGTCTTTTGGGCCCTGGACAGCATGGCCACTGCATCGGCGTGGAGTTTGGCGGCCGTCGCGGCATCCAGCGTCGTGGTGCTGTTGCCTTCGACCTTGTCCATCAACACCAGCTTGCCGTCGGCATCCCAGCCGGCACGGTCAATCTGGCTCGGCAAGGCATGCTGGTTCGGCTTGGTGACCTGAATCACCACCCACGGCTTGCCATCCTGATACGCGAATTGGGTGTGCGTGAAACCACCCTTGACGTAATTGGCCAGCTCGACGACGTAGCGGACCTTGCCGGTCGTTGGATCATGGAACACCTGCCAGCCGCGGGACACCTTGCTGCTCAGCGCAGTGCCCTTGGTCATCTTCATGGCACCGGCATCACCTTTGAGCTTTTTGAAGGCGCCCATCATCTCTTCGGCCGGCGTGAGTTGCGCCACCAGCCGGATGTCCGCGTGGTTGGTTGCACCACGAGTCAGCACAGGTGCCTGCAACGGCATGGTGTAGTGCCGCACGCCATCCACGATTTCGGCCTGCACGACGTACAGGTCCGAAGCATGGATCTCGTGCGGCGTCAGCTTGAAATTGAAGCTCACCGGCAGTGATGCAATCGGCGAAATCGTCTTGCTCGCCAACGGTGCGGCACCTTGCAGCGATACGTCCTGCAATTTGATGGTGAGCACGGCCTTGTCGGACAGCTTGTGGGCTTGCGGATTGCTCAAACCAATCGTGCCGCTGACGCTGGAAGCCAATTGTGATGGCGCACTGGCAGCAGTCGTGCCCTGCGTCGCCGCCTGCCCCTGCGGGGTTCCGGAACCACTGCCGCTGCAGCCTGCAAGCCCAAGTGCGGCCAGCACTGCCAAAGACAAAACCATCGTACGCATGGGGAAGCCTCTCGAGTAGGTATGCGATGTAGTCACGGAAGAAGTGTGTCCAGCTTGGGCCCCGCATCTTCCGGGGGGAATTTCTAGCATAGCGTCAAACAATTCCCTGAAACAAGCGCAACCCTTGGACTGTCCATATTTTGTCATTCTGCCCGACACACCTGTTTTCGTGATCGGTCTGCCTCCAATGGATATCCCGCGGAACAGCCGGCCACCCGCTGGCCAAGGCATGATCGTTGTCATTGCTCCTCCGTGAAACTCCCCGTTATGCTTCGGCCATGGCCAATTCGACTTCTCTTCCCCATGCCGACGACCTGCGTCGTCTGGCCCAGCAGTACTTGCGCGACAAGCGGCTGGACTCGGCTCAAGTCACTTTGGAGGCATTGATTTTGCGCGAACCGGGTGATCTTGCCGCACGGCTGGAACTGGCCCGTGTCATGGCTGCTCGCGGGCTGTGGCGTGCATCAACCCGGCCATTGCTTGACGGACTGCCGCTGCTGCCCCGCAACATGCCGCTGATACTGCAGTTGATTCAACAACTCATCAGCCGTGGACAATCGCTGGCTGCCCGCAGCTGTCTGGACTTTCTTTCCCAGGCTCCCGATCCACCATCCCATCTCTTGTTGGCTCAGGCCCACCTGCGCTTTGCCTTGGGCGAGATTTCCATCGCGCTCCAACTGGCCAAACGTGCACTCAACGCCGGAGCGGATGATCCCGACGACTACCACCTGTACGCGATGTTGCTGCAGTTCTCGGGTGACCTTGCCGCAGCGGGGAAGGTCCTGGCCCGCTGCCTGGCCCGCTGGCCGGGTTATGGTGATGTTGCCGTGGTGCTTGCCAATCTGCACAAGCATGTGCCGGCACTGGATTTGCTGGCACTTGTGGACAAACAATTGGCCAAACCCCTCCCCGAGCATGCCGGAGCAGATCGCAAGTTCGTCCGCGCGGACTTTGAATATGCGCGCTTTCGGCTACTCGACGATGCCGGCCAGCACAATAAGGCGTGGGCAGCGCTGGCTCACTGCAATGCTCTCATGCATGAGCTCAATCCCTATGACGCCGGAGCCGTGGAAGCCGGCACTTCGGCCATGATCAAGGCCACACCGACGGCCCCGCCGCATGCGCCAGTGCAACCCGACGGCAACGCACCAACGCCGATTTTCATCGTCGGCTTGCCGCGCTCCGGCACAACCTTGCTGGATCGCATGTTGTCAAGCCACTCATGCATCGCCAGCGCCGGCGAGATCCAGGACTTCTGGCAACAATTGCACCTGGCCGCCGACAGCGCACCCGCGCCAGGCACGGGCTTGCGTCGGGTTGCCGAACAAAGCCAGGCCATCGATTTTGCCGAACTGGGCCGCAACTATCTGCAACAGACCCGCTGGCGAGCAGGCACATCGAGCCACTTCATCGACAAGCTGCCGGCCAACATCCAGGCCGTCGGATTCATCCGACGCGCCTTGCCACGCGCGCGCATCCTGCACATCTTCCGCCCGGCCATGGACGTGTGCTTCTCCAACTTCAAGGCGTTGTTCGGCAACACCTCGGCCTACAGCTACGACCAGCAGGCGCTCGCCCATTACTACGGGCAATACGCCCGTTTGGTCGAGCATTGGCGCACCCATTGGCCTGATGCGATGCTGGATGTGTCCTACACCTCGCTGGTGACCGATCCGGCCGGCACCTTGCGCCAGGTATTCGACTTTCTGGGTCTTGAGCTGGAAGATGCCTGTCTTTCGCCCGAGCACAACCAGGCACCCGTGGCCACGCCCAGCAACGCCCAGGTACGCGAGCCGGTGCACCTGCGCGGCAATGGCAGCTGGCGGGCCTATGCCAGCCAGCTCGAACCGCTGCAGCAAGCGCTCAAAACCATCGGCGTTCGCGAGGCCTGATGGCGCTTTGAGCCAGGCTCGCCTCGGGCTTCACGCCGCCGCCAGCCCGCCTTGCCTGGGGTCCCAACGCGCCGCCTGGCCTCGTGCCAGGCCTGTTTGTTTGTCCATGCCGTGATTCCAACTTGCGTTGGATTCCGGCATTTGCGTTCTTCCACGACCTGCAGCAAGGCACAAAAAATGGCGCCACCCGAAGGTGGCGCCAATGCTTCCTTGTTGCCGCGATGAAGCCCGGGATCAGTAGTCGTAGCTGACCACGAGATCGATGGAGCGCGGCGCTTCGAAACCGATCGGGTAGTGGAAGTAACTGTCCACCACATGCTCCTGATCAACGAAGTTGGCCTGGGCCTGCGTCCCCTTCTGCTCGTTGAGCACGTTGTACACGATCATCTTGAACGACAGACGATGATCGGCAAACGCCGGGGTGTAGGTGACGTTCATGTCCAGCTGATGCAGCCATGGCGTGTGACCCGCCAGCGGGCTGTCACTGCCCGGATGCACGACCTGACCGGCGCACATGTGGTAGTTGCCACTGCCATGACCGTTGTAGTTCACCGGGTCGCCAATGCCTTCGGGGCCGAAGTAGCCCAGGCACTCGCGCGGTGCACCCGACTGGATCATCAGGTTGGCGCCGACCAGCCATTCCGGCGTGATGGAGTAGCTGCCGTACGCACGCAGGATGTGCTTGCGGGTGCTGAGCAGCTCGCCCATTGAACCCACCATCAATGCGGCGCTGTCCCAGTCCTCGGTCTTGGAGACGTCGGTCTGCTGGATGTCCGGACGCAGCTGGCCAGTGGTGTTGCCATGGCCATAGGTGTAGGTGTAGTCAATGCGACCAAACCACTTGCCGTCGAAGTTGTGCTGCATGTACAGGTTCAAGGCCGCGTACTCGCGCTTCGGCTTGTGCGGATAGCCCCAATCCTTGAAGGACACCGGCACGATGGCATAGTCGCTGGTCGTGCCATTCTTCAGGATCGCCATATCGCTGGTACGGCCCGGGTTGATCAGACGGCAGTAGGCCGCACCATACAACGAATCGCTGTAATCACCCGGATTGAGGCCCATGCTGGCCATCTTGGTGGCGATGACGCTCGGCGAGCACTCATCATCGATGGTGGCACCCAACTGGCGGTAGCTCAACTTGGCGCCGTAGGTCCAGTGTTTGCCCAGCATGGCATCAAAACCGACGTTGATCTGGTCGGTGTACATTGGCTTGAGGTTGGTGGCCGTGACCTGGCGCGGATCCTTGACGCCACCGGTTTCACCATCTGGAGAAGTCACGGGAGTGACCGCCGTCAGGCCCGTCGGCAGACCATTGCTGTCGATGCCCGTGTAGGTGAAGAGCTGACGCAGATAGAACGATGCATCCGCAGCGCGATTGGCGGCGTCCAGCGGCAAGGCCAGGTAGTAACGACCGATGTTGCCGTAAATCTTCAGGCTGGAATCACCAAACACGTCCCAAGACAGGCCAATGCGTGGCGACCACTGGTTCTTCACGTTGACGAAGGCGCTGCCGAAGTTGTTGTAGTTGACGTACTGGTCATTACGCAGACCGATGACGGCCGCCAGGTTCGGCGTGACCTGCCAGTTGTCCTGCAGGTAATAGGCCTTCTGCTTGGTCTTCATGCCCGCGTTGTTGGCATAGTAATAATACTGAACGTGGTAAATGCCGTTCGAATCCGCAGGCTTGTAGATCCAGATGGTCCCCGTCGGGGTCAACCCGGGGAACGGGCCGACCTGCGCTGGTGGCGCGCCACCCGTTTCACCATTGCCCTGATTGGTGGCGTAGTAATACATGTTGTCGATACCAATGCCCAGCTTGTGGTTGCCCAGCTGGTAGGTAAAGTCGACACGCAAACCATGCGAGGTCGCCTCACGGTTGGCACCAATGATCGACGTCGCATTCTGGTTGTTGGTGACAATGGTACCCGGCGCACCGCACGCGGCACCGGGATTGACCCAGTATGCCGGGTTCTGGTTGCATCCGCCAGCGACGTACGGGTACGGCGATGAATTGGCGTACTGAATCGGGTTATGGTACGTGCCATGACCCCACAAGATGCTCAACGTGGCGTTGTCGCCGATGTAGCTGGTGTACTTGGCGATCAGGTACTTGGAGTTGCTGATGTTCTGGTTGTTGACACTGCGCAACGTGGTGGCTTGATTCGTCGCATAGTCGTAGTTGTACTGCTCACCTATGCCGCTCTTGCCCTGGTTGCCCAAATAGGTGAACTCGAACAAGTTGTTGTCGTTGATGTTCCAGTTGATCTTGCCGTAATACGAAGTGCTGTGGCTGGAATCGAAACTCTGCGTCGGCGTGCCGACCAGGCCCGCACGACTCGAACCCGCACCTTGGGTGACCGCGACATCCAGGAAGAAGAACAACTTGTCCTTGACCAGCGGACCACCGACGTAACCGGTGTAGGTGGTGCTCCAGCTGCCATTGTCATGGCTGGCAGTGATCTGCCGGCCCGGATGGTACGTACCCGAGTTGTGACGATAGCCTTCCATCGCACCACTCGGATCGCAAATGGTAGCTGCAGGATACGAGCCATATTGGGGCACACAGAACTGACCCGACGGCAGCGCAATAACCGGTTGGTATTGATCATGCGGGGTGGCCGCAATGGACCGCGGCGACCAGCGGATCTGCGCACCGAAGTGCCACTGGTTGGTACCGCTCTTGCCGGTCTGGCTGATGACACCGCCATCGGAACGGCCGTACTTGGCGCCGAAACCACCGGCCAGGGTCTGTTGCTGGCCGATGGCACCATACGGAAGCTGGAACATGGACATGTTGCGGTACGGCGCGCCGGTGTTGTAACCGTTCACGTAGTACGCGTTCTCGGCCACGGACGAACCGCCGAAGTTGACGCCGCCGAAGGCGCTGCTGCCCACGGTGCCCGGGGTCAACAAGGCGATCGAGGTGGCGTTGTGGCCCAAGGGCAACTGGCGCAGCTGCTGGGCGGTGATGATGGTGGAATCATGCACCGTGGTCACGTCGATGGTTGGCAGGGCATTGGCCGACACCTGCATCGTGCCCAAGTTGGTCGCATTCTGGCCACTGGCAAAGTTGACGGCCACGCCGGAACCGATCTTGATGGAAACGTTGGAGCGAGAGGCAACGGTCGATCCATTCTTGCTCAGGGTGACGGTGTAGGTGCCCAGCGGCAAGCTGGCAAACGAATACTGGCCATCGGCACCCACGGTGACGCTGCGATTGATGCCGCTGTCACTGGTGATCTGCACCGTATCGCCCGACGGGGCACTGCCGAAAACGGCGCCGGTGGTGGCCTGGCCGAAGGCAAGACCGGAAATGCCCATGCCTACGGCAAGGGCGACGACCAAAGCGTTGCGCTTCGGCAAGGCTTTGCGTGTCATGGAACGCGTGTACTTCATCACGGAACTCTCCCCAGGCGATCTTCAAGATCGTTTGAAGTTGCAAAAAACAGCCTGACCAACAGCCAGACAGCCTCAAATGCGGAGACGAAACACGCCAGAACACGATTTGTCACTCCCACGTGACAACGTCCTGGCACGCCCCTTCTCCAATCCACGCAGGTTGCCGCTCGCATCCGGAATCACGGGCACGACAAACCGACTTGCTGCGACGCTACACCCATTCGTAACAGGGTGTCAACAAAATCTTAGCAACTGCGACGACGTGCTGCGCTGCCCCAAAGTCCGCATGCCGACTCACTTCGGGCTGATCGCAGGAGATCACAAACGAGCGATGTCGGCCACAGCCGTGAAAGCCGATTCCAACCCCGCCAGCAAGGCCAAACGGTTGGCACGCCGGGCCGGATCGTCGACCGCCACCAGCACCTCTTCGAAAAACGTGTCGACCGGAGTCTGCAGATCCGCCAGGCGCATGAGGATGGCACGATAGTCCCCGGCGCCCATGGCGGCATCGTTGTCCCGATGGGCCGCCTCCAGGGCTTCGGCCAGAGCCCGTTCGGCTGTCTGTTCGAACAGACCGGCATCCACGCCGCATGCGGGAACCACTCCCGCTTCGGCCTGTTTGCGCAGGATATTGCCCACGCGCTTGTTGGCGGCAGCAAGGCTCGCGGCAGCCGGCAGCTCGGCAAACGCTGCCACGGCGCGCAGGCGACGATCGAAGTCCGGCAAGGTGGACGGCGCGACCGCCGCGACCGCATCGAACTGACCGCGCGTGAAGCCCTGGTCGGCGTAGTAGCCGCGCAGGCGCTCGAGGATGAAGCCGGTCAACTCGTCCTGCAACTCCTGGCGGCGGACGCCGACATCGACCGCGATCGCATCGCTCTTGGGTTTCTTGCCCGCCCTGGCGCCGGCAACCAGCGCCGGCTCGGGGATCAACTCCAGCGCTTCGCGGAAGGTGGCGGCAAGATCGATGGACAAGTTGCCTTCGACCAAGGTGCGCGCCAGGCCCAGCGCCGCGCGGCGCAGTGCAAACGGATCCTTGTTGCCCGACGGCTTCAAGCCCACGGCAAAGATGCCGGCCAGGGTATCGATGCGCTCGGCCACGGCCACGACGCGCGCCACCTCGCCCGTGGCGATGGCATCCCCGGCGTGACGCGGCTGATAGACCTCGTCGAGCGCGCACGCGATGGGCTCGGGCTCGCCCTGCGCGGCAGCGTAGTAGCGGCCCATCACGCCTTGCAGCTCGGGGAACTCGCCGACCATGCGCGTGAGCAGGTCGCACTTGGCCAGACTGGCCGCCGCGGTCGCCTGCCCGGCATCCACGCCGACGCGGTTGGCGATGATGCGCGCCAGCTCGGCCACGCGGCAGCTCTTGTCCCACAGGCTGCCCAACGATTCCTGATACGTGACGTGTTCAAGCTCTCGCTGCAGCTCGCGCAACGGCGTCTTGAGGTCTTCGTCGCAGAAGAAGCGCGCGTCGGCGAAACGCGGACGGATGACGCGCTCGTAACCCTTGCGGATTTGCGCCGGGTCTTTGGATTCGATATTGGCCACGCCGATGAAGTGCTCGGTGAGCTTGCCGTCCGCCGCGTACACGGGCACGAACTTCTGGTTCGTTTCCATGGTGGTGACGAGCGCCTCGGATGGCACGCGCAGAAAATCGGCATCGAACGTGCAGGCAATGCCGACCGGCCATTCGGTGAGGTTGGCCAGCTCATCGAGCAAGGCATCGGACAGGCGCGGCACGCCGCCCTCCGCCACGCGCGCCACCTCGGCCTTGACGCGCGCGCGGCGCTCGGCCGGATCGGCCAGCACCCTGGCATCACGCAACGCAGCCAGCCAATGGTCGGCATGCTCGATGCTGACCGCCCCGGGGTGATGGAACCGATGGCCGCGCGAGTCGCGCGAACTCGTCAGCCCCATGAGCTCGACCGGCACCACGTCGGCACCGTGCAGCACCACCAGCCAATGCGCCGGGCGCACGAAGCGGAAGTCATGATCGCTCCAACGCATCGGCCGCGGAATCGGCAGCGACTTGACGGCGTCGGCGATGATGTCGCCAAGCAGAGAGACGGTCGGTTGGCCCGGCTGCTCGCTGCGATGCACGTACCATTCACCCTTGTCGGTGTGCTCGATCTGCAAGGCCTCGACGGCCACGCCGCAGGACGCGGCAAAGCCGGTCAGCGCGCGTGTCGGCTGACCCTCGGCATCGTGCGCGGCCTTGAGGGCCGGGCCGCGCCGCTCGATGGCCTGATCGGGTTGCTCGGTCGCCACGCCCGGCACATGCACGGCAAGGCGCCGCGGCGAGCAGTACGCGCGCGCGCCGGCGGCATCGGCGGCAATGCCGTGCCTGGTCAGGCCCTCGATCACGCCGCGCGCAAACGCGGCGGCCAGCTCATCGAGCGCCTTCGGCGGCAACTCTTCGGTGCCCAATTCGATGAGCAGCGGATTGACGTCAGACATGGGCCGACTCCTGATGATGCTTGAGGCCCGGAAAGCCCAGTTTTTCGCGTTGCGCGACATACGCCTCGGCGACTGCGCGCGAGAGCGTGCGCACACGCAGGATGTAGCGCTGCCGCTCGGTGACGGAAATGGCGCGCCGCGCGTCCAGCAAATTGAACGTGTGGCTGGCCTTCATCACCTGTTCGTAGGCCGGCAACGGCAAGCCAAGCTCGACCAGGCGCAGCGCCTCGGCCTCGCAGGTGTCAAACCACGCGAACAGCTTGTCGACGTTGGCATGCTCGAAGTTGTAGGTGCTCTGCTCCACTTCATTCTGGTGGAACACGTCGCCGTACGTGACCGGGCCATGCGGCGCATGCGTCCACACCAGGTCGTACACGTTGTCGACGTTTTGCAGATACATCGCCAGCCGCTCAAGACCATACGTGACCTCGCCCGTCACCGGCCGGCATTCCAGTCCGCCGGCCTGCTGAAAATAGGTGAACTGCGTGACTTCCATGCCGTTCAACCACACTTCCCAGCCCAGACCCCAGGCACCCAGCGTCGGCGATTCCCAGTTGTCTTCGACAAAACGCAGATCGTGCACCAGCGGATCGATGCCCAGCGCCTTGAGCGAGCCGATGTACAAATCCAGCATGTCGTCCGGATTGGGCTTCATCACCACCTGGAACTGGTAATAATGTTGCAGGCGATTGGGATTGTCGCCGTAACGGCCATCGGTCGGTCGGCGCGAAGGCTGCACGTAAGCCGCTGCCCAGGGCTCCGGGCCCAGCGCGCGCAGGAAGGTGGCCGGATGAAACGTGCCGGCGCCGACCTCGGTATCGAGCGGTTGCAACAGCACACAGCCCTTGTCGCCCCAATAGCGGGACAAGGTCTGAATGATTTCCTGAAAAGTGGGCGCGGACATGGGTCGCAATCCGTCGGAACAAAGCGCATTAGTATAGCGACGCCGGTCCGACCGCCCATAGTGACAAGCGATATCCATGGCCATCAACCCGCAACCGATTTCCCTGCTCGGCCGTCACGGTCGCCTGGAGTTGGACGAAACCCTGGCCGCGCTGGTGGTCGATGGCCACCTGACCGGCGAAGAGGCCAAGCGCGTGCGCCTGGGCACCGCCGGCGGCCAGGACCAAACCGCCCTGCACCCGCTGGTGGTGATCGGCAAGGCGCGCCTGGACAATCGGCGCGACCCCGACGGCCGTCCGCTGAGCATCGAGGTGCTGACCGAATGGCTGGCGCGCAAGGCCAGCCTCGACTACCTGAAAATCGATCCGATGAAGATCGACGTGGCCGCCGTCACCCGCGTGGTGGGGCGCGCGTATGCGCAAAATCACGCCATCCTGCCGGTTGCCGTGGATCGCGACACCACCACCTTCGCCACCTGCGAACCGTTCGCCACCGCCTGGGCCGATGACCTCTCGCGCATGTTGAGTCGCGAGATCCGCCTGGTCGTGTCCAACCCGCAGGAAATCAACCGTTACCTGGCCGAGTTCTACGGCGTGCAGCGCTCGATCCGACTGGCCCAGGATGCCAAGGGCGACACCCTGCCCAGCAGCGTCGGGTTCAACTTCGAGCAATTGCTGCAGCTGGGTGAGTCGGGCGAGGTGGGCGCGGACGATCGCCACGTCGTGCACATCGTCGACTGGCTGCTGCAATACGCTTTTGAACAACGCGCCTCGGACATCCATCTCGAACCGCGCCGCGAAACCGGCAACATGCGCTTTCGCATCGACGGCGTGATGCACAAGGTGTTCGAACTGCCGATGCCGGTGATGACGGCCGTCACCTCGCGCATCAAGATCCTGTCGCGACTGGATGTGGCCGAAAAGCGTCGCCCGCAGGATGGCCGCATCAAGACGCGCGCCAAAAGCGGGCGCGAGGTGGAGCTGCGCATTTCAACCATGCCGACGGCGTTCGGCGAAAAAGTGGTGATGCGCATCTTCGACCCGGACATCGTGGCCAAGGATTTTGCGCAGCTGGGCTTTACCGAAGCCGAGGCCGCCACCTGGCGGCACATGGTCGAGCGCCCGAACGGCATCGTGCTCGTGACCGGCCCCACCGGCTCGGGCAAGACCACGACACTGTATTCCACGTTGAAGCACCTGGCGCGGCCGGAGGTCAATGTATGCACCGTCGAGGACCCGATCGAAATGGTCTCGCCGGAGCTCAACCAGATGCAAGTGCAACCGGGCATCGACCTGACGTTTGCCACCGGCGTGCGCACGCTGCTGCGCCAGGATCCCGATATCATCATGGTCGGCGAAATCCGCGATCTGGAAACCGCGCAGATGGCCATCCAGGCCGCATTGACAGGCCATCTGGTGCTCTCCACCCTGCATACCAATGATGCCCCCAGCGCGCTGACCCGCCTGCTGGATCTGGGTGCGCCGCATTACCTCATTTCATCGACGCTTGCGGGCATCGTTGCGCAACGCCTGTTGCGCACGTTGTGCCCGCATTGCAAGATCGCCGCCGAACAGGATCCGCAAACCTGGGACGCCCTGACCCATGGCTGGGACGTGCCGCTGCCCGAACTGGTGTATGCCCCGGTCGGTTGCCTGGAATGCCGACACACCGGCTTCCTCGGCCGCACCGGCGTGTACGAGATGCTGCCGATGACGCCCACCCTGCGCGTGCACATCACCGCCGAGCTTGATCTTGCCACCTTCACCCGCGCGGCCCGCACCGAAGGCATGCGCAGCCTGCGTGCGTCGGCCGCCGTGCAAGTCGCGCGCGGCCTGACCACCACCGCCGAGGCACTGGCGGTGTTGCCGCCGACGGATTGAATCCAAACCACTCCCCGTGGCTGCCGGCTGGCCAGTCATGGGACAATGGCGGCATGGCCTTGCCGGCCCTTGCCATCGAGTGTTTGATGAAACCCATTGCCATTTTCCTGACCGGCCACGCGCCGGACACCCTGCGCGCCCGCTCGGGCGATTTCGACCACTGGTTCCGCATGGCGCTCGGCGTGCCGCGTGCGAACGTCATGGTCGTCAACGTGGACGCCGGCGCGCCACTGCCGACACCAGACAGCGTGGCTGGTGCCATCATCTCCGGCTCGGCAGCCATGGTCACCGAGCAGCTTGATTGGAGCGAGCACCTGGCCGCCTGGCTCCGCGACGCCATCCCGACCGGCTTGCCGCTGTTCGGCGTGTGCTACGGCCATCAGCTGATGGCGCATGCCTTGGGCGGCGTGGTCGGCGAGTTGCCCGGCGGCCGTGAAATGGGCACGCAAACCATCACGCTGACCGATGCCGGACGCACCGACCCGCTCACCACCGGCTTGCCTGTCGCCTTCCCGGCACACACCTCGCACCGGCAGAGCGTGCTGAGTCTGCCGCCGGGCGCGCAGGTGCTGGCCCGCTCCGCGCTCGACCCGCATCACATCCTGCGTTATGGCCTGCGGGCGATGTCCACCCAGCTGCATCCCGAGTTTTCCACCACGACCATGCGTGCCTACATTCGCCTGCGCCACGTGCAATTGCTGGCCGAAGACATCGACGTCAAGGCCATGTTGGCCGGTGTGTGCGCCACGCCCGAGGCAAAGCGCTTGCTGCGCCGCTTTGCCGTGCAGGTCGATGCCCTGCATCGCGGCTTGTTCGAGGCGGCAGCGTGACCCCGACACCACCGTCGCGCCGCATCGGCCTTGGCCATGGCTGGCGCTGGTTCACCGGTGCATGGGGCATGTTGCGCCGGCGGCCGCAGGTTTTCCTGTTGATGGGGCTCACCATGGCCATCATCGACATGCTCTCGTCGTTGCCGTTGATCGGTTTGCTGGCGGGGTTGTTCATGTTGATCGCGGGACCGGCGCTGCTGGCCGGCATCTGCATGGAAGCCCACGGCGCCGCTGCCGGTCGCACGCCCAACTGGCAACACCTGTTCACTCCGCTGCTCGATCCGGCGCGCCGTCGCGAGGCAATCAAGCTGTGCATCCCGCTGGTGATCGGCAAGCTGACGGCGATCTTCATGCTCGCCATTGTCTTGCTTGAAAAGCTGGCCCGCAGTGGCGCCAATCTCGCCGATCTGAACCATCACCCCGACCAGCTCATCGCCTTGCTGAAAAGCGATGCCATGCGCCCGTGGCTGTTCGTGGCCCTGGCCATCGTGCTGTTTGCCTGGACCTTCACCGCCCTGGCCATCCCCGGCGTCGTGTTGACCTCTTCACGGGCATCGACGGCCATGACCGAGAGTTTCCGGTTGGTCTGGCATCATCTCGGTGCCTGGATCGTGGCTGCCCTGGCCTTGTTTGTTTGTGTCGGCATCGTGTTCTGGCTGCTCAGCCTGACTCACGTGATCCTGATCGTGCAGCTGGGTACGTTCACGCTGCTGTATGCCTTGCTCGGACCCATGCTGTATCTGGCCTGGCGCGACCTCGGTGGCCTGCCGACCGCCAACACCACGCCCGCGGCCCCGAAGCCGCCGGCACCACCGCCGCCATCAGGCTTTCTTGAGGCCTGATTCAGCCGCGTCGACGGCGTGCAACAGCACTGCGCGAGAGCCAGCCAAACATCACCCCGAACACGAATCCGGCGATGTGGCTCCACCACACCACCTCGCCAAACCCCGGTCCGGCATAGGTGAACAGCAATTGCAGCAACACCCACAAACCGATCAGGAAGGCCGCCGGCACGCGCACGAATTCCATGAACAGGCCCAGCGGCAACACCAGTCCCATGCGTGCGCGTGGAAACAGCACCAGATATACGCCGATCACCGCCGACACCGCACCGCTGCAGCCGATGATCGGCGCATGTGCATGTGCCAGGGTCAGCGCGCCGATCAGGTTGGCAATGACGCCGCCGACCAGAAACAACACCAGGAAGCGTCGCGACCCCAACGCCCGTTCGGTGGCCAGACCGAAGATGATCAGGAACAGCATGTTGGTCAGCAAATGCAGCCAGGCCACATGGATGAACAGCGACGTCAGCAGGCGCACCCAATCCGGATCAAGCAGGCGCCGCCAGCCATGGCCGGTAACCGAAAACAGTTCAGCCGGCACCGTGCCCCAACGCCGCACCCAAGCCAGTTCCCGCGCCACCGGCATCAGCGACAAGGCCACGAAGCAGGCCACGCAGGCCACCACGATCACCAGAGTGACCCAGCGCGGCCCCGGGTGGTGCCGGCTGTCGACATGCACGAACAAGCCGTTCATCAAGGCACATCCCGCGCCAGATGCGGGCCACCGGCGTCGAGCGAGGTGAGGGCAAACAGGGTTTCGGGACCGACGATGCCATCCGCGGGGATGCCGAAGGCCTGCTGCAGGCGCTTGACACGCTCCCGCATGGCGGCATCGAACACGGCCGGGCGATAGGCCGCCGCCGTGTCGCCATCCAGCTGCCGCAATTGACGATCCAGCCAAGCCACTCCCTGGCCGGTATCGCCTTGTCGCAACGTTGTCGGCAGGAAAGCCGGCAACCGGAACGGCGCCAGAAAATGTCCTCGCCACACTTCGGCCAACGCCGTCCGCGACCATTCCACGTCGCGCGGACCGATATCCAGGCGCACGCGCGTGTCGCCGACCCCGAGCAGCAACACCTCGCGTTTGCCTTCGGGTGTGTCGAGGATCAGCACCAGGGGGCGATCGAAACGCTTGAGTTGATCGAGCGTGCCGGTACCGCCGACGCAATCGAAACCCGCAAAGATGACTTCGGGACACGTGGATGCCGCGGCCACGCCGGTGTCGACCGAGCCCACCTGCCATCGCGCCAGCAAGGTGCCCCAGGCTTGCAGGCGCGAATCGCGTGCCGGCAGCAACATCCGCATCAGCCGAGGCACTTGGTCCGTTGCCGGTGCCACGGCAGATGCCACCGGCACTTCGGGCGACGATTCGTGCGTGACGCGCCAACCGATCCATGAAGCCACAACCACCAGCAGCACGACGACGGCCGCACCAGCCGGCCACCATTTGCGTCCCCGGTGCAGCCAGTAACCGACATGCCCCGGCAACACGTCGCGCATGGCCTGTTGTACCGTGCGCTCGCCGACACTGTCCTGATGATTGTCCGCGGCCAGGCTCAAGGCACGCTCGCCAATCAGGTTCAGCACTCGCGGCACGCCGCGGCTGGCATGCACCATGTCGCGCAAGGCCAGCCGGCTGAACAAAGCAGGCGCGGCACCGGCCACGCTCAGGCGATGCCGCACGTAAGCCTCACTGTGCCGGGTATCCAGCCCGGGCAGTTCGTGCCAGGCCGTGACCCGCTGCGCCAGTGGAGCCAACGTCGTGGCGTGCAACCGTTCGCGCAGGTGCGGCGTGGCCAGCATCAGGATGTGCATCAACCGATGCACCGGCGTTTCGAGATTGGTCAGCAGGCGCAGTTGTTCCAGCGACTCGTCGGACAGGTTCTGTGCCTCGTCGACCACCAGCAGCACGCGCTGACCCTGCGCATAAATGTCCATCAGGAACACGCCGAGTGCATTGACGAGGTCGCGCTCGCTGACCGGATCGACATGCTGATCCAGTGGCACGCGCAGGCGCGTGCACACGCTTTGCAACAGCTCGATCGGCGTGACGCGTGAATGCAACAGCCGCGCCACGCGTACATCCCGATCGGCCAGGCGCTCTAGCAGACATTGCGCCACCAGCGTCTTGCCGCTGCCACTGCTGCCGGTGAGCAGCGTGATGCCACCGCTGCCTTCGATCACCTCCTGCTGCAGGCGATCAAGTATCTCGCCTGCTGTCGCTGCCAGATAGGCGAAGCGGGTGTCGGGCGCTACCGCAAAAGGCGATTCACGCAAGCCGAAAGGATGTTCCGCCGCATCGTTCACGCTGGTTACCGCGAATCAGTATCGGTTTTCCTGGTTGGCCGGACCCAGCCGACCACCAGCTGCTGACGACTGCGCGCCACACTCAATTGGTCCGCAGCCGCATCACGGGTAATGACGGATCCTGCGCCAATGGTGGCACCGGCACCAATCGTCACCGGTGCCACCAGCGAACTGTTGGAACCGATGAAAGCATCGTCGCCGATGACTGTGCGGAATTTGTTCACGCCATCGTAATTGCAAGTGATGGTACCTGCGCCGATGTTGACGCTCGCGCCAACTTCGCAGTCACCTAGGTAAGTCAGATGATTGGCCTTGCTGCCGCTGCCGATGGACGTCTTTTTGGTTTCAACGAAATTGCCCACATGCACGCCATCGGCAAGCTTCGAGCCAGGACGCAGGCGTGCATACGGGCCGATCCGGCAATCCCGGCCGACTTGCACGCCTTCGAGATCGCAGTGCGCATGCACGATCGTGTCAGCTGCCAGCGTCACATCGCGCAGACGACAGAACGGACCGATGTGCACGCCATCACCAAGAACAACATGGCCTTCGAGGATCACGTCGATGTCGATCTCGACATCATGACCGACCTCTACCGTGCCCCGCTGGTCAAAACGCATGGGATCGGTGATGCGCACGCCGGCGCCGGCCAAGGCCATGGCACGTCGGCGGCGCAACAGGGTTTCCAGTTCCGCCAGCTGCCAAGGGTCGTTGGCCCCCTTGGCCTCGTCTGCATCATGCAAACGCACGCACGTTGCCGGCTCGCCAGCCGCCGCGGCTTGGGCAAAGACATCGGTCAGGTAATACTCGCCCTGCGCATTGCCGGTATCGAGATGCCCAAGCCACCCGCGCAGGTGCCTGGCATCGGCGGCGATCAGGCCGGTGTTGGTCAAGGTGATGGCGCGCTGCGCCGGCGTGGCATCGCGCTCCTCGACGATGCTGCTGACCGTGCCCATCATGTCCAGCAGGATGCGACCATAGCCGGTCGGATCCTCCAGTTCGGCCGCCAACACGGTCAACGGGGCGACGCTTTGCGCCAAGTCGACCAGCGACTCGGGCCGTATCAAGGGAACGTCTCCGTAAAGCACCAGCACGCGCGCATCATCCGGTACGCCGACCAAGGCCAGACGCACTGCATGCCCGGTGCCATGTTGTTGTGCCTGTTCGACCCAGACGACACCGGCATCCGCAAATGCTCTGCGCACGGCATCGCCCCGATGCCCGTAGACCACATGCACGGACGCCGGTCGCAATGCCTGCGCGGTGGCCAATACGTGCGCCAGCAGCGGCCGCCCACCCAACGGCAGCAGAACCTTGGCAGTCGCCGAACGCATGCGTTTGCCTTCGCCGGCGGCCAGGATGATGACGTGTAGCGGTGTGCTCATGAAACCCTGCCATGCAACATTCAAAGTGACACTTTGCCGCAAGCCATCGGGTTTGCCTACCCGCTGACCGCGAGCATTCAATCGCCGGGTTGCTGCCCGGTCAGCTTGCGCGTCAGCGTGTTGCGACCAAGCCCGAGCAACTTCGCGGCCCGCTGGCGATGCCCATGCACATGGTGCAAGGTGGTTTCGAACAAAACCTGTTCCATGGCGTCGCGCGCCCGCGGATACAGGTTCTGCCGACCTTCGGCCAGCTCGCCTTCGGTCCAGCGGTGCAAGGCTGCCGTCCAATCGCCCTCGATTTCACCGGATTCGGATTCCGCGATATCCGGCAAATCTGTCAATTGCACCTCTTTGCCCGGTGCCATCACGGCGGCCCTGCGACACAGGTTTTCCAGCTCGCGCACATTGCCCGGAAAAGTTCGCCGCTCCAGACTGGCAATCGCGCCCGCGCTGAAGCGTTTGGCGGGCAGACCGAGTTCCTGTGCTGCCATGGCAAGGAAGTGCCGCGCCAGTCGCGTGATGTCGCCACGCCGTTCGCGCAGCGGCGGCAGGGCAATGCGCACCACATCCAGACGATGTTTCAGATCGGCGCGGAAACGTCCGTCCGCCACCAGTGCGTCCAGGTCCTGATGCGTGGCGGCAATGATGCGGACATGGCTTTTTATCAAGGCTCGACCACCGACACGATAGAATTCGCCACCGGCCAGTACCCGCAGGAGCCGCGTCTGCAGCGATAGCGGCATGTCGCCGATTTCGTCGAGAAACAACGTGCCACCTTCGGCCTGTTCGAATCGCCCGATACGGCGTTCGCGTGCGCCCGTGAACGCGCCAGCCTCGTGTCCGAACAATTCGCTTTCCAGCAGTTCGGCCGGAATGGCCGCCGTATTCAAGGCAATGAACGGTCCCTGCTGACGCAGGCTCTCCTCGTGCAGTGCTCTTGCCACCAACTCCTTGCCCGTGCCCGTCTCGCCGGTGACAAGCACGTTGAGATGGCTCGCGGCCACGCGTCCGATCAAACGGAATACTTCATGCATCGCCGCACTTTGGCCGATCAGGCCCGGCTTCGCCGCCAGCGGTTTGTCGACGGTGATATCCACGTGGCTGCCGGCGTCGGCGAGCACGCGACGCACCGCGGCAAGCACCTGATCGAGATCGAACGGTTTGGCCAGATAATCCGCTGCGCCGGTCCGGTAGGCCGCCGCCGTGGTCGTGACGTCCGCGTATGCGCTCATGACCATCACCGGTACCGTCGGGCTGATTTCACGCACTCGCCGCAACAGGACCAAGCCGTCATCACCCGGCATGCGCACATCAGTCATCAACAGGGCCGGGCGCACGTGATTCCATATTGCCAGGACCGCCGCGGCATCGGCAAATTCGCGCACCTCGTACCCCTCATCGCGCAAGGCGGCGGCCAGCACGTAGCGCACGTTGTCGTCGTCGTCGGCAATCCAGATGACCTGCTTCATGAATGCGCCTTCCGATCCCGCTCGAGGGGAAGATACAGCGAAAACATCGTGCCTTCCGCGCTTTGCGAATAGCGCAAATCACCACCATGGTCACGGGCAGTTTCCCGTGCCAGCGCCAGACCCAGCCCCGTGCCATTGGCACGACCGGAAACCATGGGCTCGAACACATGCTCGCGTACTGCTGCCGCCACGCCTGGCCCGTTGTCGATCACGTCCACGCGTACCGCCGCCGCCACGATGCCCGTCCCCAAGGCTACTTGATGCGCGATGCGCGTGCGCAGGCACAGGGTGGTCGCGCCTGCCTCGATGGCGTTGCGGGTCAAATTCAGCAACACTTGCTGCAGCCGATCCGCATCACCATGAATGTCCGGCACGCTGGGGTCATAGTCCTCTGTCACGCTGGTCACCTGGTTCACGCACAGCTGTCGAACTTTTTCCAGCAACGGATACAGGTTGACCATGCCGGGACGCGCAGCCTGGTCTTGCGACAACAGGCGATTGGTCAAGGAGGCGAGACGATCGACCTCGCCCATCATCAGATTTGCCAGTTGTCGCGTGTTTTCATCGTGCGTGCGCCGCGCCAGCAACTGTGCCGCGCCACGAAGGCCGGTCAACGGGTTGCGTATTTCATGCGCCACTCCACGCAGGCTTGCAGACAGAGTAGTCGCCGCACTGGCCAACGGTACCGCGGCATGGATCTCCAGCAACCAGCCGTCATCCCATGCCTGCATGGCCACATCGACGACGCAGGCGGTCTGCTTCAACGTGATCAACGAAAGCTGTCGCCATTCGACCACCGATTCGCCCATGTGCAGACGCTCGACTGCCGCCCGCAACGCCGCATCGCCATCCGGCATGACGCCGGCAAAAGCCAGTTCACGCATGTTGCGCACACCCACATCGAAAAGATCTGCGGCAGCGTCATTCAGCCACGACACGCACAAATCCGCGTCAAGCATCACCAGTCCGGTGGTCAACCGCTCGAATACGTGTCGCGTGACAGCCATCGAATCCATGCTCAATCACCCATCCGCGTCAGGACAGCGCCTTTGTGCATGGCGATGTGGTCAGTCTTGTCACTTTTGATTTCGTACTGCGGATCTTCCGGCGAACAGCGGCGCATGTGGCCCTTGTACTCGGTGTCTTGTTCATGCACGGCGATGATGTGCCCGGTGACGAACCCAGCCTCGGAATTCCAACGCACATGGTCTCCGATCTTGAAGGCATGCTTCACGTGACCATCCTCGGTGCCGAAAGCTCCATCATAGGGTAATCCCCCCATTTTTAGCCGTCGCCAAAAGTGGAGCTATGCGGCAAGCGCCAATTTTTGCATGGGCGTGATGCCGCCGAGCGCCATGTTGGGACGCTCGTGGTTGTATGTCCATAGCCAGCGCGTGGCCATGTCCTG
>DASVGO010000050.1:0-2628 GCA_036379495.1 Rhodanobacteraceae bacterium | reverse complement strand
CAGCAACTGAAGTCGCACGCCATGGTGCAGCCCTTGCTCGAAGGCGGCCAAATCCTGTCGGCCGGCGCACGCGCGCTGATCGAAGGCGGTTACCAATCGCTGCCGACCACCGAAATGCCCGGCGCGATCCTGATCGGCGACGCCGCCGGCCTCATGAACGTGCCCAAGATCAAGGGCACGCATCAGGCCATGCGTTCGGGCATGCTGGCTGCCGAACACGTCGCTGAAAAATCCACCAGCGCCGGTTTCGACGTGCGCCTGCGCGCCTCGCCGGTGGTCGCCGAATTGAAAAAAGTGCGCAACATCCGTCCCGGCTTCCACAAGGGCCTGTGGCGCGGCTTGGTCAACGCGGCCTGGGAGACCGTCATCGGCGGCCATTCGCCGTGGACGCTGAAAAACCATGCCGATTGGTCGTCACTGGAAAAACTCGGCACGTTCACCGCTCCCGACTACGGCTGGGGCGAACGCACGCTGCCGCCGCGCGACCGCTTGGCCAGCGTCTACTTCGCCGCCACCGAGCACGACGAGGACCAACCGGTGCATTTGAAGGTGCTCGACACCAGCATCTGCGTCGATCAATGCACCGTCGAATACGCCAACCCGTGCACGCGTTTTTGCCCGGCCAACGTCTACGAAATGGTCGACGACGAAAACGGCCGGCGCCTGCAGATCAACGCCGCCAATTGCGTGCACTGCAAAACCTGCGACATCAAGGATCCCTACCAGATCATCACCTGGACCACGCCCGAAGGCGGCTCCGGCCCCAGCTACCAGAATCTGTAAGCCCGCATGTCCGACGCGACACCACCGGCGCTGATCGACATCGGCGCCAACCTCACCCACGAATCGTTCCGCCACGATTTTGACGCCATGCTGGAACGCGCCCGCGTCCACGGCGTCACGCGCATGGTAGTCACCGGCGCCGATGCCGACGGCAGCCGGGACGCCCTTGCGCTGGCGCAACGGCATCCCGGTCGGCTGTACGCGACCGCCGGCGTGCATCCGCACCATGCCGTCGATTACAGCGCGGACACCGACGCGCTGATCCGTTCGCTGGCGCACCACGCCGAAGTCCGTGCCGTCGGCGAGATGGGTCTGGACTACAACCGCAACTACTCGCCGCGCACAGTGCAACTGGCCGCGTTCGAAAAGCAATTGACCATTGCCATCGACCTGGGCAAACCGGTATTCCTGCACCAGCGCGATGCGCATGACGATTTTCTCGCCTTGCTGAAAAGCGCACGCGACCGCCTGCCCGGCGCCGTCGTGCATTGCTTCACCGACACCCGTGAAGCCCTGTTCGACTACCTCGGCCTGGATTGCCACATCGGCATCACCGGCTGGATTTGCGACGAGCGTCGCGGCACCCATCTGCGCGAATTCGTGCACACGATTCCCGCCGATCGTCTGATGCTGGAAACCGACGCACCCTACCTGCTGCCGCGCAACATCCGGCCCATGCCGGCACATCGTCGCAACGAACCAATGTATCTCGCCCACATTTGCCATGCGGTGGCCGCCTGCCGAGGCGAAGCACCCGATGTGACCGCCGCTCACAGCACCGCGACCGCGCGCGCCTTTTTCGGCATTGGGCACCACGAGATCGTCGAGCCTCCGCATGCCCGAATTGCCGGAAGTTGAAACCACGTGGCGCGGCATCGCCCCGCATCTGATCGGACACCGCATCACGCGCGTGGTCCTACGCCGACCGGATCTGCGCTGGCCAATCCCGTCGGCCATTGGCACGCTCCTGCCTGGTCAACGCATCGACAGCGTGACACGACGCGCCAAATACCTGCTCCTCCACACCACCGTTGGCAGCGCGTTGTTGCACCTGGGCATGTCCGGCAGCCTGCGCATCACCGCCGCGGCCACCCCGATCGGCAAGCACGACCACTACGACCTCGTGCTCGACGACGAGCAGCTGCTGCGCTTCAACGATCCACGCCGCTTCGGCTGCCTGCTATGGCAGGCACCAGGCGAGGTGCATCCGTTGTTGGCCGGTCTAGGCCCCGAACCGCTGTCGGCGGACTTCGATGGCGACCATCTGTGGCGGACGTCGCGCGGCCGCAGCGCCGCCGTCAAGACCTTCCTGATGGACCAGTCCGTGGTCGTCGGTGTGGGCAACATCTACGCCAGCGAGGCGCTGTTCGCCGCCGGCATTCATCCGGCGCGCGCGGCCGGGCGCGTGGCGCGCGAACGTTACCACCTGCTCGCAGCAGCCGTGCAAACCATCCTCGCGCACGCCATCGAACGCGGCGGCACCACCTTGCGCGACTTCATCCGGCCTGACGGCCAGCCCGGTTATTTCGAGCAGGAATTGCAAGTCTATGGCCGCAGCGGCGAACCTTGTCACCACTGCGGTACGCCGATCCATTCGCGCGTGCTGGGCCAGCGCAACACTTTTTTCTGCCCGCACTGTCAACGTTGATCCACGCCACGACGGCGCGTCGTAAAATTTTACCCGGCTTTTATTGACGCCAATTTTAATCCGGGTAATATGTACGCAAATTCCACGCCTGCCGATGTGCCGACCATGACAAATCCCGCCACCTGCACCGCGTTCGCCGACACCCGCCGCATTGCGTCGGGCCCCTTGATCGACGTCGCCGTGGCCGCGCGCCGCGC
>DASVGO010000049.1:0-2287 GCA_036379495.1 Rhodanobacteraceae bacterium | reverse complement strand
ACTGCGCAGCCTGAAACGCACGCCCGTCCTCACCGCCCTGATGGTGCTGGCGATCGGGCTCGGCATCGGCGCCAGCATGACCATGCTGACTGTGCTGCACGTGATGACCGAGGATCCGCTGCCGGATCGAAGCGCGCATTTATATGTGCCCCACATCGATCCGTTGCCTTCAACTTACAAGCAACCCTTCGGTAGCGAGCTGCCAAGTGACAACTTCACGTGGCCTGACGCGATGGCGTTGCTGCACGCGCACCGCGCGGTGCGAGAAGCGGCCATGGCGGGTGGCGATCTGATGGTGAATCCGCAAAGCCCCGACCTGCAACCGTTTTACGTGGATGGCCGCTACACGACGGCGGATTTCTTTGCGATGTTCGGTGTGCCATTCGTGTCAGGCAGCGGCTGGACCGCGGACGACGACCAGGCGCGCGCGCACGTGGTGGTATTGAACGAAACGTTGGCGCGTAAGTTGTTCGGACCGAACAATTCGATTGGGAAAACCGTGGAATTTGCGGACCACGACGATGTCTTGCACGGCTTTCGCGTCGTCGGTGTAACGCGCGATTGGACACCGCAGCCGCAGTTCTATGCGGACAGGACCGACCACACCTATGACGGCGATGATCAGTTCTTCTTGCCCTTGTCGGTGGCTGTTGATCTGAATCTTGCGGTCAATGGCAACCAGTTCGGCGTGGCCACTTCGGTCGCCGAGCACTCCGGTCCGTGGAACACACGCCCCACCAGTTACTGGCTGCAATTTTGGGTGCAACTGGATACGCCCGCGCAGGTAAAAACTTATCGCCAATTTTTGATTGACTATTCGGCGGAGCAGAAATCACTCGGACGTTTCCAGCGTCCCGCAACCAACGCGAAACTGTACAGCCTGATGGGCTGGCTGCGGCATGAGGACTTGGTACCGGACGACGTGCGTCTGCAGTTCTGGCTGGCGGTCGGTTTCCTGGGTGTCTGCATGCTCAATATCGTGGCGCTGCTTCTTGCGAAGTTCCTGCGCCGCAGCGGTGAGATCAGCGTCCGTCGCGCGATGGGCGCGCGCAAACGCGACATCTTCGTGCAGTTCGGCATCGAGTCGGCGCTGGTCGGCGTGGCTGGTGGGTTGCTGGGGCTTGGCATCGCACAGATCGGATTATGGAGCATCCGCAGGCGCCCGGATGCCTACGCTCATCTGGCCACGATGGATTCGTCGATGCTGGTCGGCACTGTCGTACTGGCAATCCTCACCAGCGTGCTTGCCGGATTGTTGCCGGCGTGGCGCGCCTGCCGGGTGCCGCCGGCACTGCAGCTGAAGGCGTTGTGAGAGGGAATGAATATGGAAATCCGCCCGATCCTTTCCACATTGCGTCGGCACCGGCTTACCGCCACGTTGCTGATGCTGCAGGTCGCGTTCACGTGCGCGATCGTGTGCAATGTCGCATTCATGATCGCGAATCGCATACACCAGTCTTCGTTGCCAACCGGGATCACCGAAAACGCGCTTTCTTCCATTTCCAGCGTCGGTATCCGGAAAAGCGAAAACCCACTGGCTCAGCATGAAGTCGATCTCGCTGCGCTGCGAGCGATCCCGGGTGTTGAATCGGCGGTGGCGGTAAGCAACTCCCTACCGCTGAACCACAGCGACCATTCCGAAGGGGTGTGTCCCGACCTGCAGACGTTGATGAATGCGATCCATAACCAGGCACTCGGTCGGCATTGCGCGCAGGCAAGCATGTACGACGGCACGTCTGGTCTGATCAAGACGCTGGGATTGCGGCTGGTCGAGGGGCGCGATTTCAGGCCAGACGAATTTGCGAAGAGCGAATCGACGACGCCATCCGTTGCCATCATCAGCCGCGCTTTTGCCGAGGCGCTTTATCCAGGTCAGAACGCCTTGGGCAAAACCATGTTTGCCGATCCGGAAAAAGGAACGCGGATCGTTGGGGTTGTCGATGCCCTGCTGCGTCCGTATCTACGCAAACCGGGCCAGAATTACTACAGCATGATCTTTCCGAACCTGCCGGATGACTATTCGGTGACCTACGTATTGCGTAGTGCGCCGCAGGATCGCCGACGGGTGCTCGATGCGGCGCGGGCGGCGCTGCTCAAGGTTGACCCGAACCGCATCGTCGATCCTAAGCACATGCAGACGTACTCGCAAATCCGCGCGCAGTATTTCCAGCGTGACACGACAATGATTGGATTGCTGATCGCGTCGGCGCTGGGGCTGCTGTTCGTCACCGCGCTCGGCATCACCGGGTTGGCGAATTTCTGGGTAGGCCAGCGCACCCGCAGCATC
>DASVGO010000048.1:0-2788 GCA_036379495.1 Rhodanobacteraceae bacterium | reverse complement strand
ATACCGACGTACAGTAAATCCTGGACAAACTCAACCAACGAGCACAAATGCGATTAGACTCTCAAGTACCTCAGGGTGTTTTCAAGCAATCCGTTGACCGTACTGCACTTCGGAGTTGAATCTACCGAGTGGCAACAGGGCCGTTGAGGTGAGCCGGTCATCACCATCTTGCCGCTGCGGAGCGTGGTGTGTTGTGGGGAGGGGAAGAAACATGCCGTTGGTCAAGTTCAATACGGGGATTGCCGGGATGGCGCCGACATGCGTCGCGCCATGGTGGCGGACAGGGGCGGTCATGGCGCTGGTGGTTGCCTGCGCGGGTTTCGCCTTGCCGGTGCATGCGGCGCAAACGACAGCGCCAGCTACGCTGGCTGCGCCGGTGACGATGCCCAATATTGTCGTCAGCGGAGTACCGATGGGCGCGCCGGCGGTGCAGAAAATCATCAATCAGGCCTATCGCAAGGCCGTGACGAAGGTTGGTGCATCCAGGCAGCTGGATCCGGCGCAGTGGCAACAGTTGCTGGCGGACATCAACACCGCGTTGCATGCGGCGGGGTACGCCAATGCCCATGCGTATTTGTCGACGCAGCTGGCCACGTTCAGCGTGCCTGGCGCCAAGCCGGTGGCGGCGCCTGCGTTTGCGAATGGACACGTACTGCCGGACATGCGTCAGCGGCAAACGGCCACGGGGGCGGCGGCGCGCGTGGCTGTACGCGGGTTCGTGGTCGATGGCGTCGGTCAACATGCCGATGCCGGCATCACGCCAAAGGGCATGCAGGCCTTTGCCGACCAGCAGTTTGCCAAGCTTGGCGGTGGTGCCGGGCATATGGTGAAACTGTCGTTTGCGCAGTTGCAATCCGTGGCCGATGCCATCACCCATCGCTACCGCAAGGCAGGTTTCATCGTGGCCACGGCCTACTTGCCGGTGCAGACGGTGGCAGCCGACGGCATCATCCGTATTGACGTACTCGAGGGCACCATCGGCCGCATCATTGTCAAGGGCACAAAGCATTATCGACCGTGGGTGATTTCCGCGTCGGCACAGAAACTGCGAGGCAAGGCGCTGCGCAAGCGCGATGTGGAAACCGCGCTGCTGTATGACCGTGACCTGCCGGGCGTGTCCGTGTCGTCGACTTTCCAGCCAGGCGAGAAAACGGGTCAGACCGATCTCATCATGCTGGCGCGCGAGGCCAAGCACCCCTTTGCCGTCACGCTGGGTGCGAGCAATTACGGAACACCGGCAACGGGCCGTTATCGCACCGAGGCCCAGGTCGATTGGCTTGATCCAACCGGCCTTGGCGATCAGCTTTCCGTCGGCGTCAACTACGCGCTTGACCCGCATCAGAACACGTACGGTTCGTTGGCGTATACGTTGCCATTCGTGAAAGTGCCGGGGCTGGCGATGAGCGTGGGCGCCAGTCGCAGTCAGTTGCAACTCAACAACGGCACGTTTTCTGCGCTTCATATCAAGGGACCGACATCGCGCTACTTCGGCGGTCTGGGCTGGAAATTTGTCAATCGACGCGACCTGTCCATGCGCATCGGACTGAAATATGTGCATGAACAGTCGTCGTTGAAAGCGACCACGTTGCCGCTGTCGGACGAGCGCTTCAACGTGGCGCAAGTGGGTTTTTCGATGAAGCACGCCGACCGTCGCTTTCACGGCATCGGCATGTTGTCCGCGCGTTGGCGGCATTCGCTCAACGATGAATCGCGCATGCCCGACCTGGTCAGCCCCAATCACGCGCGCCGGTTTGACGTGTTCCAGCTTGATTACACGCGTGTCCAGTTCCTGTCGCGTGATCAGCAGTTGTATTTCAAGTTCGCCGGACAGTACTCCCGCGATGCGCTGGTGCCGATGGAGCAGTTTTCCATTGGCGGCCCGGACAGCGTACGTGCGTACCCCATTGCCGAGGACCTGGCCGATCGCGGGTTTTACAGTGCGCTCGAATATCACGTCAATGCGCCAGGATTTGCCTACAAGCCGTCGCCGTTCCACGGCATACCGTGGCAAAACTTGTTGACGTTGGAAGGCTTCGTCGATTTCGCGCGCGGCTATGCCGTCGGTGCCGACAATGCGTTCGGTGGCGAGACCAAAACCTATCGCGGCGCCGGTGTCGGACTCATCTTCCGGCTGCCGCAATGGCACCAGTTGTTGTTCCATCTCGATGTATCTCGGCCGCTGGGTGGCCTGGAGGCATCGGATCATCACGATTATCGCGTCTACGGACGTTTCGACTTGACGTTCTGACGGGGGCTTCGACATGAACACCATGCATGGGAAGTTCGATCGCGGCGGACGTGCCGCCGCGCTTGCGCAGAGCAATCGTGCTCGCATCAGGCTGCATTGCCGCGAACTTGCGCTGGCGGTGGGGCTTGCCGTCGGCTCGCTGGTATGGGCGCCGGTGGCCGCGGCAAGTGGCGTGACGCCTGGTCAGACACCGACCGGCGGACGTGTCGTGGGTGGCTCGGGCACCATCACCCAGCATGGCGTCGAAACCATCATCAACCAGAAATCGGGTTTGCTGGCGCTCAACTGGCAAACCTTCAACGTCGGCAAGAATGCCTCGGTCATCTTCAAGCAACCGTCGTTCAGCGCGGTGGCACTCAACCGCATTCTCGATCAGAACCCGAGCAAGATTTTCGGCAAGGTGTCGTCCAACGGCCAGATCTTCCTCATCAACACGCACGGCATCATCTTTGGCGCCAGCGCGCAGTTGAACGTGGGTGGCCTGGTGGCCAGCACGCTCGACCTCACGCCGAATGATTTCCTCAAGCGCCATTTCAGTCT
>DASVGO010000047.1:0-39130 GCA_036379495.1 Rhodanobacteraceae bacterium | reverse complement strand
CCATGCTCGTAACGCAGGCTCATGGCCAGGCCGTCGAGTTTGGGTTCGACCGAAAACACCGGATCACGTCGCCCCAGGGTCTGCTCGATACGGCGCACGAAATCGGCCACCTCGTGAAACCGTGTCAGGTCGTCGCCGCCGTCACCTTCGAATGCATTGCCCAGCGAAAGCATCGGCTGTTCATGGCACACCTCGGCGAAACCCCCGTCGGCGCGGGCACCGACACGGCGTGTCGGCGAATCGGTGGTCGCAAGCTCGGGGTAGCGATCCTCAAGCGCCTCCAGTTCACGCATCAACCGGTCGTACTCGACATCCGGAAGGTGCGGATCATCGAGCACGTGATAGCGATAACCGGCATCATCCAGCTGTTGCCGAAGTTCGATGGCACGCGCGGCTGCCTGAGCGGGAACGGGAGCAGTCATGAGCAGTTTCCGACCATGGTGCGCCCATGATACCGGCCACCGTGGCGTGGCGCGCCCATGTCCTCGGTGCCATCTTGCCGAGACCCCTGCCATGGCCACAGTGCCCATCCCTCGCGCGCTGAACCCGCCACGGTTTGGTAGGCTGGGCGCCTTGTGCTCTGCGCGTCCTGCGTGATTTCATGCAACTACCCGCCCTGCTCGCCATGTCCACCAGCACCACCGCGCCCACCGACCTGACCGGGCATCCCGTCGGCTGGGTGTGCCTGGCGTTGTTCGTGCTGGCCTATGTGGCCGTCATTGCCGAAGAGCGCATCCACATTGCCAAGTCCAAACCGGTGATGCTGGCGGCCGGCCTGATCTGGGGGCTGATCGCCTGGCAAGCCGGCGGCGGCACAGGCATCCGCGACGCCTTCGACGCGATGTTCCTGGAATACGCGGAGATTTTCTTTTTCCTCGTCGTGGCGATGACCTACGTGACGGCCATGGACGAGCGCGGCGTGTTCGAAGCCTTGCGTGCCGTGCTGGTCAGGCATGGCTTCAGTTACCGGCAGCTGTTCTGGATCACCGGCGTGCTGGCGTTCTTTTTGTCTGCCGTGCTGGACAACCTGACCACCGCTCTCGTGATGAGTGCCGTGGTGCTTGCTGTCGGCATCGGCAATGTGCGCTTCATCGCGCTGGCCATGATCAATCTGGTGGTGGCCGCCAATGCCGGCGGCGCGTGGAGCGCCTTCGGCGACATCACCACGCTGATGGTGTGGCAGGCACACAAGGCTGAATTTTTCGACTTCTTCCGATTGTTCGTGCCATCCTTGGTCAACTGGCTGGTGCCGGCGATCATCATGTTTTTTGCCGTGCCCAAGGGGCGGCCGGAAACAGGCAACGCCGAAGCCCGCATCAAGCCAGGCGGCATCGCCATCTGCATCACCTTCGGCTTGACCATCGCGATCACGGTCCTCGGCAAGCAATGGCTGGGCATGCCGGCGGCCTACGGCATGCTGACCGGGCTGGCCTTGCTCAATCTGGTCGCCTCGCGCATCGCTCATCGCGAACGCCATTATGCGCTGGCACAAGGGGTGGAACAGGAGCCTTATTCCATCTTCCGCATCATAGCCAATGCGGAATGGGACACGCTGCTGTTTTTTTACGGTGTGTTCGCGTGTGTCGGCGGCTTGGCGGCACTGGGCTATCTGACGCTGGCATCACACGCCATGTACGGCACGCTCGGCTACACCGTCGCCAATACCGCCATGGGCGTGCTGTCGGCGGTAGTCGACAACATTCCGATCATGTACGCGGTGCTGCAGATGAACCCGCCGATGCCGCAACCCGAATGGCTGCTGATCACGCTGACAGCCGGCGTTGGCGGCAGCCTGCTGTCGATTGGTTCGGCAGCGGGCGTGGCGCTGATGGGGGCCTCTCGCGGGCTGTACACGTTCGCCAGCCATCTGAAATGGATCTGGGCGATCGTGTTGGGGTATGCCGCCGCCATCGCGGTGCATTTGTGGATTGCCGCCACCTGGTTCGGCGCCTAGCTCGACACGCGGCAGGCTCAGAACGCGCGCAGACGTGCATCGAGATCGTGCAGAAACGCCGCCGGCAGCACCGCCGTTACCGGCACACTCCACATGGCCGGCGTGGCGAACGCAGCGCATTTGACGGCGTCTTTTTCGGTCATCAATACCGGTGCCGCATCGCCGAAATCCAGATCGGCGACAACAAAGGCATGATGGTCGGCAAAGGCGTGTTCGATGACCTGCAAGCCATGCGCGCGCAGGCTGTCGAAGAATCGTCGTGGGTGGCCGATGCCGGCCACGGCGTGCACCAGCTGACCCGAGAGCGTGGTCAACGGCCGACTCTGCCCTGAATCAACCAGGTTCCGCGCATGCTCGCCGGTGAGTTGCATCGGTACCTCATCCGGACCGGCAACACCACCGTTGACGACGCGGAAATCAACCTGCCGCAAACGTGATGGTGGTTCACGCAACGGGCCACACGGCAACATCAGGCCATTGCCCAGACGGCGCACGCCATCGATGACGCAAATTTCCACGTCGCGCGTCAGACGGTAATGCTGCAGCCCGTCATCGGCAATCACCAGGTCGCACCCCTGCTCCAGCAGCAGGCGCGCCGCGGCCGGGCGATCGCGCCCCACGGCCAGCGGCACGCTGGTGTGTTGGCGGATCAGGCATGGTTCGTCGCCGAACCGCGCGGGATCGGCCCTGTCAGGCAACAGCATGGGCTCCTTCTGGCTGCCGCCATGGCCGCGACTGACCACGCCAGGTCGCCAGCCGCGTTCACGCAAGCCATCGACCAGCGCCATCACCAGCGGCGTCTTGCCTGTACCGCCCAGTGAGATGTTGCCCACCACCAGTACCGGTACCGGCAGGTGTTCACTGGCCAGCCAGCCGCGCTGATACAGCCAGGCGCGCAGGGCCACCACGCCGCGATACAACCACGTCAGCGGACGCCACAGAATCGGTCGCGGGCTGCCGTCGTACCAGCGTCGCACCAGGGTGTCGGCCAGGGCCATGGGAACGCGCCGGCTTCAGCCGCCACTCGCCAAGGGGGCGGCGGTCGATTCGTGAAACTGCATGCGGTGCAGCATGGCGTACTGCCCGCCTTGCGCCAGCAACTGCGCATGTGTGCCTCGCTCGACGATGCGCCCCTGATCCATCACCGCAATCTGATCTGCGTGTTCGATCGTGGACAGTCGATGGGCGATGACCAAAGTGGTGCGGTTTTCCATCAAGCGCGCCAGGGCCTGCTGGATCAAGCGCTCGGATTCGGTGTCGAGCGCCGATGTGGCCTCGTCGAGAATCAGGATCGGCGCATCCTTCAGAATGGCGCGGGCAATGGCGATGCGCTGGCGCTGACCACCGGACAGCAAGTTGCCATCCTGCCCGATGGGCGTGTGGATGCCCTGCGGCAAGGCCCGGATAAACTCCATCGCGTTGGCCGCTTCGGCGGCGGCAACGATGTCGGCCTCGCTGGCGCCCTGCAACTCGCCGTAGGCGATGTTGTTGGCCACGGTGTCGTCAAACAGCACCACCGATTGCCCGACCCAGGCCATCTGTCGGCGCAGATCGGTCAAACGGTAATCATCGAGGGGCTGGCCATCAAGCAGGACACTGCCGGACGTCACTTCGTAAAAACGCGGCAGCAGGCTGGCAAGGGTACTCTTGCCACTGCCCGAACGACCGACCAGGGCAGTCATGCTGCCAACCCGGCAAGTCAAGCCCACACCACGCAGCGCATCGATGTGTGCATGCGGATAACGCATGATCACATCGCGGAACTCGATGTCGCCGACGGCACGTTTCAGCGTGAGCTTGCCTTCATCGCGCTCCACCGGCATGTCCAGCACTTCGAACAATTCCTCGGCCGCCGCCATGCCACGCTGGATCGTGGCCTGCACCGTCGCCAGCCGCTTCATCGACGGCAGGATGGCGCCCATGCACACCAGCATGGTGGTGAAACCGCCCGGCGATACCTGACCTATGATGTCCGAGCGCGTGGCCATGAATACCAGCAAGGCCAGCGCAAAGGCCGCCACGGTTTGCACCGTCGCAGACGACAATGCCCGGGTCGCACCGACCTTGATGTTCAAATGCCGGGTGCGGCGGGTGACCGTATCGAAACGGTCGTTTTCATGTTGCTGGCCACCGTAGATTTTCACTTCACGCTGACCATTGACCGCCTCTTCCACCGCACTGGTCACCGAGCCCATCGTGCTTTGCACGCGGCGGTTGATGCGACGGTAACGTCGACTGACTATCGTGACGATCACCGCCACCACCGGCACCAGCACGAACAAGGCCATGGTCAGGTAGGCATTGGTACGCAACATCACGTAGACCATGCCGATGACGGTCAGACTGTCGGTGATGGCAATCTTGACCGCCGTCGTCGAGGCATTGGCCACCTGGTCGGTGGTGTAGGTGATGCGTGCAATCTGGTGCCCGGATGCCTCGCGATCGAAAAACACCGCGCCCAGACGCAGGTAGACGTTGAAGATCTCCATGCGCAGCTGCTGCACCACATGCAGGCCCACATAGGCCGTGCAGTAACTCTCCGTGAACGTGCCGATGCCACGTACAGTGAAGATGGCGGCAATCCAGATCGGCATCCAGAAAATGACATGCGGATCGTGCGTCTTGAACAGCCCGTCCAGCAACGGCTTGATGAAATGCGCAAAAGTGACCAGACCGCCCGAGTCCAGCGCCATGCCAACGAGGGCCACGATGACGATCGGCCAGAACCGCCACGTGTAGCCCAGCAGGCGCTTGTAGATCGGCCAGATGCTCTGGTCGCCCGCCTTGTCGGGAGTCGTGGTCACGAACCCGACGCCTGTGGCCTGGGCTGCATGGTGGCCATGGACAAACGACTGAAGCCAAGCTGCCCGAGCACGTCCATGGCGGTGACCACCGACTGGTGCGAGGTACGCGCATCCGCACGCAAGGTCACCGGCCGGTCGTGATTGCTGCCGACCACGGCGATGATGGCGCGCTTGAGGGCGGTTTCCCCGTGCCCAAGTACTTCATGTCCGCCCACGTAAAAATGTCCGTCCCGATCGATCATGATGATGAGTGGATGCGCCTGCGTGTTGTTGGCATCGGCATGTGCCGTCGGCAGCACCACTTTCATGCCGCCATGGCGGATGAAGGTGGTGGTCAACACGAAAAACATCAACAGCGTCAGCAACACATCGATCAACGGAATCACGTTGATCTCGAAATCAGCTTCGCGGCGGCCGTCACCCAGCTGCATGCCTCACCTCAACGCACGGTGGTGGTACGGGTTGGACGTCGCGGGTCCGACGCCACCGGTCGCGCCGGTTGCGCCGTCGCACCGGGTTGCGGCGCAGCCGGCTCCACCCGCGTGGTCAGGTCATCGAGCAAGGCCGTGGCCTGTTTTTCCATCTCGACGCAGAAACCCGACACCCGCGAACGGAAATAGCGATGCAGGATGTACGCCGGGATGGCAACCACCAGGCCCGTCGCCGTGCACACCAATGCCTGGCCAATGCCGCCAGCCATCTTCATCGGGTCGCCCACGCCGCTGACCATCACGGTCAGGAACATCTCGATCAGGCCGATCACGGTACCGAGCAATCCCAGCAGCGGCCCGATCAGGGCGATGGTACCGAGCGTGTTGAGGAATTTTTCCATGCGATGCACGACATGGCGACCCGTATCCTCGATGCGCTCCTTGATGATCTCGCGCGGCCGGTTGCGCACGACCAGGGCGGCGGCAAACAGCTCGCCCAGGGGCGAAGCCGCAGCCAAGGCTGCAAGATGTTCGTTGTCCAGACGCCGCGAACGCGCCCAGTTGCGCACTTCGTCGTACAGGCCCGGTGGCAACACGGCATCGTGGCGCAGCGACCAGAACCGCTCCAGCACGATGGCCAACATGATGGCCGAGCACAGCAGGATGGGCAGCATGGGCCAGCCGCCCGCCATCAGGATATCCAGCACGTTGGCCTCTCCACTCCGAATCGTTCAAGGCCGCATCATACCAGCGCCGCGGCCCCGCCCTGTGGCACGGTTGGCAGCTCGGAGCTTGTGAAAAACCCGACCGCCGCAGCGAGAGTGTCGCCGGGCGTGCGTGGCAAGGTCCGCGGTGTGCAAATTCAGGGGAAATTGGTGAACCGAATGACTCGAATTTGCGGATTGTGGACTGCCGGCACGCACGATCGGCGGCGCTCGCAGCAGGCGAGCGATTTTTTCACAGGCTCTCATCCATGCGGTCTGGTCGCCACGAACCAGCCGATGGTCGCGATCAGGTTGTTGGTGGCATGCATGACGATCGACGGCCACAGCGAGCGCGAGCGCAAACGCAGCCACGCCAGCACCAACCCCAGGATCACCAGCGTGGGAATGGCATACCACGCAAAACCGAAATCCGGCAGATGCGCGCAACCGAAAATCACGGCGCTGATGGCCACAGCCCAGCCCACGTGCAGGCGCCGCATCAGGCCCGACAGCAGCACGCCGCGGAAAATCAGCTCCTCCACGACCGGCACCACGCACACGACCAGAGCCGCCAGTGCCAGCCGCTTGCCTGACGAGACATGTCGACCCATGACGGTGACATCCTGATGTACCACATGCCCCTGCGCCAACAGGTGGGTCAACATGCCGCCGATGACTGCCACCGCCACCCCGAGAATCACCGCATAAACAAAACCGATCCATTCCCGCGGCACCACGAAACCGAATCCTGGCGGGTCGGCAAGACGCCACATCGTCGGCCAGACCACCCGGATCAACCACAGCGAAATGGCTGCCGCGACCGCCATCACAGCCACGGTCATGCCGGTCGTGATGTCGGGTGACCGCATCAAATGCAGCATCGCAGCAGAGCCCACCTTGTGTCCGTGCAGGCCCTGCATCACGCCGTAGCCAAAGGCCAGCATCGCGCCAAGCACCACCGACACCACCAGCTGCAGCACGAAATACAGGATCACCGTGGCCAGACCCGTCCAGGGCCCGGGCAAGCGTGCCGGTGGTACCGCGTGCGCAATCACTGAAACACTCGTGTCATCTGGAAAATCCATGCTGATGGCGCAGAGGCGACCACGTGGGCCGGAGTCCGCATTCTGCCTTGCGCCAGCCATCCGTGCAGCAAGCCGGACACGCGCAGGCATCTTTGCCCACAAAACCTGACGCGATCGACCTACCCGATGGGCAGGCCGACGCGGATGGTTCGGCATCGGCCAGCGCAGCAGCATGATCGACATGTACCACACGCATCGCCAACACCGTGGATTCACCCTGATCGAGCAGATCGCCGCCGTGGCCATCGGCGCGACCCTGATGGCATTGGCCGTGCCGGCAATGACTGCCCTGTCCCATCGCACCTCAATGCACACCACCGAAAACGCCCTGTTCACGGCTGCGCGGCTGGCACGCACCAGCGCGGTCACCCACAATGCCGACGCCTTGCTGTGCGCCAGCGTTGATGGTCGGCATTGCAGCCACCAGTCGACATGGCAACACGGCTGGATCGTGGCCCTGGACCGCAACCGTGATGGGCAGCCCGACACCGTCGCCCTTGCCGCCCGAACGCCGGATGCGCATACCCTCGTGCGCGGGAGTGCAGGTCGGACGCTGGTGCGCTTCCAGCCCGACGGTGCGGCTGCCGGCACCAACATCACCTTGCTGATCTGCCAGCCGTCCACAGACAATGCATCCGCACGCGTGGTCATCGTGTCCAACGCCGGCCGCATTCGCGAGGCCCGCGCCAGTACGACCCAACAGGCACGCTGCGAAAAAACGGCTGACGAATCGTGAACCCGGCCGCGTGGCATGTGCCTGTTTCGACTTGCTGCGCAAGACAAATGCCATCAAGACACACAATATTCTTGACAACTCCAGCGCCCATCCCCAAAATTGCGGGCTTCCCGCCCGAATAGCTCAGCTGGTTAGAGCACTTGACTGTTAATCAGGGGGTCGTTGGTTCGAGTCCAACTTCGGGCGCCAATTTCAAAGGGCCTGCAGTGATGCAGGCCTTTTTTTTGGCCGACATCGCCGGCATCGCGCGCCGCGCAACGTCTGCCAAGATCAACTTGCCGCCGCGAGCCCGGCCGCAAGATGAAACCTGCACGCACTGGACCCGACCCAGCTGCCACACCCTGTCAGCATGGCCGGTTTAAGATGATCGGCCGCATCCCCAATTGCATGCCCATGAGCGAGCGCTTTCAACTGGTGGCACCCTACCAGCCCTCGGGCGACCAGCCACAGGCCATCGACAAGCTGGTGGCAGGCTTCCGCAACGGCTTGGCTGCCCAAACCCTGCTGGGTGTCACCGGTTCGGGCAAGACCTTCACCATCGCCAACGTCGTCGAACAGGTGCAAAAGCCCACGCTCGTGCTGGCACCCAACAAGACCCTGGCCGCACAGCTGTACGGCGAGTTCCGCGAGTTCTTCCCGAACAATGCGGTGGAATACTTCGTCAGCTATTACGACTACTACCAGCCTGAAGCCTACGTTCCCGCCTCCGACACCTACATCGAGAAAGACTCATCCCTCAACGAGCACATCGAGCAGATGCGCCTGGCCGCGACCAAGGCACTGCTGTCGCGGCGCGACGCACTGATCGTGGCCACGGTATCGGCCATCTACGGCCTGGGCGACCCCGAGGACTACCTCAGCCTGCGTCTGATCCTGGCCATCGGCGAACGCATCGACAGCCGCAAGCTGATCCGCCAGCTCACCGAGCTGCAATACACGCGCAACGAGGTGGAATTGCATCGCGGTACGTATCGTGTGCGCGGCGAAAACATCGACGTGTTTCCCGCCGAGTCGGACAGCGAGGCGTTGCGCATCGAGCTGTTCGATGGCGAGATCGAGCAGCTGGCCCTGTTCGATCCGCTCACCGGCGAGATCAAGCAACGGGTACCGCGCTATACCGTCTACCCCAAGACGCACTACGCCAGCACCCGACAAAGCGTGCTCAATGCCATCGAAACCATCAAGCTGGAACTGGGTGAACGTCTGGACGTGCTGCGCAACGACAACCGATTGGTCGAAGCACAACGGCTGGAACAACGTACCCGTTTCGACCTCGAAATGATGGCCGAAGTCGGCTATTGCCAGGGCATCGAAAACTACTCGCGACATCTGACCCGCCGTGCGCCCGGGCAGCCGCCACCGACCCTGTTCGACTACCTGCCCGACGACGCGCTGATGGTGATCGACGAATCACACGTCACCGTGCCGCAGCTGGGTGCCATGTACAAGGGCGACCGCTCACGCAAGGAAACCCTGGTGCAATTCGGTTTCCGCCTACCCTCCGCGCTCGACAACCGACCGCTGCGCTTCGAGGAATGGGAAGGCCGCGCACCGCGCGCCATTTACGTGTCGGCCACGCCACGCGCCTACGAACTGGATCGCTCGGGCGACGCCGTCACCGAACTGGTGGTGCGCCCCACCGGTCTGATCGATCCGGAAGTCGAGGTGCGCCCGGTGCGCACCCAGGTCGACGACGTGCTCGGTGAAATCCACGAGCGCGTCAAACTGGGCGATCGCGTGCTCATCACCACGCTGACCAAGCGCATGGCCGAAAACCTCACCGATTACCTCGGCGACCACGACGTCAAGGTGCGCTACCTGCACTCGGACATCGACACCGTCGAGCGCGTGGACATCATCCGCGACCTGCGCCGCGGCGAGTTCGACGTGCTGGTCGGCATCAACCTGCTGCGCGAAGGGCTGGACATGCCCGAGGTGTCGCTGGTGGCGATCCTGGACGCCGACAAGGAAGGCTTCCTGCGTTCCACCGGTTCACTGATCCAGACCATCGGCCGCGCCGCCCGCAACGTGCGCGGCAAGGCCATCCTGTATGCCGACGAAATCACCAGGTCGATGCGCGCCGCCATGGACGAAACCGCGCGTCGCCGTGAAAAACAGATGGCCTACAACGTCGAACATGGCATCACGCCCACGACCATCGTGCGCCGCATCGCCGACATCATGGAAGGCGCGCACGGCGAGGACGTCACCGGGCGCCAGCGCCGCGGGCAGACCTATCAGGCGCGCAGCCGCGTGGCCGAACCACAGGCCGACTACGCGGCCATGGATGCGCGGCAGATTTCGGCCCTGCTCAAGAAACTGGAATCACGCATGTACCAGCATGCGCAAAACCTCGAGTTCGAGGAAGCCGCAAAGGTCCGCGACGAAATGCACCGCATCAAGGAACAGGCCTTTCAGTGACATCCGTCCGGACACAGGTCAACGGCGAATGTCGCGCATAAGGCCATTGACCAGGCTCCGCACCATCCGTAAAATGCACGGCTCACTCGGGCGGTTAGCTCAGCGGTAGAGCGCTACCTTCACACGGTAGATGTCGCAAGTTCGATCCTTGCACCGCCCACCAGGTTCCACGAAAAGCTGCCTCAACGGCAGCTTTTTCTTTGCCCGTCGTCGATCAATGCACGGGCGCGGCTGGCACCACGCTGCCTGCCTGCGCGGGCAATGCAGCTGATCCAGCCGCGGCAGGCGACTTGGGCACCGGCAAGGCATCACTCTTGCGCCAACGCATGCGGCCGGAATGAAACTCGTCGTAAGCCACCTGGTAATACGCAATCGCCTGGTCCAGCGCCTGCTTGTCGATGGTCGTGTACGGCACGGCCGCGCCCGTCTCCACATTCGGCTTGACCTGCATGACCTTGCCCTTGGGCATCAGGATGGTCTGCCGGCCATTGTGGTAGTAACCCAGGTTGATGTAGGTGGACGAGAACGCACGATCCATCGACGACGGAACGGCCAGCACGTTGTACCCGAAGAAACGACTGCGGTAGTTGAAGTGCAGCAAACCCAGCAGGATGGGTGCGATGTCGATCTGGCTGGTCACGCGATGCACGATGCGCGGGGCGATGTGCGCCGGCGAGTAGATGAACAGCGGAATGTGGTAGTGGTTGAGCGGGATGCGCGAAATGCCTGCACTGTGCGCGCAATGGTCGGCTGTGATCACGAACACCGTGTTCTTGAAATACGGTTTCTTGCGCATGCGCGCGATGAAGTTGCCCAACGCCCAATCGGTGTATTTGACCGCGCCATTGCGTTCGCCGAACGGCATGTCCACCCTGCCCTTGGGCCACGTGTACGGGCGATGGTTGGACGTGGTCATGATCTGCAGGAAGAACGGCTTGCCTTCGGCGTGGATCTTGTCGGCCTGCAGCATCGCCAACGTGAACAGGTCCTCGTCGGCCACGCCCCACACATTGGCGCTGTGGATCTTCATTGTCGGCGGAATGTCGCGCCGATCGATGTCGATGTAACCATTGCTGCCGAAGAACTCGTTCATGTTGTCGAACTGGCCGTAGCCACCGTAGACAAACTCGGACACATAGCCGTGGTTGTCGAAAATCTTGCCCAGCGAGAACAAATCCTCGTTGTGCTTCTGGTGGATCAACGAATTGCCCGGCGTCGGTGGCACCGACAACGTGACCGCTTCCAGTCCACGCACCGTGCGCGTGCCGTTCGCGTACATGTGGTCGAAGAACAGGCTGTCGTCGGCCAGTTTGTCCAGGAACGGCGTCAGGTGCTGCTTGTCACCAAAGCGCGTCATGTACTTGGCCGACAGGCTCTCCACCGTGATCAGCACCACGTTGAGTTTTTGCGGCGTGCCGGGATTGCGGATGATGCGCGTGAGATCCAGAGGGTCATCGCTGACATAGGTCGAGCGCGGCGTCTGCATCAGCTTGCGCACGATGGCATATGCCTTGTCCTCCGGCAGCGTCTTGTAGAATTTCTGGTAATTGAGGTCCTCGTTGCGATAGGCGGCAAAGAACTGGTAGATGCCATTGCCGGCCAGCGAATTGACGAAGCTGTTGTCGGTGACGTTTTTCATGCTGGCGTTGACGCCAAAGCCCGTCGCCACCGTCACCACCAGCCAGACCAGCACCACCCACGAGCGCCTGCCCAGCCGACTGACATCATTGCGCGTGGCCAATACTTTGCGACTGAGCACCATCAGGATCAACGCGCCTATCACGATGTACACCAGCCAGCGACCGACCGGGTACGACTCGGTGATGTTGCCGACGACTTCGCTGGTGTAGACGAGATAGTCCACGGCGACGAAATTGAAGCGCGTGGAAAATTCGTTCCAGAACGTGATGTCGGCCGCAGCGGCAAAGATCATGATGAACAGCAGGATCAGGCACAGCAAGCGCAGCAGCCACTTGCCGGTGCGCGAGGAATAATCGAACGCCACCATCGGCAGCAGGAACAGATACGGCAGCAGAATGGGCCAGGCCGTCTTGAAATCCGCGTCAAACCGCCAGCGCAGGAAGCCGGCCACGATCAGCAACAGCACCGTCAACCCGATCGCCCACAGGCCCCAACGTTTCCAGCCCGAAAGCATGCCGTGTCTGGATGGCACCAGCCACAGGAACAACACCAACGGCCAGGCAAAGTAGACAAAGGTGATGAGGTCGTAGCCCAGGCCAACGCCGAACGCATACAGCCAGTACAGCGGCGAGGCCGGTACGCCCGACCCTGTCATCGCCAGCAGGATCACCCGCTCGATGAAGGCAATGACGATGAAACAGATGCCCAGCCAGACAAGGGGGCGGAAGCGTCGGTACAGCGGACTCGACGTAATGGCGACCATGGGCCTCGAACCTTTTGCGTACAATGTTGCATTATGGCGCCAACCAGCACGTTGCGACAGCCGGTCACGACACTACGCCACTACCCGCATTCATGCCGGGAAAGTCCGACTCCCGGTCAGTCGGCCAGGATGGGCAATCGTCCATGCACGTTCACGCCCGCAGCCGATCGCCCATTCGGCAACCAGCCATCTTGCCCACCCCAAATGCCCGCTGCGATTCAGGCCCGCATCAGCTCAGGATACGTCACCAGCAGGCCGCGATGCCGCTTTGTCCGCCACTGGCCTCGGTGCCGTTGATGTCACGCGAACCGGTCTGGTCCAGCGACAGCACGCCGCATCCGGTATCACTGGTCAGTTGGCCGTTGATGGGCGTGGCGGTGACCATGTAAGCCGCGCTGGTAGCCTGCGCAATCTTGTAGGAATAGGAACCCGATGTCTGGTGCACACAATCAAGCTGCGGCAACGCGGCCGCCTTGTAACTGAGGTTGGTCGTGTAATACCGCTCCATGTAATTGGCCACCTCGGACAGGCAAGCCTCGGCCGCCGTACGATGCGTGCGCGTGACATAACGCGAGTAACTCGGATACGCCAGCGCCGCCAGAATGGCGATGATGGCGCACACGATCATCAGTTCGATCAGTGTGAAGCCCGCCGCGCGCCATCGTCGTGACGGTCCGGGTGACATGGACATCTTGCGCTGGCTGCTCATCATTCCCCCTTACTGATTGATCATCTCGCGCCACGACACGCGCTTGATGTTGCCGCCCGCGCCCGACGTCATGATGCTGCTGGTGGTGCCGTTGTCGAAGCTGGTCAGCATGGCGCCACCCACGAAAATGGGATTGTTCGGCAACGACTGGAAGCCCACACCCGCCGCAGCGTAGTACTTCGTGCCCACCTTGACCATGTCGCTGCTGTCGATTTTGCCATCCCCGTTGATGTCGAAAAACTCCGGCTCCGGGTTGGTGCCGGTGAACGGGTCCACTGCCATGGTCCAGCCAGTGCCCGAGGGATTGCACACGTCGCTGGCCTGCGGGATGCGTGTGGTACCTATCAGCAGGCTGCCCGCAAACTGGCTGGGGCCCACCATGCGCTCGCCATTGTCGACATAGCCCGAAACACTGCCATCGGCATTCATGGTCGGCGTTTGCAGGTTGATGAACCAGCCCGACTTGCCGTCCATGCTGGTGGCCGTGTCGGCCGGTGTCACCACGCGCGTCGGCAGAATACCTGCATTGGGGTCTCCTGGCATTTGCGCGATGATGTAGCGCTGCGCCAGCGCACCCACACCCTGACTGGCCAGGTTGCTGACCAGGCTGGCATTGGTGGATTGCACGATCAGGCCATACCAGCTCTGCATGCTGGTGTCCTGAATGTCGCTGGCCGACAGGTAACGCCCGGTGCCAAAGAACACCCACAAATCATGTGTCTGCGGATCCTGCCCCACCAGCATGCCGGCCGTGATCGGCTGATGTTCGGTGATGGTGGTGCCACCGCTGACATAAGACACTTCGGGCGTGGTGAACAACTTGACACCGGTACTCGTCGGCGTGGCCGTGATGGTGGTCTGGGTCCCGCCGCCATTGGTCGAAATGTTGCTCAATTGGAACGACCACACCCGGCCCTGCAAATCACCCGCATAGGCCATGGTGCTGATGCCATTGGCGGCGTCGCCAATCCACACCGCCGGCGCCGCCAGACCGTTGGCCGTCACATCGTCGGTGGTATGTACCGACAGCGTGCCGTCAGCCAGGTTGAACTGCAGCAGCGCCGCGGTGCCATTGGCACTGTTGTAGCCATTGCCGATCAGCACAGCCCACTGTCCGTCCGCCACTTGCGCGACGATCGGCTTGCCGGTCATCTGACCGATGTAGCCGCTGTTGGTTTTGCCGTCCCAGGCCGAGCGTTCCCACAGCAAGGTGACGTCGCTCGGGTTGGTGACGTCCAGCGCGTAAATGGCCTTGGCCAGACCGCGACCGGTGGTACCCACCAGTACCGTGTGCCAGGCGCTGTTGAAATAGGCGTCGGCCACGGTCAGTTGGCCATCGTTGAAATACTGATGTGGCATGGAGAGCTGGCCATAGCTGGCATTGGCCAATTCGTTCACGCCAGCCGACGCACCAGCGCCATGCGTGATCACGCTTGCCGGCAGAAAGGCGTAGACCTCCTTGCCGGTGGTGGCATCAAAACCGTGCAGCATGCCGTCGTTGGCGGCCACGTAAATCACGCCTTCGCGATTTGACACGGTACTGGCCAGAAACGTGCCGCCGACACCTGTGCTGCCGACGGCGAAGGCGTAATACGCATCCGATCCGGTAAAACTTTCATTCACGAATTCGTTGGGATCGGGTGCGCCCACGTAAACGGGTTGCGAATCAACGATGTCGCCCAGTGAAGTCGTGCGGTTGCGATAAGTGCCGCCATTGTCGATGTCCAGCGAATTGTCACCACGCAAATAATTGACCATGTTGGCCTGGCTGGCGGCATCACTGCCCAGCGCGGTCAACTCGGCCGTGGACAAGGCCGGCGGCGTGGCAGTACCGCTGTTCTTGAATGCCACATAGCCCGCCGTGTACGTGGAGGCTGACGGGTTGTAAGTGTAAATGCTGCGATCCGCAGCAGCCGGCATGACGGTGGAGGCATCCCAGCTGGCGTCGACCGCAAGCTTCCCCGTCACCGGATCAACCGCAAACGCTTCCAGCTGACCGGTCCACACCGCCGTGTGATAGATGGCCTGGTAAGCCATGGTGCCGGTCTTGAGCTGGGTGGAATTGGCGGCCAGGCTGGCGCCGGTACCGGTGCGCTCCTGCGCGCGATTGAGCGCGCTGGTCAGACCGGAGACGAAAGACAACGGGTCGGTAGCCGAATAGAACCCGCCATGGCCATCCACCGCCGCATGCACGAGGTCGGCCACATTGGCGATGCTGTTCGACGACGGCACTGGCCAACCGCCCCAGTTGCTGAGCGAAGCAGGTTGCTTGCTGGTATTGGCCCAAGTGAACAAGTCCTTGACCGTATCCGCGGTAATCGGATTGTTGGCTGCATCGCTTGGCGTGAAACCCATGCCCATGGTGAAGGTGACCATGTGCTGCCAGAACGCCGGATCGGCATCGTTGGTCGGTACCTCGTTGGGTATGGACGGCATGAGGTCGGTATCCCAATACTTCATGGCCACGTCGGCAAGCGTATCGGATACACCGGAACCACTATCCATGAACGGGGCTCTGGGTTCATAGATAAATTGATTGCCGTTCGGGCCCGTGATTTTCTGGCCTGCCGCATCATCAACGTCACCAACATTATTAGGGGTACCCCCATTCCAGAAACCATCCGTCGTCAGGATGACGTACGCCTGCCGACAAGCCAGATAATCCGTCGCATTGGTGGTTGGGTCCGTCGACTGCCATGGCTGATCATGTTGATAATAATCGGCCACAGCCTGCAATGAGCGACGCAATGGCGTACCACCATCAGCATTTTCGTTTTGCACCCATGTCCAGAACGCGCTTTTTTGCGTACCAGAAGCCCCACTGCCAAAAGGTTCCACGTAGGCAATTTCATTGTCATTCTGGCCAAAAGTACCACTGGCTGTCGGCAAATCACTGCTGCCATTGCCATTGATGGAACCAAAACCAAAACGGTAACTGGCCGGCATCTCGGCAAAAGCCGCCATCAAGCCGCTTTTCGCCATCAGGATGCGCGTATGGTAATAGGCGAACCAGTTGGCCACGTTCTGATCCACCTCGACACCCTGAGGTGCTGCCACGCCACTGGTATCATTGGCTGCCACGCAATTGGCAGGCGTGGGTGCATAGGTGCAATCTGCTGCATCCGCCGTCACGTAATACACCACATATGGGCCATTCGCCGGACCTGTCGAGTACTGGAAAAAATTGACGGTCTTGTTTTCTGTTACGGGGTTGCTGTAGTTGAATTTGCATTCACCGGAAGCATCATTCCCGGTGAAGGTATAACCTCCAGTCCCATCATTCTGGTTGTAATCGTCTGAGCAAACCTGCTCGGCCGTTTCCGTCATGACATACGTGCATTTTTGGTTCCACCAATTTCCCGTACATTTGTTTCTGTACCTTGCACGCACAACCTGGTCGAATATCGTTGTTTGGACTTGGACTTGTTTCGAAACGTTGTATTGGATAGCGCTGCCATCGCAAACGCCACCCCTACATTCGTGATAGTCGTAACTTCCATCATAAGTGTACAAATTGACTTTAGCCGTCGTCACCACGCCAAAACCATCTTCCGGCACGCTGGTCATGTCCGTTTCGACCGGAAACGTGGTGGCTGCCGGAGCGATCGACGTGGCCGCCACGGGCACCGCCAGTGGTGGCGCCACGTAAGTCACAGCCGGGTTGTAATACACCCCGTTGTTGGCTGAATCGATGACCGCATCATTCTCGTCGTTGTTTTTCAGGTAACTCCAGTCCGGCATGAAATTCCAGTTCATCGACCCCGAATCGTCCAGCATCAGCACGATGTTCGGCGGCACTGGTTGGCGGATGGCCAGCGGCTGCTGGTCCACCGGTACGGATTCGGCCGGTGCCGGCGCCGTCGACATGGGCGCCACCGTCGGCAATGCGGTTTGCGGCGATGCAACCGCCCGAGCAAGCCCGGGAAAACCGGCTGCGCCTGCCATCAGGCAAACGGCAAGCAGCCAAAAGCCATGAGCCGTCACGACATGCTTTTCGAAAAAGGGTACGCGTTTCATGGGGTGCGTCGCTCTGAATGGGGTTGGCCGATCAGTCCTGTTTGATCACGGCTTGCAAGGTGACAATGGCGCGATCGCCGATCTTGGCCGGATCGCCGCTGCGCGCCGTGATGCGGTAATAGGTGGCCGTGCTGGACGTGCCTTGCGAGCCATACTGCTTGGCGTTGGCGGTCTGGTTGAAACCGGTGTTGGAGGTCGGGTCGATCCAGTGACCCAGGCTTTCGATGGCGTACTCGGGCTGGCCAGTCGTGCGCACGCCGGCGGTGTACTCACCGGCCGCGGTGCCGGCGGGCACCGGAAAAATCTTGTCCGCCGGAAAATTGGGGTCGGTGAACGGGTTGGGCAAACACACCACGCCACCACCCTGACAATTGAGGCCCACTTCGTCGGGATGGCTGAGCAGGCGTTGCTGCGCCACCTGCAACGCGGACGCGGCATTCTGGAACGCTTCCTGACGGTCGTACTGGTTGGCCGCCATCTTGCTCTGCATGATGGTGCCGCTGACCGCCGCCAGGCCGATCAGCGTGATCACGATCAGCAAGATCAAGGCCACGACCAGGGCCACGCCGCGTTGCGCGTGCGACCCCGACATGCTCTGCCCGATGCGATGGGGCGCGTTGCCGCGTGGGCGAATCCGGTTCATGGCGTCATACCCGATTGCGGATGGTGATGGTGGTGGCAAAGCTGCGCACCAATGCCTTGCCGTTGGTGCCGGCGCGCTGGTCAGTGCTTTGCAGGGTAAAGGTGATGTGCACGGCGTTGACCTGGCTCCAGTCGGTCACCGAGCCAGCGGCCACGAATGTTGCCGCATTGCCCTGGTGATAGGTGATCTGCATGTCGGTGACATTGCGCACCATCTCCTGCGCTTGCGGCGTGGGGGTGCCGGCTTGATTGGCCAGGGCCACGCGATACAACGACAGCCCACCCGCCGGGTTATGGCCGATGTACCAGTCATGCGCCGTCAGCATGGATATCTGCGAATTGGGGCCGAAGGTGTAGAGATTGCCGTTGGTGGTGCATTCCGTCGGATAACCCAGGCCCTTGGAACAATTGCCGGGCGAGGACGTGCCGGTATTGTGGACCACGGTGACGTTGTTGCTGTTGTAATCGGTGATTTGCGCGATGGTCGCATGGTCGGGATCGCAGACCATGATGACGTCGCCAGTGGCGAGGTTGGTGCTGGTGGCGTTGAGCTTGAAATTGGCCGCCGGCTCCTTGTCCGACGCCACGCTGATGCCGTCACCGGCGGCTTCGATGATCATCAGCGAATCGGTGCTGGCGGCACGCGCGGGCACGCTTGAGGTGATGGCTGGATCGACATCACCGGGGCCATACCCGTGCACGGCGTTGTTCCAGTTGGCCCACCAGTCCGTGCTTTGGTTGTTGAGCACGTTGGCCACGCGATTGCTCATGCTGTTGCAGCCGGTCAGACCGGCCTGGCGAACGTCGCGCGCCATCAGCTCGAAGGCGATGCGCGCATTGGACTGCACGTCGCTCAACGCGGTGTTGGTGTGGTACGAGCGCAGGTTGGCCAGAAACACGCTGGACACGCCGGCAATGACGATCAGGCCGAGCAGCATGGCCACCATCAACTCGACCAGGGTGAAACCATGCGAATGCGAGACGCGCGAAAGGACGTGGCGTGCGTTCATAGTTGCGCCTTGGTGACGACCGTGAGGTTGGCACTGCTGGGGCTGCTGGTGCCCTCGGCACCCGAGCGACTGTCGTTGAAGGTGATGGTGATGGTGCAATCGCCACTGGTGAGGCAGTCAACCTTGCCGGTGGTGGTGGCGGTCGCGCCCAGATCGTGACCCAGCTGCTGACACCATTGATTGAGCTGCACGCCGGCCAGCGTGGCATCGGCCGCCGGACAGGCGTTCGCCGCGACGGTCTTGTTGTAGCTGCCGCCCAGTGCGTTGGCGCGATCCATGCGCATGGCATCGAGGATGGAATAGCTGGCCACCGTGGCCATCGAGCGTGCCATGGCGCTGTTGTTGGTGGACAAGGTCATGGCTTGCAGCGCGGCCACGCCGAGAAAGCCGATCGAGACGACCAGCACGGCGATCAGCACTTCGATCAGGCCAACGCCGGCCTGTGCGCGCGGCACGCGGCAGGTACGTGGTTTCATGGACAGCTCCCGGCGCTGGTGGACGCGGTCGCGATGATGGTGCCGGTGGTCATCGTGATCACGCGGTGATTGTTGGAACTCAAGGTCGTGGTGCAGACATCGGCGATCGTGCCGGCAAACGGCGCCGTCGAACCGATCGCATGGGCCACGCCGGTGGCGTCAAACACCAGCGGCGTGATGTTGCCGTGCAGATGCTCCGTGCCACCCGTGATGGCCGGCGCGGCGTGCGCCTGCACGGCCGCCGTGGCACCCGCCGTCGTGGTGTCGAGCACGTACACCGCGCCGCCTTGCGTGCCACAAGCCGCACCCAGCGTGGTGGCCGTACCGTTGTCATTGGCGTTGTTGCCACAAAATTGCGCGTCGGCATTGCGCTTGATGGCCTGCATGCGCGCCACCTGCAAGGCGTTGACCAGACTGTTGGAGGTGGTGGTCAGCCTGGTCGAGGCGATCACGTGCTGAAAGCTGGGCACCGCGATGGTGATGAGGATGGCCGCCACGAAGATGGTGATCATCAACTCGACCAGGGTGAAGCCGCGCGCACGGCACACGCCGCCGGCGCGCCGACGCGAGGTTCGCGGGATGGCGTACGTGGCGCCGATGTGATTCATGCGGGAAATCCCCTCCTGCCCTGGATACAGGTTAGGCAAATTGTCGTGAAAGACGAGAAGCTTGCCGATGAACGGTAGCGATTTTCCGACAAACGGCAACGACGGCCATCGATTGTGTGCACCAGATCACAGGCCGCATCGGCACGCACGCCAATGCGCGGTGCGGCGTGGCACTGGCTGGCGCCATCTGCTACAACAGCGGCATGCGGCGCGTGGCGCCGACAATGGAGGTTTCACCATGTTCAAGCTCGTGCTGGCCGTGGCCGCCATGACACTGGCCACCACCGCCTACGCGGCGCCGCAAACGACGCCCAACGGCCACCTTCTGCTCAATCGCGTGCAGCAGGAACAAGGCATGCATCTGCCGACCCGCGGCATGACCAGGGCCGAAGTACTGCACCGCTACGGCAAACCGTTGCGCAAACTGCAGCCGCGCGGCGGCGACACCAAACTGCACCCGGTGATTTACCGCTGGGAATACGCCAGGTACATCGTGTATTTCGAATACGACCACGTCATCCACACCGTGCTCAACACACCGGCTGGCAACAACCGGCATCCACAAAAAGTGCACTGAGGCAGGCGCGCTGACAGGCCTCCCGGTGACCTGATCGCGATTGTCCGCGGGGCGACGCCTGCCCTACCATGGCGCCCGGTGGCGGCTGGTCCGCCGGAATGCCTTGGCGAATCGACATGACTGACGAACGACGCTTGCCCGCGGAGTGGGAAGCGCAAACCGCCGTGCTGGTGGCCTGGCCCCATGCCGGCACGGACTGGGCACCTCGACTGGCGGCCACCGAGACCGTGTGCACGCAGCTAGCTAGTGCCATTGCCCGGTTCGAACGCGTAATCGTGTGCGTGGTCAATGCCGATCTTCGCGAGCGCGTGCATGCACGTCTGGTTGATGCCGGTGCCGACATGACACGAGTGCATCTGGTCGAGGTGCCCTACCACGATACGTGGCTGCGCGATTCGGGACCGATCACGCTGCGCGAAGGCAAGCACGCGTTGCGTCTGCTGGATTTCCGCTTCACCGGTTGGGGCGGCAAGTTCGACGCCACCGAAGATGACGCGCTGGTGGCGCAACTGGCGCAGCGCGGCACATTCGGCGCGGCACCGATCGAGCGCGTGGACTGGGCGCTGGAAGGTGGCGGCATCGAGAGTGATGGCGACGGCACCTTGCTGACCACGTGGCAATGCCTGCACCAGCGTCATCCCGAAATGAGCCGTGCAGCGATGACCGATTTTCTGCGCGAACACCTCGCCGTCGAACGCGTGCTGTGGCTGGACCACGGCTACCTGCAAGGCGACGACACCGACGCGCACATCGACACGCTGGCCCGTTTCGCGCCGGATGACGCCATCGTCTTTCAGGGCTGCGACGATGCCGCCGACCCGCATCGCGTCGAGCTGGCGCGCATGGCCGACGAGCTGGCCGCACTGCGCACGCGCGACGGTCGACCCTACGCCTTGCATGCCCTGCCCTGGCCGCGACCGGTCATCGACAACGATCGGCGTTTGCCCGCGTCGTATGCCAATTACCTGATCGTCAACGATGCGGTGCTGGTGCCCACCTATGACGACGCGGCCGACGCCGAGGCCGCACGCATCATCGGGATCGCCCACCCCGGTCGCGCCATCGTGTCGATACCGTGCCGCGATCTGATCTGGCAAAACGGCAGCCTGCATTGCATGACCATGCAGCTGCCCGCCGTGGACAACTGACGCTGCCGATCCCGCGTCAAGGCATGTTTCCCCCATACGTTCATGACGCATGTCTTATGCTGGGGCCCGTGGTTCCGTGCGGAGATGCATCATGTTGAAGATCGTGGCCCTGTCCATGCTGCTCACGTTCTCGGGAAGTGCGTTGGCGACGCAGTTCAGTCTGCAGGTTGCCGCCGGCGATGCCCACGGCCACATCCAGCAGCATTTCGTGTACAACGCCGATGGTTGCCATGGCGACGACGTGTCACCTGCCATCACGTGGAGCAATCCGCCCAAGGGCACGGCGGGCTATGCCTTGACCGTGTTCGACACCGATGCCCGCGGCGGCTGGTGGCACTGGGTGGTACTGGACATCCCCGCCACCGTGCACCAGTTGTCCGAGGGTGCCGTGCTGCCGCCGGGTGCCTTTGCGCTCGTCAACAGTTTCGGCCACGCGCGCTGGGATGGTCCGTGCCCGCCCAAGGCCGACGCACCGCATCATTACGTGTTCACGCTGTATGCGCTCGACACGCCGGCACTCGGGTTGCCGGACAGCACGTCGCCAGCCAAAGCCAGGGATGTCATCGAAAAGCATGCGCTCGGCAAGGCTCGCGTCACCCTGACCTACGGTCGCTGACCGCCGGTTCCGGAGCCACGCCGACGGCTAGCCGTTACACTATCGCCCATGACCCGCATCCTCAAAGTTGCTCTTGTCCAGGGCCGCGATCACGGCAATCGCGAAGCCAATCTCGATGCCATCGCGCAAGATCTGCACAAGGCCGCCGCAGCCGGTGCCGAGTTGGTGCTGCTCGACGAGCTGCACAACGGCCCGTATTTTTGCCAGAGCGAGGACGTGGCCACGTTTGATCTGGCCGAATCCATTCCCGGTCCATCCACGGAACGGCTTGGCGCATTGGCCGAAGAGCTGCAGCTGGTACTGGTCGCCTCGCTGTTCGAACGCCGCGCCGCCGGCTTGTGCCACAACACCGCCGTGGTGTTCGACCGCAGTCGCACCATCGCCGGGCGCTACCGCAAGATGCACATCCCCGACGATCCGGGCTTTTACGAAAAGTTCTATTTCACGCCCGGCGACCTCGGCTTCACACCGATCGATACCTCGATCGGCCGTCTCGGTGTGCTGGTGTGCTGGGACCAGTGGTATCCCGAAGCCGCGCGCCTGATGGCGCTGGCCGGCGCCGAGCTGCTGCTCTATCCCACCGCAATCGGCTGGGATCCGGCTGACGATGATGCGGAAAAGCAGCGTCAGCGCGATGCCTGGATCACCGTCCAACGCGGCCACGCGGTGGCCAACGGCGTGCCCTTGCTGGCCTGCAATCGAACCGGATTCGAAGCGGACACCAGTGGTCAGGGACGCGGCGTGCGGTTCTGGGGCACAAGCTTCGTGGCTGGTCCGCAAGGGGAAATGCTGGCCCAGGCCGGTATCGATCAAACCGAGCTGCTGCTGGCCGACATCGACATGGAACGTTGCGAAAACGTGCGCCGCATCTGGCCGTTCCTGCGCGACCGCCGCATCGACGCCTACGGCGATCTCGTGCGGCGCTTCCGCGACTGAGGCCGACGCGGCACCGGGCAGCCCGCTGCGGCCCGGCTTGTCCGCAGCCCATGCAGCCCCCATGCTTGCGGTTCCACCTGCCTTGCACGACGTCATGACACCAATCGCCTCCGAGACCCCGCCGGACACGACCTCCGCGCTCGCCAACCAGCCCGTTGAACGCATCCAGCGTGACGGTGTGGAATACGTGTTGCTGGGCACCGCGCACGTATCACGCGCCAGCGTGGCGGCCGTCGAAGCCATGCTCGCCAGCGAACCTTTCGATGCCGTGGCGATCGAGCTGTGCGAAAGCCGCGCCCAGAGCATTCGCGATCCTGAAGCCTTCAAACGCATGGACCTGTTCCAGGTGATCCGTCAAGGCAAGACCGGCATGGTCGCCGCGAGCCTTGCGCTGGCTTCGTTCCAGAAGCGCCTGGCCGAGCAATACGGCATCGAACCAGGCGCCGAGATGAAGGCCGCGATGCACGGCGCGGAAGCCGCCGGCTTGCCGCTGTGGCTGGTCGACCGCGACATCGGCGCCACCCTCAAACGCGCCTGGCGCAACCTTGGCTGGCGCGACAAATTCGGCGTACTGGGCGGCCTCATCGGCAGCGTGATCGAGCGCGAGGATATCGCCGAGGAAGACATCGAAAAACTCAAGCAGGGCGACATGCTGGAAGGCGCCTTCAACGAATTCGCCAAAAATTCGGCGCCGCTGTATGCCAGCCTGATCGGCGAGCGCGACCGCTACATGGCGGCCCGCCTGCGTGAATGCTCCAGCAACCAGCCTGACGTGCGACAGGTGCTGGTGGTGATCGGCGCCGGCCATCTCAAAGGCACCGGCGAACAGCTGCGGACCCAGACCGAAGCGCCCGCCGGCATTGCCGCCCGATTGGCCGCCATCCCGCCCAAGGCACGCTGGCCCAAATGGCTGGCCATCGGGCTGGTACTGCTGATCTTCGCGGCCATCGGCTTTGCCTTTCACCGCAACACGCAGCTGGGCGCGCAGGCCTTGCGCGACTGGGTTCTCGCCACCGGCGGACTGGCTGCACTGGGCGCGTTGGCCGCCGGCGGTCACCCGTTGAGCATCGTCGCCTCGTTCATCGCCGCGCCGCTCAAGCCGTTCCGCCCCGGCATTCCCGCCGGGGCCGTCGGCGCGCTGGTCGAAGTGTGGACGCGCAAGCCGAAAGTGGCCGACTTCGAGACCCTGCGCGACGATGTGTCGCACTGGCGCGGATGGTGGCGCAACCGCGTCGCACGCGTATTTGTGCTATTCATGTTGGTCAATATCGGCACCATGATTGGCGAGTACATCGCGGGCATCCACATCCTCGGCAGCCTGTTGTGACACTTGCCTGAACGCGGTACTTTTTGCGAGAACCGGCCATCGGCCGTTTGCGGGGAGCCATTCATGTCACGATCCATGCTGCTTGCCGTCCTGTCTGTCGCCATGCTGTTCGGTTTCGGCACCGCGCATGCCCAAAGTTATCTGACGCTCAAGGGCAACAAGGCGGCCGGGCGAACCTTCGTGTACACCTGCGCCGGCTGCCACGGCATTCCCAATTATCAGAATGCCTATCCGATGTATCACGTGCCGCTGATCGCCGGCCAGAACGAGCAATACATCATCACGGCCCTGCACGAGTACCAGCAAGGCATCCGCAAGCACCCGACCATGGATGCGCAGGCCGAGGACATGACCGATCAGGACATCGCCAACATCGCGGCGTATCTGTCCAGCTTGAATCCGCACAAACTGACGCCGAAAACTCCACGCCAGCCGTTCACCGGTCCCGGTGCCAAGAAGGCCGTGACCTGCGAGGCCTGTCATGGCAAATACGGCATCGCCGTGGCCCCGCAATACCCCGACCTGGCCGGCCAGCACGCCGACTACATCGTGCAGGCGCTGCACGAATACAAGGACGGCCAGCGCCAGAACGCGATCATGAAGGGCATGGCTTCGCAATTGTCCGATCAGGACATGCGCGAGATCGCCGCCTACTTCGCCGCCCAGAAGACACCGTTGTCGAGCCTCAAGCATCACATCCAGGGTGGCGGTTGAGCCCGTTGCGTCACATCACGCACTGTCTTGAAAACCCGGCCATGCGCCGGGTTTTTCAATGATCGCGCTGTCGGGCTTTGACTTTCCGGTCGTCCCTGCCGAAGCTTGCATCATCACCACCATCAAGGAATCCACCATGACCCCGGACGAACTTGCCAGCCTTCATTGCCAACCCCGCAAGGGCGAGGCTGCGCTGGATGCCGCACAGGTTGATGCCCTTCTGGCCATGCTCCCGGGCTGGGAACGCGGCAAGGATGGCAAGACCATCAGCCGCGATTTCAGCTTCAAGGATTTCCACCACACGCTGGGCTTCATCAACGCCGTCGGCTTCATGGCCAACCACGAAGATCACCACCCCGATCTCGAAGCCGGCTATGGCCACTGTCGCGTGAACTGGTCCACGCACGACGTTGGCGGCTTGTCGATGAACGATTTCATCTGTGCCGCCCGGGTGGAAGCGCTATTGCGCTGATTTGCATGGCGCATGCGCGCATGAGAACGGCGGCCATGTCTGCGCATGACCGCCGTTCTCGTTTGCAACAACCCGAGTGAATCAGCCCTTGGGCGCCGGCCCCTTGACCGCCGTGACAAAGGCGTTAGGACGCAGGTACTGCTTGAACACCGACTGGATTTTGTCGGCGCTCATGGCGTAGTACTTGTGCGCGGCAACCTGCAGGCTGTCAAGCGGCTTGCCTTGCACCGACAAGCTCAGCAAAGCACCACCGATCCCGCCAAAGCTGGACTGGCTCAGCTGCAACTGACGCAGGATCTTGCCCTTGGCATAGTGCAGTTCAGCAGCAGTGACCGGCGCCGTCTGCATCTGCTTGATGTCGCGGACCACCATGGCCCGCGCCTCGGACACCTTGTCCGGATCGCAGCCGAAGTTCACCGAAAACGTGCTGTTGTACTTTTCCAGATCCGTGCCGCTGCTCACGCCATACACCAGCCCGCCCTTGACGCGCAGATCGCGCATCAGATGCGAATGGAACCCGCCACCGAGCACGTCGTTGCCCAGCGTCAGCGCATAGCGGTCCGGGTTGTCCGAGTTCAAGGCGATGGTTTCGGTCATGCTCACCGAATCCTGCACGGCCGACTTGTCGGGCGTATTGAACTGGGTGGGCTTGTTCGGCGGCACCGCCGGGTAGTCCGTATCGGGCTTCGCGCCGGAGGCTTTCCAGCTTCCGAAACTTGCCTCGACCACCTTGCGCGCCGCCGCAGGCGTCACGTCACCGATCACGACGATGGTCGTCATGTCGGGGCGGAACACCTGCTTCTGGTACGCCTTGATGTCGGCCAGGGTCAAGGCATTGATCGACTTTGGCGTCGCATAACGATTGCCCGGAAAACTGGCCGGATACAAGGCACGGTTCATGTGCATGGAGTTGATGAATGCGGGCGACTTCAGCGTACCAGCCTGTTGACCAGCTGCATTGCGTCGCATGACCATGAAATACGGCATCGGCATGGCCGGATGCAATTCGTTCGCCGCCAGCAGCTGCATGCCCTGCGCAAAATGCCTGGCCGGTACCGCCAGCGAGAAACTGGTGCCGGCACTTTCATTCGCGCTGATGGCATCCAGCGCTGCCTGGAACTGCAGACGATTGAGTTTTTCGGTGCCGAAATTGAACATCGACTCAAGCACTCGACCCACGCCCTTTTGCCCCTTGGGCGCCTGCATGTCCGAATTGGTCTTGACCTCGCCGAAAACTTCCACCGTTTTGCTGACCGACTCGGGCTGCACGATCACGTGCAGGCCATTGGCCAGCGTGAACGCGGTCGGATGCGTGTTCAAATCCGGAATCGAGAGTTTCGCAAACGCCGCCTGCGCCCACGACGGCAGCGTGACTTGCCCGCTGGGCTTGCCGGCAAAACTTTCAGCCCCACCAAACTTGCTGTGCGAAATCGGCTTGCCCGACGACTGCGGTGTCAGGATGGCCGTCATTGCATGGGCCGGATTGAAAATGCGCTTGGCCAGCGCATTGACTTGCGCCGGCGTCACGCGCGCGATCGCCGCACGCAGGTCATCCGGCGAATGGAAGCCGCCATTGGCCAGCGCCGCCGACCATGCATTGGCCAGCCCCGATACCGAATTTTTCTTGTACTCCAGGCCGGCAATGACCTTCTGCTTGGCTGCCTCGACCAGCGCCGCAGGCACACCCTTGGCTGCCGTCGCCGCCATGATGGCATTGACGTTCGTGAGCGTGGCCTTGGCATCGCCGCCACGCGGGAACCCGGCCTGGGCAAACGCGATGCCGGCATGCGGCATGAACCGGCCGCCAAAGCCGCCAAACAGCGCCTTGCCGGTCATGCCCATGGCAAACAACTGACCACGCTTGGAACCCATGGCACCGGACAGCACCAGCGCGGTGGCGTAATCCTTGTCGCGCAAGCCCGGCAGGCGCCAGGCCTTGACCACGATGCCCACCGGGAAATCGGTCGACAGCGTGATGGTGTGCGCCGACATCGTCGAAAAATGGAACGCCGGCTTGGCCGGCAGCGTCTTGCGCGGAATGCTGCCGAACAGGGCTTTGACCTTGCTCAGTGCAACACTCGGATCCACATCACCGGCGATCACCAGAATGGCGTTGTTGGGTGCGTACCAGGTTGTGTAGAACTTGTGCAGCTGCGCGGCCGTGGTCTTGTTGAACGAGGGCCGCGTGCCCAAGCCCTGCCATGCGTACGGCGTCCCTGCGAACATGTGCTGGGCCAGTTGCAACTGGAACTTGAAGGCCGGATTGGAATGGTCGCGCGAGACTTCCTGCTCGATCGCGCCGCGTTCCTTCTGCCAGCCTTTTTCCGTGACATCCACACCGCGCATGCGGGTGGCGGCGATGTGCAATGCCACGTCCAGATCTTGCGCCGGCACGGTGAAGTAGTACTGGGTAACGCCGTGTTGGGTGTCGGCATCGAAGTTGCCGCCCATGTCCGAAGCAATTGCCAGCAACTGGTTCTTGGACAGCCCCGGGCTGCCGCGGAACATCATGTGCTCCATGGCGTGCGCCATGCCTGGAAAGCCTTTCGGCGCCTCGTCCGCGCCCACCAGATAATTCATCTCGGTGGTAACCACCGGCGCCAGCGTGTCGCGAACGATCACCACGCGCAAGCCATTGGCGAGCGTGGCGCGCGTGACCTCGGCCGGCGCCGTTTTCGCCAGGCTTGTCACGCTGACCGAACCCAGCACCATGGCCACGGCTACCGCCAGATACGTCATCTTGCTTCGTTTCACATTTGTCTCCCATCCAGATTGAAAACCAACCGGCATCCGCGAGACGGATGCACGAATCCCTCGACCCGCACCGACAACGCTCACGTCATCAAGCCTCCGGCACGAATTCCATACGCGCATACACGTGTATCAATACAATGATACACTTAATTGCATCGAACGCAAGCAAAACATCATGCGGCTCAGGTCACCACGCGCACCAACGCGATCCGCGGTCCAGCAGCCACAGATCATGCCAATGACAAGGATTCATGCCCTTCCACACCGCGCTCCACCCTCCTGCATCCTGCGCGCGCACGCCATCCCCATGGCTGTTCGCAGCTCACGGTAGCCAGCGAATCCGGGCAAGTCAACCCCATTATGAGTAAAATGTGCGATACTCGTGCAGGGCACGGATCCCGCCGGGCGTTTGCCCTGCCATTGCATCCGCCCCAATAACTGCTATACATGCACCCCAATTCCAAGTCAGGTGAATCCATGAACACCACCACCACCCTTTTCGATCGCTACAAGGAATCGCTGGCCGTGCGTTCGGATCGTCAGGCCGCCTTGCACCTCGGCGTGAAAGTGCAGACCGTCAGCAATTGGCGCACGCGCGGCAGTCAGGCCGAGGCCGCCACCATCGACGCCATGTGCAAGCAGCTTGGCGAAGACACCATGCCCTGGTTGTTGCGCATCCAGGCCGAACAAGGCGGCGAGGATTCCCGCAATGGCAAGGTGTGGCGCAACGTGGCGGTCCGCTTGGGCGTGTCCCTGTCGGTCATCGCGATCATGCTCGAAGGCATTGCCTCCACGGTCAGCAGCATGACTGCACTCACCGATGGTGGCTCGGACATGCTGTCCATGGCCATGCCGCTGGTGCGCGCCGTGGTGCCGGGGGTCTGAAGCCCCCGACACGCTGCGACGCGGCATCGGATATTCCGGTCCCAGACAACCTGCGGCCGCATCAAGCCAGCCGGTCGAGAAACTCCCGCAACTCGTCCGGCAGCGGCGTGCTGAAACTGTAACTGCGCTCGCCCAGCTCGAATTCGAAGCGGGCGGCATGCAGGAACAGCCGTTTCAACCCCTGCTTGCGCAACCGCTGGTTGGCCTCGCGATCCCCGTACTTGGCATCGCCGGCCAACGGATGGCCGACGTGGGCGGCATGCACGCGAATCTGATGGGTGCGTCCGCTGCCCAAGGTGACCTGCATCAGACTGGACCGGGCGTAGCGTTCCACCTCCTTGAAAAACGTCAGCGCAGGCTTGCCGTCGTCGGCCACGCGCACCATGCGCTCGCCACCTTGCAAGATCGATTTCCGCAACGGCGCGTTGACGTCGAACCGGGCCCGCCCGGGCCGCCCGACCAACAAGGCCAGATATTGCTTGGTCACGCCACCCTCGCGAATCAACGCTTGCAGGCCGGTCAATCCCGTGCGGGTTTTGGCCAGCACCAGAACCCCGCTGGTATCACGATCCAGTCGGTGCACCAGTTCCAGATGCTCGTCCGGACGCGCCGCGCGCAGCAATTCGATGGCACCATGGCTGACGCCGCTGCCACCGTGGCTGGCCACGCCGGAAGGCTTGTCGATGACAAGGAAGTGCCGATCCTCGAAAGTCACGCAATCATTCAGCTGCCGCGCCAGCTCCGGGGGTGGCTCGCCATGGTCTCGTGTCTCCACTTTGACCGGCGGAATGCGCAGCTGATCGCCAGTGGCCAGCCGGGTGTCGGGCTTGGCGCGCTTGCCGTTGATCCGCACCTGCCCGGTCCTGAGCAGACGGTAGATCAGGCTGCGCGGCACCCCCTTGAGCAAGGTAGTCAGGCAATTGTCGACCCGCTGACCGTCCCGTTCGGGGCCAATGGCGACCAGTTGAACCTGGCTGAACGAGGCGCGGGAAGTTGCCGTCTGCATTGAAAAAATCCGATCACAAAGGTTATACTGCGAAGGCGTAAAGCCGTCCGGCTTGCAACGTACGACCGGGTACGGAACCCAGCCGTCGCGTCGACAAGAGTGGCGTCGATGCCTCGCGTCGATGTCGCCATTGTCCCTGACATCGTAACGGTTCGGGTAGGTCCGTGTCCGCTGTGCTGGCCCAGACAGCGGCCTTGGCGTGCACCGCGAACCATCGCGTTTGCGGTGACCGGCATGTCCGAGTCGTCCGCGCGGACGGACCCACGCAGCTGAACAATCGTACCGGAGCAATGACTGCTCCGGCCCCATTGCCGCAGCCGCCGTGTGCGCTCCAGGCCAGGCCGCCCCACAAGGCGCCGCCAGGAACGTGCAACGGTCGGCGCAGCCGAGGACAACAAAAATGAAACGCATGTTGATCAACGCAACTCAGCGCGAAGAGTTGCGTGTGGCCATTGTCGATGGTCAAGCCCTGTACGACCTCGACATCGAAATCCCTTCCAACGAGCAGAAAAAATCCAACATCTACAAGGGCCGCATCACTCGCGTCGAGCCCTCGCTGGAAGCCTGTTTCATCGATTACGGCGCCGAGCGTCACGGCTTTTTGCCGCTCAAGGAAATCGCCCACGAGTATTTCCAACCCGGTGTCGATCACCACAAGGCCGGCATCCGCGAGTTGCTCAAGGAAGGCCAGGACATTGTCGTCCAGGTTGAAAAGGAAGAGCGCGGCAACAAGGGTGCGGCGCTGACCACCTACATCTCGCTGGCCGGTCGTTACATGGTGCTGATGCCCAACAGCCCGCGCGCCGGTGGCGTGTCACGCCGCATCGAGGGTGAGGATCGCCGCGCGCTCAAGGAAGCGCTGGACCACGTGAGCGTGCCCGACGGCATGGGCCTGATCGTGCGCACCGCCGGCACCGGCCGTGACGCCGAGGAACTGCAGTGGGATCTGGATTACCTGCTGCAACTGTGGAAAGCCATTTCGAGCGCCGCCAGCGCGCGCAAGGCACCGTTCCTGATCTACCAGGAATCGCGCCTGTTCATCCGCGCCCTGCGCGACTACCTGCGCAGCGACATCGGCGAGATCCTCATCGACGAAGAGTCGATGTACAACGACGCGCGCGAGTTCATGCAGCAGGTCATGCCGACCTCGCTGAACAAGCTCAAGCTGTACCGTGATGACATCCCGCTGTTCTCGCGATTCCAGATCGAAAGCGCCATTTCGGACGCGTTCGCGCGCAACGTGCGCCTGCCTTCGGGTGGCTCCATCGTCATTGATCCGACCGAAGCCCTGACCTCGATCGACGTCAACTCGGCGCGCGCCACCAAGGGCAGCGACATCGAGGAGACCGCGTTCCACACCAACTGCGAGGCGGCCGTCGAAATCGCTCGCCAGATGCGCATCCGCGACGTCGGCGGCCTGGTGGTGATCGACTTCATCGACATGGACAGCCCGCGCCACCAGCGCGAGGTCGAGGAAAAGCTCAAGGACGCGCTCAAGACCGACCGCGCGCGCATCCAGGTCGGTCGCATCTCGCGTTTCGGCCTGATGGAAATGTCGCGCCAGCGCCTGCGTCCGAGTCTCGGCGAGGCCACGCAAATCCTGTGCCCGCGTTGCGAAGGCCACGGTTTCATCCGCAGCGTCGAATCGCTGTCGCTGTCGACGTTGCGCCTGATCGAAGAGCACGCCATGAAGGATTCGACCGGCCAGGTGCTGGTGCAGGCGCCGGTCAGTGTGGCCAACTTCCTGCTCAACGAAAAGCGTGCCGGCGTGGTCGAAATCGAACTGCGCCACAAGGTGCACGTGGTCGTGGTGGCCGATGACAAATTGGAAACGCCGCATCTGGAAATCACGCGCATCCGCGACGCCGACATGGGCGAGCACAGCAAGCCCAGCTACGAGCGGCTGACCGCCGTGATCGAGACGCCAGTGCGCAAGATGGGCCAGGAGAGCCACAGCGAGGAGCCGGTCGTCAGCCGCATCGTGCCTTCCACGCCGGCACCCTTGCGCGAACATGCAGAAGAAACAACACCTGCCACCGGCGGCACGCTCGCGGCCACCAGCGCAAACAGCAACACCAGCGGCGGCATTCTGTCCCGCCTGTTCGGCTGGTTCGGCGGCAACCATGAAATCCCGGCGCCGGAGAACACCGGCAAGCGTGACAACAACGCCAGGGATGCGGCCCGTTCCGCGACACCAGGACGCACCACCGACCGCGCGCGCAACGCATCGCGCCAGGGTTCGGCCAACCAGGCAGCAGCCAATCGTTCACGCCGACAGAACGACAACCGCAAGCCCCAGACCGACAGGGCTGGTGCCGCAGGCGGCAATGCCGGCAACCGTTCCCGTCGCAACGATGCCACGCAGGACAAAAACCCGAACCAGGCAAACGCGCGTCCGGAACGCAACGAGCGCGGCAACAACGCACGCAAGAATGCACCGGCCAGGAACGACACCGGCACCGAAAACCGGGCCAGGCCCAAACAGGAAACCACACCATCACCGGCATCGGCATCACAGACGCCCGTGCCGACGCCCGCCCCGGTTCCAGCACCGGCGCCTCCCGCTCCAGCGAATCAGGCACCAGCCAAACCCGCAACCGAACCTGCGATTGCCGACCATCCGAGCAGCCAGGCGCCCACCGGCAACGATGAAGCATCCGCCGTCGAGGGCAACGGCCAGCGTCGCCGCCGTGGTCGTCGCGGTGGCCGGCGTCGGCGCCGTTCGAATGCCCCCGTCACGGCCGATGGCAATGCGGTTCAAAACCAGCAAGAACAGGGACGCGACTACGACGACGAGGATGGCGATACCCGGCATGCAGTCGCCCCAGTCGGCACCATCGCACCTGTACCCGCCGCGCCACGTCCACGCCCGACAGCCACCGCGCAGGTCGCTTCCGCGACGCCACCCGGTCAGGCTGCGAGCCCGTCTCGGTCGGTCGACGCATCACGTACACCGGCGCCGCGTCTTGCAGAGACGCCGACTTCCGCCGTTCCGCCGCCATCGACTTCCGTCAGCACCCATGCACCGACCCCCGCCGCCGGCAACAGCCCCGCGTCGACGGCTTCGATTCCGGTTTCGGCTCCAGCTACGGCTCCCGCAGCCATGCCGTCTCCTGCACCGACCTCAACCCCTCGGCCCGAATCGGTACCAACGCCCCATGCGAATCCGGCAGCTCCGGACTTGGCGATCAACGCGGGGACGGTCAAGCCGGTCCAGCCCGCGCAGGGCGAACTCCTTGGCTCGGCCAGGCCCGCGGTACACGAGTCGATGCCACCGAAAACCGAGCCCTGATCCCTGCCCGAGCATTCAGCAATCACCTGCCGCGGCGCACTTGACCGTCGCGGCAGGTCAACCTCGCAAGCCTGCGCAGGTACTGCGTCACTTCGACGCCGCCAAGCTCCGTGCACTCGGCAAGGTCGGGCCAAGTGGGCAACAGGTCGGAAAACCCGGCGGGGAAAAACACAAGCCGGCCGGGCGCCCCGTACGACACTGGACGAGCGGCCCCAGCGGCACTCTTCACGCGGTTGTGCCCCGCTCAGCACCACGATCTCGACCCGGCCTGCTTTAGCAGGGTAGCGCCACGAGCGTCACTGCCACCGAGCTGCTTCCCGGCACCGGCCGATCGAAACGATCACGACTGGCGCACTGCGCCATGACAGCGACAGCTCGCCATGGCTGGTGCCCGGGCCGGGGCTCGAACCCGGATGGCCAAAGCCTGCGGATTTTAAGTCCGCTGCGTCTACCGATTCCGCCACCCGGGCATGCGGGAGCGCGCCAAGCTTAGCAAACTGCGGCGCGTGGTCGACCCATTCGATCAATCGCGTGGACGAAAATCGACAAAGGCATCGCGAAACGCGGCGTATGCCGACTTGGCTTCGTCACTCTCGGCAGCCGGCGTGCGAATTTCCAACGTGACCGTATGGTCACCCGCTTCCTTGCCCGGCAACCCACGCCCCTTGAGACGCAGTTTGCGACCGGACTGCGACCCTGCCGGCACGCGCAACTGGACCACACCGCCCAGCGTCGGCACATCGACCGTGGCGCCCAAGGCGGCTTCCCATGGCGCGATGGCCAGCGTGCTCAGCACGTGACGACCATCAAGCAGGAATCGGGCATCGGCACGAATGCCGACTTCCAGCAACAAGTCGCCGGCGGGACCGCCACCGAAACCCGGTTGCCCCTGCCCGCCCAGACGAATCACCTGACCAGACTGGATTCCGGCGGGAATCTTGACCTCCAGCACCTTTTCGCCGCCCTGACCATCGCTCAGACCGACACGCGTCTTGCCGCCGGCATAAGCCGTGGCAAGGTCGACGTCGATGTGCGCCTGCACGTCTTGCCCACGTTGCGCACGCGAGCGTCCGCCGCCACGCGCGGCCTGACCGAACAGGCTTTCGAAGAAGTCGCTGAAATTCGCGCCACCAAAACCGCCGTCGCCGCCGTACTGAAAACCTTGCGCACCACCGCCATGACCCCAACCCGGCGGTGGGCGGAACTGGTCGCCGGCACGATAACCGCCGGCGCGCACCTCGTCGTAGGCGCGGCGCTTGTCCTTGTCCTTGAGTACCTCGTGGGCTTCGTTGACTTCCTTGAAACGCTCCTCGGCACCGGCATCCTTGTTCTTGTCCGGATGATATTTGCGCGCCAACTTGCGATACGCCGACTTGATGTCGGCCTCGCTGGCGTCGGCGGCGACACCGAGGACATCGTAGTAATCCTTGAATTCCATGCACTCTCCACGAGCAGGATCGGCGGACGCGACGAGCGCGGCCAAGATGGCAATCTGACAAAGATAAGTGCTGCAGGCCAGGATTCAAGCATCACCTGCACACGCCAACGTCACGTTATCATCGAATCTCGTCCCCCACCGGCCAAGCAGCCATGACCACCACCATCCAAATCGGCGACCGCATGCCGGAAGCCACGCTCAACGTGCTCAACGACAAGGTCGAAAGCGTGTCGGCACAAGCCTTTTTCGCCGCGCCCAAAGTTGTGATGTTTGCCGTGCCCGGCGCCTTCACGCCGACCTGCTCGAACCGACACCTGCCGGGCTACGCGGAACGTTTTGCCGAATTCGAACAGCGTGGCATCAAAGTCGCCTGCCTGTCCGTCAACGATGCCTTCGTGATGCGTGCCTGGGCGCAAGCGCAAAACGTGCCGCCCGCCCTGACCATGCTGGCGGACGGTAACGGCACGTTCGCGAAAGCACTGGGTCTGGACATGGATGGCAGCGGTTTCGGCATGGGTCTGCGCGCGAAACGCTTTGCGTTGTACGCCGAGGACGGCGTGGTGAAAATCCTGCACGTCGAAGCGCCGGGCGAATTCCGGGTATCCAGCGCCGAGGCGATGCTCGAAGCGATCGATGCCATTCATCAGCCTGGGCGCGATTGATTGCTTGCAAAAAAACGCTGCGGCCACCGACCGCTTCTGCAAACGCTGGTCGGGTTGGCTGCACCAACCCGACGCGTCAAACCGTGGAGATGTCGGGTTGGTAAAGCCAACCCGACCTTGCATCACTCGCCAGTGCCTTGAGGTGCGTCCTCGCCAGCATCATCAGCTTCATCGCTGTCTTCGTCGGCATCCAGACGCACCACGCCGACCAGTTTTTCCTCGTCGGGCAGGCGGATCAGGGTGACGCCCTGGGTGTTGCGGCTCAGGCATGACACTTCGGCCACGCGCGTGCGCACCAAGGTGCCCTGATCGGAAATCAGCATCAGCTCGTCGTTTTCGGCCACCTGCTGCGCGGCCACCAGCGGGCCATTACGCTCGGAGCACTTGATGCCGATCACGCCCTGCGTGCCACGTCCCTTTTTCGGGAACTCGGCCAGCGCCGTGCGCTTGCCATAACCGCGTTCGGTGGCGGTGAGGATATCGCCCTCGCCCTTGTCATCGCCGCGGATCACGATCAGCGACACCACGTCGGCAGCGCCGGCCAGCAACATGCCGCGCACGCCGGCAGCGGTACGGCCCATCGAACGCACGGTGTTCTCGTCGAAACGGTTGACCTTGCCATTGGAGGCAAACAACAGCACATCACTTTCGCCGTCGGTCAGTTCCACATCGACCAAGGCATCGCCCTCTTCCAGACGAATCGCGATCTTGCCCTTCTGCAGCTGATAGGCAAACTCGGTCAACGGTGTTTTCTTGACCTTGCCCTGGCGCGTGGCGAACAAGGCATAGCGGTTCTCGCTGTACTCGCGCACCGGCAAGATCGCCTGCACGCGCTCGCCCTCTTCCAGCGGCAGCAGGTTGACGATGGGCTTGCCGCGCGCGCCCGAACCGGCTTCGGGGATGTGATACACGTTGAGCCAGTACACGCGGCCGGTGCTGGTGAAGGTGAGCAGCGTGTCATGCGTGTTGACCACCCACAGTTGCTCGACCACATCCTCGTCTTTCAAACTGGACGCCGAACGCCCCTTGCCGCCACGCCGCTGGGCGCGATAACCGCTGGCCGGCTGGCGCTTGACGTAGCCGGTATGCGACAAGGTGACGACCACATCCTCCGGCTCGATCAGATCGAGAATGTCCAGATCGTCCATGGCATGCACGATCTCGGTGCGCCGTGCGTCGCCATAGGTTTCCTTGATGACGGCAAGCTCGTCGCGAATCACCTGCAGCAACCTTTCCGGATCCTCGAGGATCGCGATCAGACCGCGAATGGCATCGAGCAATTCGCGATATTCGTCGCTCAGTTTTTCCTGTTCCAGACCGGTCAGGCGATGCAGACGCATGGCCAGGATTTCCTGCGCCTGCGTGTCGGACAGCTTGTAGCCATCGGCCTTGAGGCCGTCGCGCGGATCCATGTCTTCGGGTCGCGAGGCATCGGCGCCGGCGGCTTGCAGCAACGTGGCCACCAGACCCGGCTGCCAGCGCCGCGCCAGCATGCGTTCGCGCGCTTCGACCGGCGAGGCCGAGGTCTTGATCAACTCGATCATCTCGTCGATGTTGGCCAGCGCCACCGTCAAGCCTTCCAGCACATGCGCACGTGCACGCGCCTTGCGCAGTTCGAAAATGGTGCGCCGAGTAACGACCTCGCGGCGATGGCGGATGAACGCTTCGAGAATCTGCTTGAGGTTGAGCACCTGCGGACGGCCGTCAACCAGTGCCACCATGTTGATGCCGAAGGTCACCTGCATCTGCGTTTGCTGATACAGGTTGTTCAGCACCACGTCGCCCATGGCGTCACGACGCACCTCGATGACGATACGCATGCCGTCCTTGTCGGATTCGTCGCGCAACGCGGAGATGCCTTCGAGGCGTTTTTCCTTGACCAGCTCGGCGATCTTCTCGATCAGCTTGGCCTTGTTCACCTGATAGGGAATCTCGTCGACGATGATCGTCTCGTGCCCCTTGGCATCGGTCTCGATCTGTGCACGCGCACGCACGCGGATGCGGCCGCGACCGGTGCGATAGGCCGCAACGATGCCGGCGGCGCCGTTGATGATGCCGTGGGTCGGAAAATCCGGGCCCGGGATGTAGCCCATCAGATCATCGATGGACAAGCTCGGGTTGTCGATCAACGCGATGGTGCCGGCGATCACCTCGTTCAAATTGTGCGGCGGAATGTTGGTCGCCATGCCCACCGCGATGCCGGCCGAGCCGTTGATCAGCAGGTTGGGCACGCGCGTGGGCAGCACCAACGGTTCTTGTTCGGACTCGTCATAGTTGGGCCCGAAGTCGACGGTGTCCTTGTCGATGTCGGCCAGCAGCTCGTGTGCCAGCTTGGCCATGCGCACTTCGGTGTAACGCATGGCGGCCGCGTTGTCGCCATCGATGGAACCGAAGTTGCCCTGGCCATCGACCAGCATGTAGCGCAATGAAAACGGCTGCGCCAAACGCACGATGGCGTCATACACCGAGGCATCGCCATGCGGGTGGTATTTGCCGATGACGTCACCGACCACGCGGGCGGACTTCTTGTGCGCCTTGTTGTACGCGTTGCCCAGCTCGTTCATGGCAAACAGCACGCGCCGGTGCACCGGCTTGAGACCGTCGCGCACATCGGGGAGCGCACGCCCCACGATCACGCTCATGGCGTAATCGAGGTAACTCTGACGCATCTCGTCTTCGATGTTGACCCGAATGACTTCTTTGGCGAGTTCTGCCATGTATGACGTCCCTTTGAAAACAAAAGTGGGTCCCGTGGCACGCCGCCGAAGGCGTGTCGCAGAGCCGATTCACGGAGCCTTCCGAGTATATCACAACGAGGCCCGGATTGCCCGTTATTTGACTTTTCAAAACAACGAGTTACAGCGCATTTTCGCGCTTGTCGAAAACGCCGTTCCGCACCTTGAAAAAAGTACTGCCGCTACGCTGGCCGAAATGATCACCACATCCGTCCGGAGACGGACTCAGGCATCGGCAAACAGCGCGCGCATGGTGTCGGCATCCGGCTCGGTCAGCACCCCGCGCTCGGTGACCAACGCATCGATCAGGTCCGCCGGCACCACGTCGAACACCGGATTCCATGCCGCCGCACCTTCGATGACGATGCGCTTGCCGGCAAACGACAGCAACTCGTTCGGATCACGCAGCTCGATGTCGATTTCAGCGCCGGACGCGGTGGCCAAGTCCACCGTGGACGACGGCGCCACCACCATGAACTTGACCCCGTGATGGCGTGCGGCAATCGCCAGCTGGTAGCTGCCGATCTTGTTGGCCACGTCGCCATTGGCGGCAATGCGATCGGCGCC
>DASVGO010000046.1:0-39192 GCA_036379495.1 Rhodanobacteraceae bacterium | reverse complement strand
AACTGAGTGGTGTCGGTGATCAGTTTGTACGGCAACAGTGATCGCTTTCGGTGATCGCGCTGATCATCTTCTTGGCTTTTTGCACTCTACCGCAGCCACCAGGCTCACCTGCACGGATTCTGGCGCGGCAGCCTGCTGTGGGCTGGTCGACCGACTCAATGTGCAGGTGCGGCCGCCCATCCGGCTGGACTAAGACCGTTCCACTGAAGAATCACACCACCCGGTTCGACAATCCGTTGGTGGCATGTGAACTGGTCAGCAACAGCATGGTGGTCAGCTATTACCAGCAGGATGGTCAACATTTGCCGGAACGTTGGTCATCCATTACCAGCGTATCCACCAGTGCGCGCCGAAGCGATCAGTGAACATGCCGAAGCGTTGCGACCAGGACGTTTCACCAATCGGCATCATCACCTCGCCACCTTCGCTCAAGGCCGCAAACACGCGCTCGGCTTCCTCGGACGTGTCGACGCTCAGGCACACGCGGTTGCCGTGGATGCCGGGATACGGCTGTTGCGTGGGGCCACACCAATCCGACCCCATCAGCACCGCGTCTCCCACCACCAACCGCACGTGCGCAATGAGCTTGCACACCTCCGGAGGCAAATCTTCCGTGCCGGGCATCTCGCCCATCGTGACCTTGGCCTCGATCCTGCCGCCCAGGGCCTTGGCATAGAAATCGAAGGCCTGTGCGGCATTGTCCTTGAAAAACAGATAGCTGATCAGTCGCATGGTGAAGCTCCTCTCGTGGTGGTTTCCATTCATCGACGAATGAGTCCACCAAAAATTGACACTGGCTCCCGTGGATTTTGCACACAGCCTTGACGCAACTTCCAGCTTTTCCCCGGCACAACCACTTCCAGGTATCCCACTGCCGGAGTTGAAGCTTGTTTTGCCGGCCAATACACACCGCAATACGCAGCGCAGCATCGTTTCCCGACCAGACACGCCATCTGTGCCATCAGTCATGCTTGCCAGCTTCAATCCTAGTGTTATAGTTAACTACAACACCGGCCAACGACAACACCAAAGGAGCTACTGATGTTCACCCGTACCCTGATTTCCCTGACCGCCTCCGTACTGATCACGGCGGGCACCATTGCCGCCCTGGCATCCCCGAATCCATTCCAGCCGTTGCAGGCCGATGCCGTCAACGGCATGCCGGTCACCACCCTGCCGACCATCACGGTAACGGCTCCGGCCATCGCCAGCAGCACGGCGAACACGTCGACTGCCCACAACCACACGGTGGCCGCCATGGGTTCGGACAGCGCATTCAGTCACCTGCTCGCCGATGTCACCGTGCAACTTGGCAAATCGCACCTGGACATGCCTTACTATTCGTTTGGCTCCGCCAGCGTGCGGATGGGCAAGGACTGATTTCATGACCATCACCTGGAATGACAACGTCCCGATTTATCGCCAGCTGCGTGACCGCATGGTGGCGATGATCCTGGACGGGGCCCTGACCGAAGGTGATGCGTTGCCCTCGGTGCGCCAAGTCGCGGCCGATTACCAGATCAACCCGCTGACCGTGTCCAAGGCCTATCAGGAGCTGGTCGACGAACAGTTGATCGAAAAACGGAGGGGTTTGGGCATGTTCGTGACCGAAGGCGCTCCCGATGCGCTGCTGCGCTCCGAACGCGAGCGTTTTTTGCGCGAAGAATGGCCGGCTCTGTACCGGCGACTCGAACGGCTGGGGCTGGACCTGGCCACCTTGATGCAACACACCACGGAGGACGACGCGACATGAGTACCGTCATCACGGCACGCGGGCTGAGCAAACGCTACAAGTCCACACGCGCGCTGGACAACGTGGATTTCGACATCGAATCGGGGCGCATCGTCGGCCTGATCGGCCCCAACGGCGCCGGCAAAACCACCGCGCTCAAGGCCATCCTCAGTCTCATCAGTTTCGAAGGCCAACTGTCCGTGCTCGGCATGGACCCGCGTCACGACCGCAACAAGCTGATGGAACAGGTCTGCTTCATTGCCGATGTGGCGGTGTTGCCGCGCTGGATTCGCGTGCGCGAAGTGATCGACTTCGTCGAAAACGTGCACCCGCGCTTCAGCCGCGAGCGCTGCCAGGAGTTCATCGCACGCACCAAGCTCACGCCCGACATGCGCGTCAAGCAAATGTCCAAGGGCATGGTCGTGCAGCTGCATCTGGCCGTGGTGATGGCCATCGACGCGCGCATTCTGGTGCTCGACGAGCCCACGCTCGGCCTGGACATTCTGTATCGCAAGCAATTCTACCAGCGCCTGCTGGAGGACTATTTCGACGAAGACAAGACCATCCTCGTCACCACCCATCAGGTGGAAGAGATCGAGCACATTCTCACCGATCTCATTTTCATCAAGGACGGCAAGATCGCTCTGAACACATCCATGGATGCGCTCGGCGAACGCTTCACCGAAGTGATGATCCCGCCCGGCCAGGGCATCGATGCCGCGCGCGCACTCAAACCGCTGGACGAGCGTCAGGTGTTCGGCAAGAGCATCTTCCTGTACGACGGTGTGTCGCGCGAGCAACTGGAAGCACTGGGCGAAGTGCGCCGACCATCGGTCAGCGACCTGTTCGTGGCCACCATGAAGGACACCTACGCATGAACCGCAGCATCAAGACGTTCTACTGGCTGACCAGACGCGAATTCTGGGAGCATCGCGGCGGGTTCCTGTGGGCACCGGTGATCACCGCCGGGGTGGTCATCCTGATCCAGATCCTCGGCCTCGTCACGGCCATGATTTTCGGCGATCACGTGCACGTGCGCTTCCACGGCATTGCCCATGCCGATCAACTGCAACAGTTCGGCAATTTCATGGATGGCAGCGCCATGGTCCTGACCGGCATGGTCGGGCTGGTGCTGTTTTGCGTGCTGTACGCCTACTGCATGAAAAACCTGTCCGAAGATCGCCGGGACCGCAGCATCCTGTTCTGGAAGTCGCTGCCGCTGTCGGACACCAATACGGTCATCTCCAAGGCGTTCAGCGCGGTCATCGTGGCCACCGTCATCGCCTTCGTCATCAGCGCCATCGGTGCCTTCATCATGCTGCTGATCTGGGCCGTTGCCGGCAGCCTGCATGGCGGCCATTTCTTCGCGATCATGGGCGCGGCCGAGCCGGGGCGCTTGCTGCTGAACGTGCTCGGCGCGGCACCGGTGTACTGGGTATGGATGCTGCCCGCCGTCGGTTGGCTGATGCTGTGCTCGGCCTTTTCCGCCGGCAAGACCGCACGCTGGGCCATCGCCCTGCCGCTGGTAATCGGCGCCCTGTTCAGCTGGGTGGGCTGGACGCAATCCTGGGGTCACGCGGTGGCCTGGAGCTGGGAACACGTCTTCGGGCGCGCCCTGCTCGGCCTGCTGCCCGGCAGCTCGGCGTTTCTCGGCGATGGCAACCCGCTGCGGCTGGCCTTCGCCAACCGCGGTCAAGGGGGCGGAATCAATCAGTTGGCAGAAAGCCTGATGGCCCAGAAATACGCAATGCTGTTCACGCCGGATTTCATGTGGGGCGCCTTGGCCGGCCTGCTCATGATCGCCGCCGCCATCTGGCTGCGACGCTGGCGTACCGAGCTGTAGAATGACCAGTCGTCTTCATGGCAAGGACCCTCCGATGAAAGCCGCACGCACAACCGCCCTGATCGGCATGGTGGCACTGACCACCATGCTGGCCGCCTGCAGCAGCCACCGCGACATCAGCTTCGATGGCCGCAGCGTCACCCTGCACGTCGCCAGCACGCCGGCCGCCACCATCACGGCCAATGGCGGTTTCAGCATCGGCGCGAAGGCCATCAACATCACGCCGGCACAACGCCAGCTGCTGCAAAATTACTACACCCAGGTCACGGCCCTGCATGCCCACGCCATCACCTTCAAACAGCGGATGAAAAAAACCGGCTTGCATATGGCCGGCCAGGCGCTGCACATGGTCGGGCAATCGGTCGAGCACGCCGCCGGCATGGGCCACGCATCGTCGGCCAGCAACAAAGCCGCCGCCAAGGTCATGCAGGGCGAAGGCAATCAAATACAGGACCAAGTCCAGCGGATGTGCCAGGAGATCAAGCAGACCAAGACCCTGCAGGTCACGCTGGGCAACAAGATCCCCGCCTTCGGACCCTACGCCGGCATCAACCCGGTACCCGGCGTGAGTTGCGGCCACGACCAGACCATCACCATCATCTGAATCCCAGGCCCCGACGGCTTCACGCAATCCCAAGCAGACCGGCGATCAGATACGCCAGCACCGCCGTGATCGGCAGTGTCAGCAACCACGCCCACACCATGCGCTGCACCACCGTCCAGCGCACCGCATTGAAGCGTTTGGCCGAACCCACGCCCATGATCGCGGACGAAACGACATGGGTCGTCGACACCGGAATGCCAAAGAACGACGCCACCAGAATGACCAGCGCGGAACTGGTTTCGGCAACAAACCCGTTGATCGGGTGCAGCTTGACCATCTTGTGACCCAGCGTCTTGATGATGCGCCAGCCGCCGCCAGCCGTACCGGCCGCCATCATCAACGCACACACCACGGCCACCCATGCCGGCACGTTGAAGTGGCCATTGGCCGACTCGTGGATGCGCAAAAACGCCAGCCAGTGCGGCAAATGATCGAACGTGCCAGTGGCGGTCGCGCCAGCCAGCGCCAGCGCCACGATGCCCATGGTTTTCTGAGCATCATTCATGCCGTGCGACAGGCCCATCGCCATCGACGAGACAATCTGCGATTTGCCGAAAAACATGTTGACGAACGGCGTGCGTCCCAGCCGATTGATGAAGCCCTTGCGGCGCGAACACCATAACAACAGCGCGTACAAGCCCACCATCAGCACGAAGGCCACCGCAAAGCCGATCAGTGGCGAGGCCACCATCGGGATGATCACCTTGGGCACCACGCCGTGCGCCAGCCACCAATGTCCACCGTGCGTCTGCCACCAGATGACCGCCTCGAAATTGCCGGCACTGGCGGCCAATGCCGCACCCACCAAGCCACCCACCAGCCCATGGGTGGAGCTGGATGGCAGGCCCCACCACCAAGTGATCAGGTTCCAGATGATCGCACCCAGCAAGGCGCTGACCAGAAACAACGATCCCTCGTGCACCAGACCGGCATTGATCAATCCCTCGGCAATGGTCTCGGCCACCTTGGTGCCGATCAGTGCGCCAATCATGTTGGTGACGGCCGCCATGATCACCGCCTGTCCCGGCGTCAGCACCTTGGTGGCGACGACGGTCGCGATCGAATTGGCGGTGTCGTGGAAGCCGTTGATGTAGGTGAAGGCCAGCGCGATGACGATGACCAGGACCAGCATGCCGATGCTCACGAGCGCTCCCTAGGAATTCTTGAGCACGATGGAATAGATGACGTTGCCGACATCCCGGCACTTGTCGATGGCTTTTTCGAGAATTTCAAACAGGTCCTTGGCAAGCATGGCGCGCAGCGGATCGGACGCATTGAGGTAAAGGTCGCGATATGGTGCCAACAGCAACTTGTCGGCCTCGGCTTCCAGCGCCTGCAGCCGATCCTGCAGCTTGCGCATCGGTTCGATGCGCATGTGGCCGTGCATCTGCCCGACCATTTCGGTCACCACTTCGGCACAATTGACCAGAATGTCGGCGCGTTGCGTGAAATCCACGCCGACCAGACGCTCGGCCACCAGCACGTAGCGCTCGGCGAATTTCTCCACACTCTTGGGGATCTTGTACAGCGCCGAGTTCATCGCCTCGATGTCCTCGCGATCGAGCGCGGTGACGAAGGTATTGACCAGCTCTTCGCTGATCTGCGCCGCCAGCTCCTTCTCACGCTTGCGCGCGGCGCTGAAGGTGGCCATCGACGGCGTGCGATCGCCATCACGGGTCAACTGGCTGACCGCCCGCGCTGCCTCCAGCGCCGCTTCCGAACTGGCCTGAAGCAGGCCGAATACCTTGTCGGTCTTGCCGAACATGGTCTGCAGTGAAAACACGGCACGGGCCTCCATGAAAAATGAACAATACGCGGCCTGCTGCCGGCCCCGGCTGGTCGCTATGTTACCCGATGCAAGCTCGATCCAGCCGCCCGCGCACCGCCCCAACAGTTACACTGGCGACATGACCCTCTCCTGGCATCCCGGATGCTGATCCAGATCGGCCTGATCATCCTGCTGTCCTTGCTCAACGGCTTCTTCGCCCTGTCCGAAATGGCCGTGGTGGCGTCGCGCAAGAGTCGCCTCAAGCAGATGGCGCGCACCTCCAGTCGCGCCCGCGTGGCGCTGCGGTTGCTGCAGCATCCCGACCGATTCCTGTCCACCGTACAAGTCGGCATCACGCTGGTGGTGCTGATTACCGGCGCCATCGCCGGCACCTCGCTGGGCGGCGGCTTCGCCGCGCTGTTGCGCAGTGCCGACCTGACCTGGCTGACCGCGCACGCGACCGCGCTGGGTTGGCTGATCGGCTTCGTGCTGGTGACCTGCATCCAGATCGTCATCGGCGAACTGGTGCCCAAGCGCATCGCCCTGGTCGCGCCTGAAAAGCTGGCCTGCAACATCGCCATGCCGATGCTGGTGCTGTCGCGTATCTGCACCCCGTTCGTGTGGGCACTCAGCCACATCAGCAGTGCCTTGTTGCGCCTGTTGCGCATCAACCGCACGCGCCGCGCTGCCGTCAGCGAAGAGGAAATCCGCCTGCTGATCGCCGAAGGCGCGGAGGCCGGCGTACTCGATGCCGACGAGCGCAACATGGTCAACCGCGTCCTGCGTCTGGGTGACCGCAACGTCGGCAGCGTGATGACGCCGCGCCCACGCATCGTCTGGCTGGATGCCGACGCACCACTGGCGGACAACCTCGCCGTGCTGCGCGAACATCACTTTTCGCACTACCCCGTGTACCGTGGCGACGAAGGCGACGTGCTCGGCATCATCAGCGTCAAGCGCATGGTCGACAGCCTGCTCGACGGCCGCCCCAATCCGTTCGGCCACATCACCAAGCCGCTGTACGTGCCGGCCACGACGCGGGCGCTGGACCTGATCGACAGCCTGCGTGACGCCCAAGTGCGCATGGCCCTGGTGGTGGACGAATACGGCGACATCGAGGGGCTGGCCACGCTCAACGACCTGCTTGGCAGCGTCATCGGCCAGGCCCAGCCGCGCCCGACCGACCCGACCGCGCCCTACCGCCGCGATCACGACGGCAGCTGGCTGATCGACGGTGCGCTTGGCGTCGACGACGTGTGCGAGCTGTTGCACCTGGAACACCTGCCCAATGAAGACGAGCACGAATTCCACACCCTGGCCGGCATGATCACCACCGCGCTCGGCCACATCCCGCACGAAGGCGAGGCCTTCGGCTGGCACGGCCTGCGCTTCGAAGTGCTGGACATGGACGGCGCCCGCATCGACAAGGTGCGGGTCAGTACCATTGCACCCAACGCAAGCGATCCCGCTGCACAAACCACCCCATGACACCGTCACCCGACGCCCATCGGCGCACCACCACTGCCCTGTTGCGCGAGGCTCTCAATGCGCAGCCCGGTGACGACATCACCCTCGATACCCTGCTGGTGCCGCTGCGCACGCGCGCCTTCGGCGTGCTGCTGCTGGTGCTGGCCATCCCAAATTTCATTCCTGTGCCGATCGGCATCGGTGGCGTCATGGGCGTGCTGGTGATCGTGCTGGGCTTCCAGATGCTGATTGGCCTGGATCACCCATTGGTGCCGGCACGCCTGCGCCGCAAGACCATGCGCCGCGCGCGCGTGGAAGCGTTTCTCGACCGCAGCGCCAAGGTCATGCACTGGCTGGAACGCTGGTGCAAGCCGCGCCTGACCGGCATCACCATGCGCCCTTGGTCATCCTTGTCGGGTCTGGCCCTGATGATTCTCGGCTTGCTGCTGTCACTGCCCATCCCGTTCACCAATTATCCGTTCGGCGTGATCCTGCTGGCCTTCGCGTTCGCCCTGATCGAGCGTGACGGCATGCTGCTGGTGGGGTTCTGGGTGCTCTCGATCGTGCTGCTGGTGCTCTCGTTGATGTTCAGCCATGCACTGGTGCACGAGATGCAGCACATGCTGCAGCTGTTTTGATCAACTGTTCCGATCGACTGTTCGAGGCAAATCTGCGGCGCGGATGGCATCGGCCAGAATGCCATGCAGGATGCGCAACTCGCGTTCGTCCGGCTGGGCCCGCTGAAACAGGCGCCGCAAGCGCAGCATCACCGTCTCCGGCGAACGTCCCTTGTGAAAATCGATGGCATCGAGCATGGCCATGAGGTGCGTGTAAAACTGTTCCATCTGCGCCGCGTCAGCCGGCACATCGCGCGGTTCGGGCTGGGCCATGTCGGCTTCGTCGAGCATGGTCATGCGCAACTCGTAGGCCATCACCTGCACCGCCTGGGCAAGATTGAGCGAGCTGAAATCGGCCACACTGGGAATGCGCACCATGGCATGACAATGCGACAACTCCTGATTGTCCAGACCATTGGCCTCGTTGCCGAACAGCACCGCCACCTGCTCGCCCTGCGCCAGCAGATCATGCATGGCGACGGCGGCCTCGCGTGGCGACAGCTCCGGCAAGGTCACGCCCCGCCGCCGCGCCGACAAACCGAACACGCGATGACAACCGACCAGTGCATCGACCAGATCCTCATGCACCCCGGCGTTTTCCAGCACACCGGGGGCGCCCACCGACAACGCCGTGGCCTCCGGATCAGGGAAACGTGCCGGTCGCACCAGCTCCAGACGATCAAAGCCCATGGTGCGAATGGCGCGTGCGGCGCTACCAATGTTGCCGGGGTGCGAGGTGCGAACGAGAACGAAACGAAGGGGCATGAACGGGGACCGAAATCGAAGAAGAAAGATGCGGCGGGAGACAAGACATCCACAAATCATCTGGCCGCGCCCGGCCCTGCAAGGATACACGCGCCGACCGCTGCGCCCCGCGCCAAGCCCCATCGGCGCGCGCCCATGCCGTCTCCTGCTACACTTGCGCGCCAGCGGCACGCCCGCCCCGTTCTTTCAGAAAAGTCCAAGCCATGCCCAGACCCGCCGTCAATGTCGCGGTAAGCGCCGCACGCGCCGCAGGCAACGTGATCCTGCGCTACATGAACCGCCTGGATTCCATCCAGGTCGTGGAAAAGCAGCATCTGGACTTCGCTACCGAAGTCGATCGCATGGCCGAGGCCACCATCGTGCGCGAATTGAAGCGCGCGTATCCGCGCCACGCCATCCTTGCCGAGGAATCCGGACAAACCGGCTCGGGCCCGCAGATGTGGGTGATCGATCCGCTCGACGGCACCCACAATTACCTGCGCGGCATTCCGCATTTTTGCGTGTCGATCGCCATGCTCGACCATGGCGAGCCGGTCTACGGCGTGATTTACGACCCTCTGCGCAATGAGATCTTCATCGCCAGCAAAGGCGACGGTGCATATTTGAACGATCGCCGCATCCGCGTCGGCAAACGCGAAACGCTGGACGGTGCGATGCTGTGCACCGGCTTTCCGTACCGCCAGCGCGAACACCTGGACGCGCAATGGGCGATGACGCGCCAACTGCTGACGCAAGCCGAGGACATTCGCCGCACCGGCTCGGCTGCACTGGACCTTGCCTACGTTGCGGCCGGCCGTTTCGACGGCTATTTCGAACTGGGCCTGAAGCCATGGGACATCGCCGCCGGTTGTCTGCTGGTGCGCGAGGCCGGCGGCACCTTCACCGACATGGCCGGACGCAACGGCCTGCCCGATTCAGGCCATCTCGTCGCCGGCAATCACCACCTGACGCAGGCCATGGTGAACGTGGCCGGCACCACGTTGACGCACGAACTGCTGCAGGCTTGACGCCATCAGCAAGCGGCGGCCGCAGCAGCGCAGGCCGATGACGAAGCGGCCGCCGTCGCCGCCACGCTGGCAGCCATGATGGCTGCCATCACCGCCGCCTGCTCGGCCTGGATGGCCGCCTCCACGGCTCCGGCAGCCACGGAGTCGCCGGTTTTCTGCAAGGCCTTGATGCGCTGGTGCACGGCAGTGAACTTGCGCCTCGGATAGATCACATCGGTCACCTTGCACGCCGCGGCCAACTGGATCAACCAGTGCGTACGTGCATCCGGCGCCTTGTCGTCCAGCAGCACGGCATCCAGCTGCCGCCGAATATCGTGTTCGACATGCCCGTCACGCTCGGGATAACGCTGCACATGAAACACGTGCAGGAAGCGCTCGTCGCGGTGTTCCAGCACGCCTTGCGCCACCAGCCCATCGAGCAGCTTCCGACGCAGCCCAACCAGCACATGCGACAGATTGCGCACCCACCAATCCACGCGCTTGCCCGGCTTGTCCGCCAATGCCGCCAAGGTGGCATCGAGCAAGCCGTGATCCAGTGCCGGACCCTCGATTGCGAACAGCTTTTTGCCATCCACGCGCAAACGTTCGCGGGCGGCAAGCTCCGCGACCATGGCCCCGGCCAGACCGAAATCCAGCCCGGCATACGCGGTGCCGAGCACACTCCCCTTTTCGTCATCAAACGCCAGCAGCAACAAGGCTTCGGCCAATGTAGTCATGCGTGTTCTCCATCACCCTCGACGTGACCTGCGTAACCATCATCCGCCACGCCGTCATGGCCCGATGGTTGGTGTTTCGCGTTCGCGCAAAAACTCGCGCAGAAACGGCACGGTGATGCGCCGCTTGGCCGCCAGCGATGCGCTGTCGAGCTCGTCGAGCAATGCCTGCAACGCGCCCAGATCCCGCGCGTGATGATGGAACAACCAATCGAGCACCGCATCGTCCAACACGATGCCGCGCGCGGCGGCATGGGCGTGCAGGATGTGGCGGCGTTCGCCCTCCGTCAGCGGCTTGAGCGCAAGCAGCGTACATGCACCAAGACGCGAGCGCAGATCAGGCAGGTTCAGTCCAAGTTGGGCCGGTGTATCACGGGAAGCAAACAGCAAGGTCACATGCTCCGCACGGGCACGGTTGTACAGATCGAACAAGGCATGCTCGGCGGCGCGATCGCCAGCCAGCACCTGCACGTCGTCGACGGCCACCAGCTCGCTGCCCACACTGCCGCGGATTGCTCCCTCCATCGAACCGGACAAATGCTCCAGCGGCAGATATTGCACACGCCGGCCATGCTCGGCGGCGTACTGGCAAGCCGCCACCAGCAAATGGGTCTTGCCGCAGCCCGATGCTCCCGTCACGAATGGCCACGGCGCATCCGCACTCTCGACCGCGCGGCGCACGCCGTCGAGCGTCGCGGCATTGACGCCGACGTGAAAGTGCTCGAAGCGCTGCCGCCGTGGCCAGCGCAGGGCAAGGGGTAGCTGGGTCGTGCTCACGCGGGGGGTGAGTCCTGATCGTCGGGCGCAGGATCGGCCGCCAGCACGGGTGGCTCCGCATCGGGTGGCGCACCCTGATCGGCATACAGATCACTGCCCTGATACCGCTCGTAGCCGTAGCGCAGCAGCACCATGATCACGGCCGCCGCCGGCAGCGCCAGCAGCACGCCGAGGAAGCCGAACAAATGGCCACCGGCCAGCACCGCAAAAATCACCGCCACCGGGTGCAGACCGATCTTGTCACCGACCAGCTTGGGCACCAGCACGTAGCCTTCCATCATCTGGCCAATGGCGAACACGATCGCCAGCAGGCCAAGATGAAGCCAGTCGCCGTACTGCACCATCACCGCAATCAATGCGGCCACCAGACCGGTGATGAAGCCAAGGTACGGCACGAAGCTGAGCAGTCCGGCCACCATGCCGATCAAGGGCCCCACTTTCAGGCCGATCAACGTCAGGCCCACACCGTAGATGATCCCGAGCGCCACCATGACCAGTAGCTGACCACGCACGAAAGCACCAAGCACCTGATTGGACTCGCGTGCCAGCCGCACGATGGTCGGCCGCTGACGGCGCGGCAACAGGCCGTCCAGATGCGCGACCAGCCGATCCCAATCGCGCAGCAGGTAAAACGTGACCACCGGAATCAGCACCAGGTTGGTCAGCCACATGGCGATGCCGAAACCGGACTTCGACACCCTGGCCAAGGTGGAGGCCACGATGGAACTGACCGAGCCTATGTGCCCCTGCAGGGCCGCCATGACCTTCTCGGAATTGAAGCTGCCGGGCTTCAAATGCAGGTGGATCTGCAACCATGGCATGGCCACCTGCTTGATCCATGTGGCATAGCTGGGCAGGCTTTCGATCAGGTGCACGACCTGACGCTGAATCAGCGGCACCAGCAACAGGGCGATGCCGACCACCACCAGCACCATGATGGCGAACACGATGCTGGCGGCCAATGTGCGATTGAGGTGCCAGCGTTCCAGGCGATCGGCCAGCGGATCGCACAGATAGGCCAGCATCCCCGCCAGCACGAACGGCATCAGCACCGGCGACAACAACCAGATCACGAAGGCCACGACGGTGGCGATGATCAGCCATTGCCAGCGGCGCGAGGTTTCAGGATTCATCATGTTTTCCCTGCCGATGGCGTGCACCCAGTTCGCGGCGCGCAAGGTTTCCCCAGCGCACGATGTAATCGAGTCCGCTGATGACCGTCAACACAGCCACGGCCCAGGCCAACGGCACCAGTGGCAGCTGTGGCCACCAGTCGGACCCGCGAAGCAACACGGCCAGCACGTAAAGGATCTGCAGGGTCGTGCAACACTTGGACATCCAGCTTGGACGTGACCGGAAATCCCCGATCACCTGTTGCCATGCCCATGCGCCCGTGGCGATGATGAAATCGCGCACCAGCACCAGCACCGCCAGCGCCCACGACGCCAGCCCCTTGTCGGCAAGCACGACAAAACAAACCACCAGCAACAGTTTGTCGGCGATTGGGTCGAGCACGCTGCCCAGCTGGCTGCGCCAGTTGAAATGCCGTGCCAGCCAGCCATCCACGCCATCGGACACCCCGGCGATCACGGCCAGGCCAAGCGCCGTGCGAAAACAGCGATCCTCTATGGCCAGCGCCACCGGCACCACCAGCACGATGCGCAACACCGAGATGGCATTGGGCAGATGCCGCCATGCGCTGGCGGAACGGACGACGGGCGCTGGCAACGCCATGGCAAATCACTTCTGCCAGTGCACGCTGGCCGCCGCTCCGGCATGCCCCGCCCGGGACATCGTGAAATGCCCGCCCGCGACCAGTCCGCGCACCACCTGGGCCAGCGGCATGGACGTGTGGACATCCAGCAACATGCCGCCGGCATCCGCCGCACGCACGCTCACGGTGCCCACGCCGGGCTGCCCGTTGATGGCAGCCACGGCATCGGCAAAATCAAACGCCGAATGGATGCCCGACACCCACATCTCCTGGACGTTCCCCATCACCGGCGATGGCGTTGCCGCGGCCGAACCTGCTGGCGCCGGAGCGGCAGGCACCGCTGCATCCAGCACCCTTTCGACATGCTCGATGGCCGAGGGCGCGAACTCCACCGTCAGCAGGAACGGCTGCGCGGCGCCGGCTGGCGCATGCCGATACTGATAGTTCTGCACGTACGTGGAGGCTTGCCCCAGCACGGCAGCCGGCGGCGCGTTGCCCGACACCCGCGCGAGCACCTGGGCCAACGCTTGGGCGAAGGCCTGATCGCGATTGGCGCCGGACGTATCGGCCACTGGTACGGTCGCTTGGTACGGATGGCTGACCGGTGCGGGTGCCGGATTCGGACTGGTCGCCTGTTGTGCCCGGGCAACCGGAGCGGCAGCCATCACCAGGCCAGACAGCAGGATCAAGGTCATCAGGTAGCGCATGCGCGGTTCCGTTCATCGACGCTGGGGAGTATACGGCGCAACACCCGATCGGGCCGTGAATTTGCGCCATCGCGGCTGCCAAGTCTGCCCAATCCGCACGTGAACGTCTATCATTGGCGGTTTGCAGCTCCCGCGGGATTGTCCCATGCCCTCGTCAGACCACGACGCCCTCACCTACCGCGCCGCCGGTGTCGACATCGACGCGGGCAGTGCACTGGTCGAACGCATCAAGCCGGCCGTCAAGCGCACCACGCGCCCGGAGGTCATGGGTGGACTGGGCGGCTTTGGCGGCCTGTTCAACCTCGGCGGCAAATACAAGGAGCCGGTGCTGGTGTCGGGCACCGACGGCGTCGGCACCAAGTTGAAGCTGGCCCAGCAGCTGGGTCGCCACGACAGCATCGGCATCGATCTGGTCGGCATGTGCGTCAACGACGTGTTGGTGCAGGGCGCCGAACCGCTGTTCTTTCTCGATTACTTTGCCACCGGCAAGCTCGATGTGGACACCGCCGCCACGGTCGTGAACGGCATTGCCAGGGGTTGCGAACTGGCTGGTTGCGCGCTGATTGGTGGTGAAACCGCCGAAATGCCCGACATGTACCCGCCGGGCGAATACGACCTGGCCGGCTTCACCGTCGGCGCAGTGGAAAAATCCGCCCTGCTCGATGGCAGCAACATCGTGGCCGGCGACGTGATCGTCGGCGTGGCCTCCAGCGGCCCGCACTCCAACGGCTACTCGCTGATCCGGCGCATTCTCGAACGCGCCGGCAATCCGCTGAATCTGGACGTGGGCGGCGTGCCTCTGGCCGATGCGCTGATGGCGCCGACCACCATCTACGTCAAGCCGATGCTGACGCTGATGCACACCTTGCCCATCCACGGCATGGCGCACATCACCGGCGGCGGCCTCGTGGAAAACATCATCCGCGTCGTGCCCGACGGCCTTGGCCTGGACATCGACGCCGGCGCCTGGACGTTGCCGCCGGTGTTCGAGTGGCTGGCACGCGAAGGCAAGGTGGCGCGCGAGGAAATGTGGCGCACCTTCAATTGCGGCATCGGCTTCACCCTGATCCTGCCCGAGTCGATGGCTGGCGCGGCCCAAGCCGCCTTGGCCGGGCACGACCTGGCCGCTTGGCCGATCGGTCAGGTGGTGACGACAGCCAGTGGCGCCCGCGTGCGCATCGGCTGACCATGACCGATGCCCCCTTGCGCATCGCCGTGCTGGTTTCCGGTCGCGGCAGCAACCTGGAAGCCCTGATCGCGGCCCGTGACGCCGGCACCTTGCCAGTCGAATTCACGCTGGTGGCCAGCGATCACGCCTGCGCGCCAGCCCTGCGCATGGCCGAGAGCCACGGCATTCCGACGCTCGCCCTGGATCCGCACGGCTACGCACAGCGCCGCGATTACGACCTCGACCTGTTCCAGCGCATTGCCGACAGCGGCGCGCAGCTCGTCGTGCTGGCCGGCTTCATGCGCATTCTCGATGGCGCCGCGGTCGAGCCTTGGCTGGGGCGCATGATCAACATCCACCCCTCGCTGCTGCCCAAATACCGCGGCCTGCACACGCATCGCAAGGCACTGGCCGCCGGCGATCGCGAACATGGCGCCAGCGTGCACTTCGTCACCGCCGAGCTTGATGGTGGCCCGATCATCGCGCGCGCCGTGATCACCATCGAAGCAAACGACACCGAAGACAGCCTGGCCGCCCGCCTGCTTGGTTTCGAACACCAACTGCTGCCGGCCACGCTGGAACTGATCGCCAGCGGCCGCATCCACTGGTCCGACGCAGGCATCGACTGCGACGGCCAGCCATTGACCACACCTCTGCAATGGGTTGACGGGCGCCTGATTCGCGCGTAAACGGCGATTCAGCCATGCACGGGGACACTGTACCCATGAAATCCTGGTCGTTCTTCCCCACCCTGCTCTGCCTGCTGCCGGTCGCTGCATTGGCCGCGTCGCCGCAAATCGTCACGGCGCCGGCTCCTTTCACCGCCACCTATCAGGTGCTGCGCAAGGGCTCGCCACTGGGCACCAGCACGCTCACCCTGACGCGCAACACCGACGGTACCTGGACCTTCCGCTCCCGGATGAAAGCCGAACATGGGCTGGCGGCCATGCTGGGCGGTCGCGTCGACATCATGTCGACGTTTCGCCAGCACGCGGACCGGATCGAATCGTTGCACTATGTCTACGAACTGCACACCGCCTTCAGCAACAAGCAGCGCGACGTGACGGTGAACTGGCAGGCCAACACGGTCGATGTGCACACCAGCAAGGGCCGCAACTTCCACTACCCGCCACAGCCAGGCCTGGTGGATCCGAACACGCTGGTGCTGGCACTGGGCCGTGCCGTGATCGCCGGCCAGACGCAAATCACACTGCCCGTCGCCACCAAGGACAACGTGCAGCAGCAGACATTCGTCGTGCGCGACAAGCAAACCCTCACCGTTCCGGCCGGCTCGTTCACCACCGTGCGCGTGGATCGTACCCACGACAACAAGGGCTACAGCGCATGGTTCGACCCGGCACGTTTTGGCGCCGTGCCGGTCAAGATCACCAAGCAGTCGGACGGCGATCTCACCTTGCTGCTGGAAAGCTTCAGGCGCTGACGCGCAACATGGCGCAAGCCGTCAGGCGGCCGCCATCTGCTTGGGAATGGAGCGGTTGGTGTGGTGCACGCGATTGTCGGCATCCACATATACGCACATCGGTTGATAGGCCTCAAGCTCGGCCTCGCTCAGGGTGACAAAGGCCGCGATGATGATGATGTCGCCCGCCTGCGCACTGCGCGCGGCACTGCCGTTCACCGAGATGATGCCCGAGCCTTCCTCGGCGCGCAGGGCATAGGTGACGAAACGCTGGCCGCTGCTGACGTTCCAGGCGTGGATCTGCTCGTATTCGCGGATGCCCGAAGCATCCAGCAGGTCGCCATCGATGGCAATCGAGCCTTCATAATGGAGCTCGGCATGCGTCACCGTGGCACGGTGAATCTTGGCCTTGAGCATGTTCAGTTGCATGGCGTGGTCTCGGGGAATGCGATGCGGAGCCGCTTATTATAGCGCCTGTCAACTCAACGGCAGGTTGTCGATCAGGCGAGTCCCCCCCAGCCGTGCCGCGGCCAGTGCCACCAACCCGTCGCGTTCGTCCTCGGCCGGCTCGGCAAGGTCCTCCGCACGCCGGATCACGATGTAATCCACCTCGAACCCGACGCGCGCCAACCGGGCCGCGCCCGCCTTTTCGATGGCCGCACGGGCATGTCCTTCCAGATGCAGCTCGCGCATGCGGCGCAACGTGGTGTACAGCTGAGGCGCCAGCTGCCGTTCGGCGTCCGACAGATACTGGTTGCGCGAACTCATGGCCAACCCGTCCGATTCGCGCCTGATCGGCGCACCCACCACGCTGATCGGCAGGGCCAAATCGCGCACCATGCGCTCGATGACGCGCAGCTGCTGAAAATCCTTCTGTCCGAACACCGCCACATCCGGCTGCACCAGGTGGAACAGTTTGGATACCACGGTGGTCACGCCATCAAAATGTCCGGGGCGGCAAGCGCCTTCCAGGACCTCGGTGATGCCCGGCACATGCACGCTCGTCGTGCCTTTCGGTCCGAACGGGTACATGACCTCCACCGACGGCGCAAACAGCAGGTCGCAATCGTGCCCGGCCAAACCCGCCTGATCGCGATCCAACGTGCGCGGGTAACGATCGAAATCCTCGTTCGGCCCGAACTGGGTGGGATTGACGAAAACACTGGCGACCACCTGCTCGCACCGCGAACGTGCCAGCTTGATCAGCGCGTAATGCCCTTCGTGCAAATTGCCCATGGTCGGCACCAGCCCCACGGTACGGCCTTCGCCGCGCCACGCACGAATGACTGCGCGAAGTCGGACCGCATCAATAACCGTTTGCATGATCGTGTCTTACTCGAAAGCGTGGTCGGCGTCGGGGAAAAGTCCCGCGCGCACATCGTGCGCATAGGCGGCAATGGCTTCGGCCACGGAACCACGACCGGCCAGAAAATCCTTGCTGAACCTGGGCCGTTTGCCCGGCGTGACGCCGAGCATGTCGTGAATGACCAACACCTGCCCGTCACAACCCGGGCCGGCGCCGATGCCAATCACGGGAATGGCCAGCTCGGCGCTGATGCGTGCAGCCAGCGCCGAGGGCACGCATTCAAGCACCAGCATGCCGGCACCGGCCTCGACCACGGCATGGGCATCGGCCAGCAGGCGTTCAGCGGCGGCCGCCTCGCGTCCCTGCACGCGATAACCACCCAGCCGCAGCACCGACTGCGGCGTCAGGCCAAGGTGCGCGCACACCGGAACGTGGCGCTCGACAACCGCGGCAATCACCTCGAGGATGCGCCCCGCGCCTTCGATCTTGACCATCGCCGCACCGCCTTCGGCCGCCAATCGCGCCGCCGCATCCAGCGCATGCGGCACATCGCGGTCGGCCATGAACGGCAGGTCGGCCAGCAGCATGGTGGTGGACAATCCGCGCGCCACTGCCGCGCAGTGGTACACCATGTTGTCGAGCGTGACCGGCAAGGTACTGTCATGCCCCTGCACCACCATGCCCAGCGAATCGCCGACCAGCGCCACATCCACGCCTGCCGCCTCCAGCTGCGCGGCGAAACTGGCGTCATACGTCGTCAGCATGACGATCCTGTGGCCCTCGGCCTTCATTTGCGCCAGCGTGGGGACAGTGATCGGCTTGCGATCCGGGGACTGGACGTACACGACGATTCCATGCTGCGGGAAAACCTTATTATCCCGTCAGCATGGCACCGCGCTCAAGCGGTTCCCGCATCATGGCGGCGCCCGTTTCCGGCTTGTCGATTTTCGCCCGCGTCATTCGTCGCAGCCATGAAGGACGCACATGACGGCATGACGTCCTCATTCCGAATCACAACGAGGAGAAACGACATGCGAGTCATGATCATCGTGAAAGCCAGCCCGGATTCCGAGGCCGGCGTGACGCCCGACACCGAAGAATTCGCGGCGATGGGCAAGTTCAACGAGCAACTGGCCGAGGCCGGCATCATGCTGGCCGCCGAAGGCCTGCACCCCAGCTCAAAAGGCGTGCGGGTGCGTTTCGAGGGCAAGCAGCGCACGGTCATCGACGGGCCGTTTGCCGAAACCCGGGAACTGATCGCCGGCTACTGGCTGTGGCAGGTACGCTCCATGGATGAGGCGATCGAATGGATCAAGCGCGCACCGTTGTTTGACGGCGGCATGGAAATCGAGCTGCGCCCGGTGTACGAAATGGAGGATTTCGGCGCGGCGGCAACACCCGAGATTCGGGAGCAGGAAATGCGCCTGCGCGACAAGGTCCTCAATCCCTGAGCTGGCCGAACAGGACGTGCCGGGCACTCGCCCGGCAAACCGCCGACCATCATCCGGAGTCACCCCATGCGCCCCGTCATTACCGTCTTTGAACAATCGCCCGACAGAGGCCAGGGGCTTGCGCGTGACATGCGCGTCCGCTGGGCCCTGGAAGAAGTGGGCCAAGCTTGCGATGTCCGACTGGTTTCGTTCCGCACCATGAAGCAACCCGCGCACATGGCCCTGCAGCCTTTCGGCCAGATTCCAACCTGGGAGGAGGGTGATCTGGTCCTGTTCGAGACCGGTGCGATCATCCTGCATATCGCCGAGCACCATGTTGGTCTGTTGCCTGACGATGCCAACGCTCGCGCACGCGCGGTCGCGTGGATGTTTGCCGCGCTCAACACGGTAGAGCCACCGATTCTTGAACTCGTGACCGCCAAGTTCATCGAAGGCGACAAGCCATGGAGTCGGGAACGTCTGCCGCTGATCCAGGATCGCATCCGCCATCGACTGGATCAGCTGTCCGTCCGGCTCGGAAATGCCGACTGGCTCGATGGTGCATTCAGCGCGGGAGATTTGATGATGGTGCACGTGCTGCTGCGACTGAAACCATCCGGCATCATGAACAAGTTTGCGAACCTTGCCGGCTATGTCGCCCGCGGCGAGGCACGGCCCGCCTATCAGCGGGCGTTCGCGGCCCAACGGGCGGTTTTTGCCGACAACCAGCGCGACAGCAATGTTTGACGAATTGCGACATCCGACCATCTGCCTGCAACGCGGCCTGTCATGGGGTGCACACAGGCTGGTGCCGCTTGCATCGGCCCGACGGTGATGGTGTGATCGGTCGTCATGACGACGGCCGACATCCATCGCACCATCGAAACGGTCTGGAAGATCGAGGCGCCACGCCTGATCGCTGGTCTGGCGCACATGTTGCGCGATGTCGTCCAGGCCGAGGACCTGGCGCAGGAGGCCCTGCTGGTTGCGCTGGAGCACTGGCCGCACGATGGCGTGCCCGACAACCCCGGCGCATGGCTGATGACCACGGCCAAGCGTCGCGCCATCGACCTGATGCGCCACCACCGCATGCAGGACGACAAGCACGCCGCGTTCGGCCACGAGCTCGAACCCGAGACGATGACGCACGCACCCGACGATGCCGATGCGCTCGATGACGACATCGGCGATGACCTGCTGCGGTTGATCTTCACCGCCTGTCATCCGGTACTCGGCCGCGACATGCAGGTCGCCCTGACGCTGCGCATGCTGGGTGGCCTGAGCACGCCGGAAATCGCGCGTGCGTTCCTCGTGTCCGAGCCGACCGTGGCGCAACGCATCGTGCGCGCCAAGCGCACGCTGGCCAGCAAGCAGGTGCCGTTCGAAGTGCCGCGCGGCGAAGAGCTGGCACCGCGTCTGACCAGCGTGCTGGAAGTGGTCTATCTGATCTTCAACGAAGGCTACACCGCCACCGCCGGGGACGATTGGGCGCGTCCCGCCTTGTGCGAGGAAGCCATGCGTCTGGGCCGCGTGCTTGCGACCCTCGCACCACGCGAGCCGGAAGTGCACGGTCTGGTCGCGCTGATGGACATCCAGGCTTCGCGCCTGCACGCGCGTACCGCCGCCGACGGCACACCCATCCTGTTGCTGGATCAGGATCGTTCGCGCTGGGACCATCTGCTGATCCGGCACGGACTGGCAGCCCTGGAACGTGCACACGCGCTTGGCGGCGCCGACGGCAACTATGCCCTGCAAGCCGACATCGCCGCCTGCCACGCTCGCGCCGTGCACGCCGAAAACACCGACTGGGCACGCATGGCCAGCTTGTACGCACGTCTGGCCGTGTTGACACCCTCACCTGTCGTCGAGTTGAATCGTGCGGTCGCGGTATCGATGGCCGAAGGGCCCGCAGCAGGGCTCGTCCTGGTGGATGCCTTGCGCGAAGAGCGGGTGCTGACCGGATACCATCTGCTGCCCAGCGTGCGTGGCGACCTGCTGTACAAGCTGGGCCGAATCGACGAGGCGCGAACGGAGTTCGAACGTGCGGCGGCGCTGACCGGCAACGCCCGCGAAGCCGCCTTGTTGCGCCAACGTGCCGCAAGGTGCGACCCATGATGACCGGAGAACCCCCATGGCCTACATGCTGTTTGTGGTTGAACCGCGCGGCCAGCGCGAAGCGCGCACAGAAACCGAAGGCCGCGAAGCCTACGCGGTCATGCAAGCCTACGCCGACCAACTCAAGGCACGCGGCGTGCTGCGCGCCTATTCCTCATTGCGCAGCGATGCCGAAGGTCAGCGCCTTCAGATCCGTTCCGGCAAACACAGCCTGCACGACGGACCGTTCACCGAAGCGCGCGAAATGATCGGCGGTTTTTTCCTTGTGGATTGCGCCACGCGCGAGGAGGCACTGGAATTGGCCGCACTGTGCCCGGCAGCCGCATGGGCCAGCATCGAAGTACGCGAGACCGGACCATGCTATCTGCGCTGAACGGTCCGATGACCGACATCCGCTGCGCCGGGACTTGAACCGCCGACACGGGCCGGCATCTGCCGTGATTTCCGATGCGCCACGGCAAGGGACGCATCCGTTCGCCGACCGCCGATTTGTCCGGCAGATCCCATGGGAAACCGGTTGGCGCCGGCCGCGCACGCTGCTATGATGCCCCGCTCGCATGGGGCCATAGCTCAGCTGGGAGAGCGCTACGTTCGCAATGTAGAGGTCGGGAGTTCGATCCTCCCTGGCTCCACCACCGCCATTCCGACCCGCTCGGAAAACAAAAACCGCGCCAAGGCGCGGTTTTTTGTGGGCAGGCCCACGGGCGCCGCGTCTCAGTCCCGTGCAAAGCGCGCCAGTTCATCCAGCTGCCGCGCCGCCCGCCGCAGGTTGCAACCGCTCATGTCGTCGACCATGCGTTGCAGCCAGCGCGACTTGATGGGACGACCGGCCAGATGCCGCGCCCAGCACACGCTGGCGACCATGCCGATGATGCCCGTGGCCATGCAGGCCCAGAACCAAAGTGGCTCCGTCACGTACACATCCACGCCGGCCAGCCACTCGGCGCCAACCATCGGCAGCAGCAGCCACAGGCACCACCACGGCAGGCCCAGACCCAGCGAGCACCAAACACGAAATTGGCGCAGTTGTGCCAGCCGTTTTTGCAGCACGACCACGGGAGCGTCGAACAGCTGGATGCGCGTCAACAGCAACCATTGCGTGGCACTGGCCCAGATGCCGGCAATGCCGTAAACGTGCAGCATCAGGCCGATCACCAGCCAGTGTGTCACCTGCCGATGATCCACCCAGAACGTCGCCACGCACACGGTGAAGGTAATCCAGATCGCCAGTTCCACGAGACGCCCGGCCAGGCTCCAGCGCAACGTGGCGTGCATCTTGTCCTGCCCGCGCGCGCGCCGGTCCGCTTGCAACCAGGCCGCCATGCCATCCTGGCGCCGCTCCATGCCGGCCCAGGCCTGCTTCAGTTCATCCAGCTTCACTTCATCGAGTTCCATGACATGCTCCGGTGCTGTCGGTCAGCTGCTCGCGCAGCTTCTGTTTGATGCGGCCGATGCGGGTGGCCACGTTGGTTTTGCTGATGCCGAGAATGTCGGCCATGTCGGCATGCGATCGATCTTCCAGATACAGCACGATCAGCGCGCGATCGAGCCGGCCCAGTTGCTCGATGAAGGCATGCAACGCCTCCAGCCGGGCATCCGGCTCGACGATGTCCGCGCCACCGCCGATCGTTTCCAGATGGCGTGCGTCGAGCGATTCCAACCGCCCTTCTCCCTGCCACCCGGATTGGCGCTGCCACGAAATCGCCACGTTCAACGCCACGCGGTACATCCAGGTGGAAAACTTCGCGCGGCGCGCGTCGAAGCCGGCGAACGAACGCCACAACTGCATGCCGATGTCCTGCGCCAGCTCGCGCCGATCCTCGCCGCTACGGGCGTAGACCCAAGCGATTTTCGACACGATGCCTTGGTGCTCTTGCCACAGTGCCGCAAAGCGTCGCTGGGATGGTCCGTCCGTCATGGTTGCTCCGATGCCAAGCCATTGACTGCATGATTCGCCGAGGCGCAAAAAAATCACACGCCACATTCTGCAGACGCGAGCACGCCGAACCACGCCTCCCGCGCGACAACCAGCATGGCCCGACGCCACCATCCATTCCAGCACCGGCGCAAGCCCGCCGATTGGTGCATCATGCCCCTGCTTCGCACCGCCATCCTGACCGGCAGGCGCCGGCCGCCATCGACCTGAGGGGTCCCCATGCACACGCACCTGATCAAGCCGCTCGCTCTGGCCGTTGGCCTGGCTCTTGCCGCCTCTGGCTGCAGCAACCACGGCCAGCATGCCAACACGGCCACATCCGCCACCAAACCAGCCGTGGCGCACACCACCGCCAAGCCGGCCTTCGTGCCGGCGCCACCCTCGACCATCGTCATTCCGCCGGCGCAGTCGTTGGCGTTCACGCTGGACAACAACGTCAGCCCGTGTGACAACTTCGACGAGTACGTCAACGCCACGTGGAACAAGGCCAACCCGATCCCGGCCGACCAGACGCGCTGGTTCGCGATGCAGGTGCTGCACCAGAAAAGCCAGTTGCAGCAGAAGCAACTCCTGGTGACGGCCGCGTGGGATGCCGCGCACCACCAGGGCAGCGCGCTGGAGCAGAAACTCGGCGACCTGTACGCTGCCGGCCTGGACACCGCCGCCATCAACCGCCGCGGTTTCGATCCGATCAAACCCGAGCTGGCGCAAATCGACGCGCTCAAGAACAGCGCCGACATCGTGCATTTCATCGACACCAGCTACGCCAACGGCGAGGGCTACGTGTTCGGCTTCGGCGCCGGGGCCGATCAGAAAGACGCCACCAGGCAGATCGGCTACGTGGAACAGGCCGGCCTTGGCCTGCCCACGCGCGCCTATTACCTGAAACCGCGGTACAAGAAAATCCGCGATGCCTATGTCGCCTACCTCGCCAAGTCATTCGAGTTGATCGGCACGCCGGCCGCGGCGGCCCAACAGCAGGCCAGGTCGGCATTCGCCTTCGAGACCGCACTGGCCAAGGCCTCGCTGTCGCCGACCCAGTTGCGCAATCTCGACAACGAGTACCACTTCGTCAGCGTAGCGCAGGCCGACAAGATCAGCCCGCACTTCAGCTGGCAGCAGTTCTTCAAGGCCCAGGGCGTCAACGTCGGCAAGGGCTTTTCGCTGTCCCAACCTGGCTTCATCAAGGAGTTCGACAAGCTGCTGGCCACCGCGCCGGTGGCGCAATGGCAAGCCTATCTCAAGGCTCAACTCATCAGCGGCGCCGCCACCGCGCTGAGCCAACCCTTCCAGGACAATCACTTCAGCTTCTACAACCAGACCTTGCGTGGCCAGCCGCAACCCAAGCCGCGCTGGAAGCGTGTGGTCGGCGCCGTCAACGGCGCCATGGGCATGGGCCTGGGCAAGCTGTACGTGGCCAAGTACTTTCCACCGGCCACCAAGGCGCGCGCCGAGCAACTGGTGACCAACATCCGCAACGCGCTCAAACTGCACATCGAGCACCTGACCTGGATGAGCGCGGCAACCAAGCAGAAAGCACTGCAGAAATGGAGTCTGTTCCTGCCCAAGATCGGCTACCCGGACAAGGGCGAGTGGCGCAACTACGCCGGTCTCACCATCGTGCCGGGGCACTGGTACGAGAACCTGCAAGCCGCCGCCAAGTACAACTACCGCTACAACATCGACCAGATCGGCACCAAAACCAATCGCAAGCAATGGTTCATGACACCACAGACGGTCGATGCCTATTACGACCCGTCCACCAACACCATCAACTTTCCGGCCGGCATCCTGCAGCCGCCGTTCCTCTATGCGCACGGCGATGACGCGGTGAACTACGGTGGCATCGGTCTGGTGATCGGACATGAATCGAGCCACGGTTTCGACGATCAGGGCAGCCAGTTCGACGGCTACGGCAACCGCGTCAACTGGTGGACCAAGGCCGACCGCAAGCACTTCGACGCGCTCACCGCCGCGCTGGCCAAGCAGTACGACGGCTACGCGCCGATTCCCGGCAAGCCCGGGCTGCACGTCAATGGCGAGCTGACATTGGGCGAGAACATCGCCGATCTGGGCGGTCTCAACATCGCCTACACGGCATTGCAGACGGCGCTCAAGGCCGATCCGGCCGAAGCCACGAAGAAGATTCAGGGACTGACGCCGGACCAGCGCTTCTTCCTGAGCTCGGCGCGCGTGTGGGAAGGCGCGGCGCGACCGAAGGCCGTCGAGCTGTCGCTCAACACCAACCCGCACGCACCGGGCATGATCCGCGCCTTCGCCTCGGCCAGCGACATGCCGCAGTTCGCCAAGGCCTTCCAGTGCAAGGCCGGCTCGAAGATGGTGCGCAAACATCCGGTGACGATCTGGTAAATCATCACGGCACGCTCCTCATCGCGTCGACACACGCCGCCGCGATGAGGGGGTCGCCTTGCCCGACATGCAGGCAATGCCACGGCATCCGCCATGAATGCGCGTTGGCACCACCACCCGCCCCATGACCTTCGACACTGTATGCACCCGTGACTTTCGTCCTAGTCTCACAAATTGACTCGCCTTGCTCAAGGCAAGCACTTCCGCCGCCGGCCTTGTCCGGTACACCGTTGATTCCGAGGGGATCTCATGAATACCAACCTGATCAAACCGCTTGCCCTGGCCGTTGGCTTGGCACTGGTTGCCACCGGCTGCAGCCACAGCGGCCAGAGCCAGAGCAAATCCACAGCCGCAACGGCAAAGACCACGGCTCCGGCGCCCAAGCCGGCCACCGCGCCGGCCTCGACCATCGTCATTCCGCCGACCCAGGACATCGCGTTCACCACGGACAACAACTTCAGCCCGTGCGACAACTTTGATCAGTTCGTCAACGCCAAGTGGAACAAGGCCAACCCGATTCCGTCCGACGAAACGCGCTGGGGCGCCTTCGGCATCCTGCACAAGCGCACCTTGATGCAGCAGAAAAAGATCCTCGAGACGGCGGCGTGGGACGCCAAGCACGACAAGGGCAGCGCGCTGGAACAGAAACTCGGCAACCTGTATGCCGCGGGTCTGGACACCGCCACCATCAACAAATTGGGCTATGACCCGATCAAGCCGGAACTGGCCAAGATCGCGGCCCTCAAGAACACCGCCGACATCGTCAGCTTCCTCGATGCCAGCGCCAACGATGGCAACGGCTTCGTGTTCGGCTTCGGTTCCAGCGCCGACCAGAAGGACGCCACCAAGCAGATCGGCTACGCCTACGAAGGCGGCTTGGGCCTGCCCACGCGCGGTTACTACCTGAAGCCGCAGTACAAGAAGCTGCGCGACGCTTACGTCGCCTACATCGCCAAGCTGTTCACGCTGACCGGCACGCCGGCGGCCACCGCCCAGAAGCAGGCCGCATCGGTGCTGGCCTTCGAGACCGAGCTGGCCAAGGCCTCGCTGACACCGATCCAGATGCGCGACCTGAACAACCAGTACCACTGGGTCAGCGTGGCGGCGGCCGACAAGGCCACCCCGCACTTCAGCTGGAACCAGTACTTCAAGGCCCTTGGCGTGAACGTCGGCAAAGGCTTCTCGCTGACCCAACCCAAGTTCTTCAAGGAGTTCGACCACCTGCTGGCCAAGGCGCCAGTCGCGCAATGGCAGGCCTATCTCAAGGCTCATCTCATCAGCCGTTCGGCAGGCGCGTTGAGCAAGCCGTTCCAGGATGCGTCGTTCGCTTTTTACGGCAAGACCTTGTCCGGCCAGCCCGAAATGCGCGCCCGCTGGAAGCGCGTGCTCGGCTCCGTCAACCGCTCGATGGGCATGGGTCTGGGCAAGATCTACGTCAAGGACTATTTCTCGCCGGAAACCAAGGCCCGCGCCGAACAGCTGGTCACCAACATCCGCAACGCGCTCAAGGAACACATCGAGAACGTGACCTGGATGAGCGAGGCCACCAAGAAGAAAGCGCTCAAGAAGTGGGCTCTGTTCCTGCCCAAGATCGGTTACCCGGACCAGGGCGAGTGGCGCAACTACACGAAGCTGACGATCGTGCCGGGCCACTGGTATGAAAACCTGCAGGCGGCCGGCAAGTTCAACTACCACTACAACCTCTCCAAGATCGGCACCAAGACCGATCGCAAGGAGTGGGGCATGACGCCGCAGACGATCAACGCCTATTACGATCCGTCCACCAACACCATCAACTTCCCGGCCGCGATCCTGCAGCCGCCGTTTTTCTACCCGAAGGGCGATGATGCGGTGAACTACGGCGGCATCGGCTTCGTCATCGGTCACGAGTCCAGCCACGGCTTCGACGACCAGGGCAGCCAGTTCGACGGCTACGGCAACCGCCACAACTGGTGGACCAAGCAGGACAAGAAGCACTTCGACGCCCTGACCAGCGAGCTGGCCAAGCAGTACGACCAGTACGCACCGATCCCCGGCCAGCCCAAGCTGCACGTCAAGGGCAAGCTGACGTTGGGCGAGGACATCGCCGACCTGGGTGGTCTCAACATCGCCTACACGGCATTGCAGACGGCGCTCAAGGCCAACCCGGCCGAGGCGAGCAAGAAGATCGGCGGTTACACCCAGGCCCAGCGCTTCTTCATGAACTCGGCGCGCGTCTGGGAAGGCACCGTGCGCCCGAAGGCCGAAGAGCTGCTGATCAACACTGATCCGCATGCGCCGGCGTCGATCCGTGCCTTCGCGTCGTCCAGCAACATGCCGCAGTTTGCCAAAGCGTTCCAGTGCAAGGCCGGTTCGAAGATGGTGCGCAAGCACCCTATCAAGATCTGGTAAGCCAGACGGTCGGCATGCTGGCGGAAGAGTCACACTCCGACTCTTCCGCCAGTCCGACAAGTCGTGATCCTTGCAGGCGCCACGTCATGTGGCGCCTTTTTTTGTGCCGCGCCGACGCGATGATCGCGCACAGCAAAAAGCCGAATGGAAAACCATTCGGCTTTTTGTTGGATGGCGCGCCCGGAGGGATTCGAACCCCCGACCGCCTGGTTCGTAGCCAGGTACTCTATCCAGCTGAGCTACGGGCGCGTGTCTCGGTTTGCGGAGCCGCCAATGGCCGCTCCGTCAAGGCCGCGCATTATTGAGGGTGACGAGCTTTTCGTCAACACTTGATGCCATTTCCAGCATCATCCCGAGCACATTCGCGCCACGCTGGCCGATTCTGCGTGACCGGAAGCAAGGCATCAGTCAGGCGGGCCCCGGCATCACCACGCCCGCGCATACTGCGGTGGGATGGCCATGGACGCTCCAGATGCCTGCGCCGCGCGCTGCGCAAAATACGGGTCACGCAACAGCTCACGGCCCATGACAACGAGATCGGCCGCACCGCGATCGAGAATGGCCTGCGCTTGCACCACCGTGGTGATGAGACCCACCGCCGCCGTGGCGATGCCGGCTTCGTGACGGATGCGCGCCGCAAACGGCACCTGGTAGCCGGGTGCGACCGGAATGTCCGCATGCGGCACATTGCCGCCCGAAGACACATCGATGAGGTCCACGCCATCGGCCTTGAGCCAGCGCGCCAGCTCCACGCACTCTTCGATATCCCAGCCGTCGGCCACCCAATCGGTGGCTGACACGCGCACCCACAGCGACCTCGGCGCCGGCCACACTTCGCGCACGGCCGCCACCACTTCGCGCAGCAAACGCGCACGCTGGGCCAGCAAGCCGCCGTAACCATCGCTGCGATGATTGGACAGGGGCGAGAGAAATTCGTGCAACAGATAGCCATGCGCGGCATGGATTTCGATGACATCAAACCCGGCCTGCGCACTGCGTTGCGCCGCCGCGCGAAAATCCTCGATTACCTTGGCGATACCTGCCGTATCCAGCGCGACCGGCTCGGGATGATCCTGCGCGAAGGCCTGCGCGCTGGGCGCCACCGGCACCCAGCCGCCCTGCGTCAGCGCCAACGCCTTGCCGCCATCCCATGGCGCCGCCGTGGATGCCTTGCGCCCGGCATGCGCCAGCTGGATACCTGCCGCCGCGCCTTGCGCCTTGAGGAACGCCACCACACGCTGCCATGCCTGACGCTGCGTGTCGTTCCACATGCCCGTGTCGGCCGGCGAAATGCGACCCTCGGGCGATACCGCCGTGGCCTCGGTGAACACCAGGCCGGCGCCACCCACGGCACGCGCGCCCAGGTGCACCAGATGCCAGTCGTCGGGCACGCCATCGACGGCCGAATACTGGCACATGGGTGACACCACCAGACGATTGCGCAAGCCAAGACCGCCCAGTGTGAAAGGTTTGAGCAAGCTCATGTCCGAATCCCGCGAAATCGTGCAAGTCCACCATCTTGGGGCACACTCGGCCCACTCCAAGGTGGCACCGCCGACAGCCCTTCCGCTCCTTGCACGCCAAGGCCATACTGGGATCGTCCCATCCACGACCCTCCGTCGCCCTCCACCATGCCCGACTACCGCAAAACGCCCGCCATGCTCGCCCGCCTGACGCCATTGCAATTCGCTGTCACCCAGCACGCCGCTACCGAGCGTCCGTTCGACAACGCTTTCAACGTCCATCACGCAACCGGTCTGTACGTCGACATCGTGTCCGGCGAACCCTTGTTCAGTTCACTCGACAAGTTCGACAGCGCCTGCGGCTGGCCCAGTTTCAGTCGCCCGGTGGAAGCCGCCTGCGTGATCGAAAAGCACGACACCAGCCACGGCATGATCCGCACCGAAGTACGCTCGACCCACGCCGACAGCCATCTCGGCCACGTTTTCCCCGACGGCCCGCGCGAGCGCGGCGGACTGCGCTACTGCATCAACTCGGCCGCGCTGCGCTTCATCCCCGTCGCCGACCTCGAAAGCGAGGGTTACGGCCCCTACATTCACCTCTTCGAACCCAAGGATTCCCGACCATGACCACCCAACGCGCCCTGCTCGCCGGCGGCTGTTTCTGGGGCGTGCAGGAGCTCATCCGCAAGCAACCCGGCGTCATCGCCACGCGCACCGGCTACAGCGGCGGCAGCGAGGCCCATGCCACCTACCGCAGTCACGCCGGCCACGCCGAAACCGTCGAAATCACGTTCGACCCGGCCGTCATCAGCTACCGCCGCCTGCTGGAATGTTTTTTCCAGTTGCACGATCCATCCACGCCCAATCGCCAGGGCAACGACACCGGCAGCAGCTACCGCTCGGCCATCTTTTACGTGGATGACGAACAAAAACGCATCGCCGAAGACACCATTGCCGACGTCGATGCCAGCGGCCTGTGGCCCGGCAAGATCGTCACCGAAGTCGCCCCGGTCGGCGATTTCTGGGAGGCCGAGCCCGAGCATCAGGATTACCTGCAGCGCTACCCCGAGGGCTACAACTGCCACTATCTGCGGCCGGACTGGGTATTGCCCCGGCGTCGCGAAACAACGGATTGAACCACACTGACCGCGGCTGCACGCGCATGTTTGTGGACTGGCTTCCAGTTCGTCGAACAGCATGCCACTCGCCGGCTTCAATCAGCGCAACCAACGGGGAACCGTGATGAAGACACGCACACGTTGTGCAGCGACAGTGCTCGGACTCTGCTGGGGGACCATCGGTGCTTGCGGTGCAAAAGCCATCGCCGGCACCACGAAGGCCACAACTTCCACGACTCACCCCACTGTCACCCGCGTGTCGATCCACTCCGACTGGGCCGGCTTCAATCCCCATTCGCCCTTGCGAACCCGCGTCATCATCATCTGCAACGCAAGCCGATGTCGCATGACCGGGAGCAACAGCGAGCGCTTCTTCACGCAGCCATCTGCGACCCCGTCACCGAACACCACCTTCCAACACGGACGCAAGACGACACGCTTCTCGCGTTCCGTGCCGATCTCCGCCGTGCGTGCGCTGGTGGACGCGCTGCGTGCGCCCATTGCTCGCCTGGCCACTCCGGCCATCCTGGGGCTCGCGCCTGCATCGATCGAAAAAATCATTGATCGCGAATGGACCGGCAGCGCCGGAAACCACGCTCCACGATCCGTGCAAGCCGAGGCCCGATCACTGCGCGCCGCGTGGCAACATCCGGGTCCCCTCGCACAACTTCTGACCCGCGGCTTCGATGGCAGTCACACCGACGACCACCCACACGTCAGCGTCACGGCAAGCTTTTCGGACGGCTCAACCCTGCGTGCCTACAGCACCTCGCAGCACTACCTCTTGTTGCCCTGGATAATGCCGTCGGGGCAGCACAGTTTTGCCGCCGACCTTCCGCGCGCCGTGGCCGCCCTGCTCCCGGCCACAGCCACCAACCATGACCAACTGACCGCGCCCAACGCCGGCAACGACATCGACGAGCTGATCGGCAACGGACTCGCGGATCCGTCGAGTCGATTGCAGGTCGAGGCCAAGGCCGGTGCGGCATATCGGACGTTCCAAAAACATTTCATCATCGTCGACATTTACTACCTGCACCCATGGATGTCTCGCAAAAAACCGGCGCTTGGGGCCACACTCCGCCTCGTCGACAGTCCCGCCAATCTCGGACTTGTCGCGCAATGGCCCATCCGTGCCGGTCATCTGTTGAATGCGCAAGCTCGCATCGCCGCCATCACGCGCGTGCTGCGAGAGGTGCAACAATCGCCCGCGCTGATGCGGCGCATGCGCCAGCACGCGCAAGACACATTCACCATCCACCATCGCTCCGGGATGATCTGGTTCAACGCCAGGGCCAGGGAACAATTCGTGACGCAGATGCACGCGATGGGCAAACTGCTGAAGCTCAATCCGCATTCACCCTTGCTGCGTGATGCCGTGCTGGTGAGCGAAGGTCAGGCACCGCTGCAATGGGTCGTGCTGCCCGATCACCGCGCGGTCATGTGGAAAGCCTTCACCCGCACCAAGCCGATACCCGGCACGATGCGCTGCGCGGGGATACTTCCAGCGATATCCGACCTGAACCCGCAGTTCGCACCCATGACCGATCTGTGCTTTGGCAAGGTATACGCCGCGGATGGCAAGCCAACATTTGCGCACAGCCCCTGACCGGGGAAAGATCGCCTCGCGGTGGGTGCCAACCAGCCGGCATCGTTTATCCTCACGCTTTGACCTGGATGACATCCGTGACCGACCACCTCATCGCCTGCGTCCTGGGTGGCACCGCGCCCGGCGCGCGTACCGAACTGCACGATGTCGCGTTTGCTGTCGGCACCGATCTTGCGTCCGTGCACGAGTCATTGCTGGACGGCTGGTTCGGTGATCCGCACGGGCTGCACGTGGATGCGTGGACGTTCCTCGACAGCGTTGCTGGCTATCGGGTGCGTCTCGAACGCGCGCCCGTCGACAACGGCCTGCATCTGTACTTCATCAACATCGGTGGCTACCGGCCCGGTGAATTCGGTGAGCGGCATGCGTGGGGATTTTTGGGTGGCTCCAGCAAGGCCGAGGTCAAGGCTCACGCCAAACAAACACTGTTGCAGGGCCACACCGAGGTGCACAAGGATGACATGCACGACATCGACGAGTGCCTGCGCATCAGCCGCGTCGGCGACTGGCATGTCCACCTTGACGCCGATCCGCAGGCGCAACCGTCGCCCGTGACCAACGGCTATTTTCCGTTGCCGACCGCCGCCATCAAGGCCTGGCTGGCCCGCCGCGGCAACGACGACTGAAGCCATCGGTCACTTGCGTTTGTCGCGTCGGCACAATACGATACCGATCGGTTTATTTTATGTCCGCCACCATGCCAGACGCTGACCATCTCTCACACCACCCGGCAGCGGATGCCGTCATCGCGATACGTGGCCTCGAAAAGACCTACGCCGGCGGTTTTCAGGCACTCAAAGGCATCGACCTGACCGTGCGCCGCGGCGAAATCTTCGCCCTGCTCGGCCCCAATGGCGCCGGCAAGACCACGTTGATTTCGATCGCCTGCGGCATCGTCAATCCAACCCGTGGCGCCATCAGCGTAGCCGGCCACGACGTGGTGCGCGAGTGGCGTCACACGCGCTCGATCATCGGCCTGGTGCCGCAGGAACTGACCACCGATGCGTTCGAGTCAGTCTGGAACACGGTGCGCTTCAGTCGCGGACTGTTCGGCAAGGCGCCCGATGATGCCTACCTCGAACAGCTGCTGAAAGACCTGTCGCTGTGGGAAAAGCGCCACAACAAGGTCATGACATTGTCGGGCGGCATGAAGCGTCGCGTGATGATCGCCAAGGCGCTGTCACACCAGCCGACCGTGCTGTTTCTGGACGAGCCCAGCGCCGGCGTCGACGTGGAGTTGCGCCGCGACATGTGGGCGATGGTGCGGCGCCTGCGCGACGCCGGCGTGACCATCATCCTGACCACGCATTACATCGAAGAAGCCGAGGACATGGCCGACCGCGTCGGCGTGATCAACCACGGCGAGCTGATCGTGGTCGAGCAGACCGCCACGCTGATGCAAAAACTCGGCAAGAAACAGTTGCGCCTGCAATTGCACGAACCGCTGCCGGCGCTGCCCGCCGCGCTGTCCGCGTGGTCGCTGGAACTCAACCCCAAGGGTGACGAATTGACTTACACCTACGACACGCAAGGCGAGCGCACCGGCATCACCGCGCTGCTCAAGGACCTGGCCGAGGCCGGCGTGCATTTCAAGGACCTGAGCACACGCCAGGATTCACTCGAACAAATCTTCGTCGACCTGGTAAGGGGGCGCGCATGAACCTGCACGGCGTGCGTTCCATCTATCGTTTCGAAATGGCCCGCACCGGCCGCACCTTGATGCAATCCATCCTGTCGCCGGTCATCTCCACCACGCTGTATTTCGTGGTGTTCGGCGCCATCGGCTCGCACATCTCGCACATCGGCGGCGTCAGCTATGCGGCCTTCATTATTCCCGGTCTGGTCATGCTGTCGATCCTGATGCAGAGCGTGTCCAACGCCTCGTTCGGCATTTATTTCCCGAAGTTCGTCGGCACCATTTACGAAGTCCATTCGGCACCGCTGTCGGCCTTCGAGGTGGTGATGGGCTACGTGGGCGCGGCAGCGACCAAAGCCATCATCGTCGGTGTGATCATTCTCATCACGGCGCGCATCTTTGTCGACTATTCGATCGCGCATCCGGCGGTGATGATTTTGTTTCTGGTGCTGACCACGGTCACTTTCAGCCTGCTCGGTTTCATCATCGGCATCTGGGCCGACAACTTCGAAAAGTTGCAGGTGGTGCCGTTGATGGTCATCACGCCGTTGACCTTCCTCGGCGGCAGTTTCTATTCGATCGACATGCTGCCGCCGTTCTGGCACGAGGTGACGCTGTTCAATCCGGTGGTGTATCTGGTATCGGGTTTTCGCTGGAGCTTTTACGGACTGGCCGATGTCAGCGTCACCATCAGCATCGCGGCCACGATCGGATTCCTGATCGTGTGCCTTGCCGCCGTGTGGTGGATTTTCCGCACCGGCTGGCGCCTGAAGGCCTGATTGCCCAGGGTATGACCATCCGCCACGCCAGGCCGTGCCGCCACCTGCGCTATGCTTGAAGGCTACCGAGCAGCGAGAACCATGCCGTGAACTCCCCATCACGTCTGCGCAGCACGACTTCCGCCAACGACGCGCCCCCGCCGTTGCCGGCCGCCTTCGACCTCACCGGCACGCCGCAGGATCTGCGTCGCCGCCTGCGCGAGTATTTCATCGCCACCTTTGATCGCTACGAGTCGTTGTTCGAAACGCTCGCCTGCGATGAAGCCTGGTATGTCGCGCCGATCACGCTGCGCCATCCGCTGATTTTCTACTTTGGCCACACCGCGACGTTTTTCGTCAACAAACTCCTGCTGACGCGCCTGATCGACACGCGCATCGACCCGCGTCTGGAGGCGGTGTTCGCCGTCGGCGTGGACGAAATGAGCTGGGATGACATGGACGAGTCCCACCACGACTGGCCCACCGTGGCCGAAGTGCGCGCCTATCGCGACAAGGTGCGCGCGTTGGTCGTGGACCTCATCGAGCACGCGCCGCTCGAAGGCCCGATCGACTGGGGCAGCCCGTGGTGGACCATCATCATGGGCATTGAGCACGAACGCATCCATCTGGAAACCTCGTCCGTGCTGATTCGCCAGCATGCGTTGAAATACGTCAAACCGCACCCGGACTGGCGGCCCTGCACGGACGCCGGCGAGCCACCGGCCAACACGTTGCTGCCGATCGCGGCCGGCACGGTCACGCTGGGACGTCCGCGCAGCGGCGACCGTTACGGTTGGGACAACGAATATGGCACCCACGAGGCGCATGTCGGCGCCTTTGAAGCGGCGCGCCAGCTCACCAGCAACCGCGAATTCATGGCCTTTGTCGAGGCCGATGGTTACGCACATCCCGAGTACTGGTCCGACGAAGGCCGCGCCTGGCTCGATTTCAGCCATGCGCAACATCCGACCTTCTGGGTGCATGACGGCCAACACTGGCGACTGCGCCTAATGACCGAGGAAGTACCCATGCCATGGAACTGGCCGGTCGAGGTCAATGCACTGGAAGCCAAGGCCTATTGCAACTGGAAGGCGCAAACCACTGGCCGCCCGGTGCGCCTGCCCAGTGAAAACGAATGGCAGCGCATTCTCGCCACCAGCCGCGCGCACCTGCCGGCCAACACCGAGCCCGATGCCAACATCAACCTCGCGCACCATGCCTCGTCGTGCCCGGTCGACACGTTCGCGCAAGGCGAATTTTTCGACGTCACCGGCAACGTGTGGCAGTGGACGGAGACGCCCATCTACCCGTTCGAAGGTTTCGAGGTTCACCCCATCTACGACGATTTTTCCACACCCACCTTCGACGAGCGCCACGCGCTGATGAAGGGCGGTTCGTGGATCGCCACCGGCAACGAGGCCGACCCGCGCTCGCGCTATGCTTTCCGCCGGCATTTTTTCCAGCATGCCGGATTCCGTTACATCGTTTCCAACCAGACCAAGGCCGTGCCCGCTTCCCATTACGAAACCGACCAACTGATGGCCGAATACGCCGAGCTCCATTTCGGCGACGAGTATTTCGGCGTACCCAACTTTCCGCGCGCGCTGGCCGAGCTGGCCATTGCGCAACTGGGCACCGCACCGCACCGCACGGCGCTGGACCTGGGTTGCGCCTCTGGCCGCGCCACGTTCGAGCTGGCGCGCCATTTCGATCAAGTCACCGGCGTGGACTTTTCGGCGCGCTTCATCGGCCAAGGCGTGCAGCTGGCGCGCGGCGACACGCTGCGTTACGCCATCGTCGACGAAGGCGAACTGCTGTTGCGCAAGACACAGACTCTGGCCGGGCTGGGCCTGACCGACACCGCCGGCAAGGTCGCGTTTTTCCAGGGTGATGCGTGCAACCTCAAGCCGACCTTCACCGGCTACGACTTCATCCTAGCCGCCAACCTCATCGACCGCCTGTACAATCCGACGCAGTTTCTCGACAGCATCCACGAACGGCTCAACCTGGGTGGCCTGTTGATGATCGCCTCGCCGTACACCTGGCTCGCCGAGCACACGCCGCATGCCGACTGGCTTGGCGGCTGCGTGCGCGATGGCAGGGAAGTGCGCACCATCGACGGCTTGCACGCGCATCTGGATGTGCATTTCGAACAGGTTGGCAAAGCCACGCAAGTGCCCTTCGTCATCCGCGAAACCAGCCACAAGTTTCAGCACACGCTGTCCGAAGCCACGTTCTGGCGACGCGTGCGCTGATCCGCACGCCACAACGCGCCGCCAGCTCCATCCCGCGCAGCCGGACCAGCACCGGCCACGCCTGCTACAGGACGCCGGGGATCAGCGCCTTGACCCGGCGCTGGTAGGCGACATAAGTCTCGCCAAAGCATTCGCGCATCCACGCTTCTTCGTGGCGCAACTTGATCCACAGCGAAACCGCGACAAACACCAGCGCGAGCAAACCTCGCCACTCGCCAATGGTCACCGCCGTCCCCAGCACCCCCAGCAGCATGCCTGTGTAAATCGGATGTCTGGCCAGCCGATACGGCCCGACAACAATCAATTCGTGATCCTGCTTGAGCTGGACCGTGGCGCTCCAGTTGCGCCCCAGCGTCACACGTGCCCACGTCGCAAAAGCCAGCCCCGCAAGCACCAGCACCAGGCCCAGCACCGACCAGCCCAAGTCCACAGGCAGCCAGCGTTGCCACAACCACGGCAACCATCTCGAATGCGAAATGAACAACAGCAAAAACCCGATCACCAGCGGCGCCCGGTACATCAGCCAGGCGGCGCCGTAACCATCCGTGCGTGCAGCCGCCTTGACGCCGCGCGCGCTGACAAACCAGTACGCACCCCAGACCAACCAGATCACACCGACGATGTCGATGAACATCGCATTCATACCAGCACCCTCTGCGCGAGATGTGGCCAATCTAGGCCGCAGCCCTATACCCGTCGAGTGAGTTTTGTCATGTCGCCGAGGTGAACATGCAACCCGGGGCAAGATCTGGCGACTACGCTACAATCGGCCCACACGAAAGCCCGGCAGGGGGCACGTAGCATGCACATGGACACATCCACGCTGGTCGGCATCCTCTTTCTGATCGTCGGTGCGCTGGTGACGCTGTGGGAAATCCACACGGTCACCATTTACCTGATCGCCGTCGCGGCCGGCCTGTTCGCCGGCGGCGGACTGATTCTGTCCGGCGGCGGCATCACCGCCGGACTGGTGTTGACGGCCATCGTCATTCTGCTTGGCCTGCCCGTCGCGCACTGGTGGCGGCGCAAGCTCAGGAACCACGCTTCCGAAGCGGTCACGCACGACGACATCGGCCGCAAGGTGACCATTGTCAGCATTCACGGTGCAACCTTGCGCGTGGACTATCGCGGCACGACGTGGGACGCGCGCATGGACGGCACCGCATCCGCCCCTGACGCCGGCAGCGTCCTCACCATCGCCCGCCGCGAAGGCAATACCCTGATCCTCATGCCCTGAACAAGGGACGTTCACCACCACCATCCCGGGGAGGGATACCGCATGCCTACCAGCATCATCGTCATCATCATCATCATCGTGATCGCATTGGCGATCATCAGTCGCGGCCTGCGCATCGTGCCGCAGCAGCACGCCTGGGTCATCGAGCGGCTGGGCCGCTATCACCAGACCCTGGAGCCCGGCCTCAATCTCATCATTCCGTTCGTCGACAAGGTGGCCTACCGCTTCGATCTGCGCGAAACCCCGATTGACGTGACCGAACAAGTCTGCATCACCAAGGACAACACGCAAATTTCCATCGATGGTGTGCTGTATTTGCAGATCACCGACCCCAAGGCCGCCGCCTACGGCACGTCCAACCCGCTGGTATCCGTCGAGCAGCTGGCGCAGACCGTGATGCGTTCGGACGTCGGCAAGAAGCAGCTGGACGAAGTGCTGTCATCGCGCAGCGAGCTCAACGCCTCCATCGTCAGCGAACTCGACCACGCCGCCATCAACTGGGGCGTGAAGGTGTTGCGCTACGAGATCCGCAACATCCAGCCGCCCGAGGAAGTGGTGCGTGCGATGGAGCTGCAGATCACCGCCGAGCGCCAGAAGCGCGCCGTCATCGCCAAGTCCGAAGGCGACAAGCAGCAGGCCATCAACGTGTCCGAGGGCGATCGCCAGCAGAAGATCAACCTCGCCGAAGGCGAGCGCGAGGCGCAGGTGCTGCGCGCCGAAGGCGAAGCCAAGGCGATCCTGACGGTGGCCGAGGCCACGGCCAAGGCACTCGCGACGGTCGGCGCTTCGCTGCAGCAGGCCGGTGGCATGGATGCCATGAAGATGCAGGTGGCGCAGGACTTCATCGAACGCTGGGGCGGCATCGCCAAGGCGTCCAACGTGATGATCGTGCCCTCCGACATGGGCGACTTGTCCAAGGTGGTCGGCACCGCGTTCAAGATCGTCGAAGGTGTCAAAACGACATCGGCCTGACGCAACACGCCCACGTGCCTTGCCGGATCATCGTTCCGGCAAGGCGCCGCCGTTCAGCAACAGCAAATAGCTGGCCGCCGCCCAGCTGAAATTTTGCGACTGGTAGCCCTTGCCGTTCAACGGGTCATAGTTTTCGCGGAACGTGGCCTGCCCGTGCGCCAGACCTTGCGCGTGCAGGACCAGGCGATCGGCCAGCGCGTCGGCCTGCCGCGTGAATCCGTAGCGGCGCAATCCCTCGATGCCGAACAGCGCCTGATCGAGCCATACCGGGCCGCGCCAGTAACCATTGACCGG
>DASVGO010000045.1:0-86052 GCA_036379495.1 Rhodanobacteraceae bacterium | reverse complement strand
CATCGACGCGCTGCTCAACATCGCCGGCGGCTTCGACATGAGCGGCGCCGCCGACACCACCCCGGCACAACTGGAAGCCCAGCTCGACATCAACTTGCGCACCGCCTTCAACGCCACCCGCGCGATGCTGCCGCACATGCTCGAAAGCGGCGGTGGTTTCGTGCTCGGGGTCGGCGCGGGACAAGCCATCAACGGCGGCGCGTCCTGCGGCACTTACGCCGCGTCCAAGGCCGCGATGATCGCGTGGATGAAATCCATGCACGCGGAACTCGCGCCCAAGGGCATCGAGTTTGCCATCGTCTACCCGATGGGCGCGGTGGACACCGCCGGCAACCGCGCGGCCATGCCCGATGTCGACCCGGCCAGCTGGATCGACCCGGCAGACCTGGCCGCGACCATGCTGCATCTGGTCAGCCGCGGCGCGCGCGGCCAGGTGCGCGAGGCACGCGTGTACCCGCCGATCTGAGGCAAGCTCACGCGCCTTGACGCAGCGCCGCGCGCAACCGCGCGGCCAACGCACGCGGCTGGCTGGTTTGCACGCGCACGCGCGGCGTGCCATGCCAGTGCGCACAGGCCGCAATGGCGCGCGCCAGCGCGCTCACCAGCGTGTCGGTAATGTTCACGCCGGGTTCGAGATGAATCACCTTGACCTCGAATTCACCAGCCTTGCGATGGGCCTTGGCATCCAGTCGACCAACCAAATGCCCGCGATGCAGGATCGGCAGCACGAAGTAGCCGTAACGACGTTTGGCCGCAGGCAAGTAGCACTCCAGCGTGTAGTCGAAGCCGAACAACTCGCGCGCGCGGCGACGGTCCCACACCACCGGATCGAACGGTGACAGCAACGTGGTGTGGGTAGCGCGCAGCCGACCTTGCGCCGCGCGCTGCAACAGCTGTGCATGCGCGCGGTGAACGAAGGCCGGCTGCGTCCAGCCGCGCACGCGTACCGGCAACACCTCACCCATGGCGCACAACGCATCCACTTCGTCGCGCGCGACCTTGGCCAGGCGAAAATAATCGGCCATCCAGCCGACCGTGGTCACGCCCAGCGCCTGCACCGAACGCGCCAGCATCTGTTGCCGCGTCTGTGTCAACGTGGCCGGACCCGCGTTTGATGCATGTTGCACACGCACCCGTTCGGCGAGGTCGTACACGCGCTGAAAATTATCGCGCCGCGCCACCATCAGCTCGCCCAGCGCGAACCAGGCCTCCAACCAATGCTTTTCGGGCTTCCATTCCCACCAGCCCGGCGCACCACGGCGTGGATGATCAAAGTCCGCCGCGCGCACCGCCCCATGGTCACGCACGTGCTCAAGCAAGCGCCGCATCGGCTCGGCAGCCTCGGCATGCACGCGCCGCGCGCGCCGCATCGCCCAATGCCCCTCGCGCAGCGGTCGCGCCGCGGCATGCAACGGATAATCCTGCGCGGTGACAAAACACGCCTCGTGGGCCCAGCACTCGGCCAGGCGTCCGGCTTCCAGCAACTGGTCCAACCATGTTCTTTCGTACTCGCCAAGCCGCGAAAAAAGCACCAGATACGGGCTGCGCGCGACCACGTGGATGGTGTCGATCTGCAACATCTGCATGCGCGCGATCGCCTGTTCCAGCAGCGCTGGCGTAGCGCGCCGACGCGGCCCGTGCAGCAGACCCTGCGCCGCCAGATGCAATGCGCGCGCCTGCGCGGGCGTGAGTTCGACGAGAGGCAGCGGCACGGGATTCATGGTGCACCAGCATGCCATGCTTCGTCTGTTCGGCACATGCATCCGCGCACCATGACTGGCCTGGCTACAATGTACGCACTCGCGCCATGGCTGCCACACGGCGCATCCTTGGCAAAGCTTGCCTTTGTCGATTCCTCAACATCAGGAGCACATCGTGGATTCACTTCCCGGCCTGCTGGCCAACAATATCCGCTGGGCCGACGACATCACTGCCAAAGACCCTGCCTTCTTCGAGAATCTGGCACACCAGCAATCCCCGAAGTATTTGTGGATCGGCTGCTCCGACTCGCGCGTGCCCGCCACCCAAATCGTCGATTTGCCGCCTGGCGAAATTTTCGTTCACCGCAACGTTGCCAACGTGGTGATCCACACCGACCTCAACGCCCTGAGCACCATCCAGTTCGCCGTCGACGTGCTCAAGGTCAAGCACGTTCTGGTGGTTGGTCACTACGGCTGCGGTGGCGTGGGTGCGGTGTTGAAGCACTCGCGGCTCGGCCTGATCGACAACTGGCTCAAGCACATCGACGACATCGCCATGAAACACGCTGACAAACTCGATCCGAGCGAGGCACCCGAGGTGCTGCACAACCGATTGTGCGAAATCAACGCCATCGAGCAAGCGGTCAACGTGTGCCACACCACCATCGTGCGCGAAGCTTGGGAACGGGGACAGCCACTGGCCGTGCACGCGTGGATCTACGGGCTGGACAATGGCCACATCCATGACCTTGGTCTGGATGTGCGCGGCCACGAACAGCTGGCCGGCGAATACAAAAAAGCCATGGACACACTCGCGGAACGCTGGCAGGCGCGCACGTGAGCGACGTCGTTCGCACCGACACCGCGCCCGCGCCGGTGGGCGCCTATCCGCACGCACGTCGGGTCGGCAGCCTGCTGTTCCTGTCCGGCGTGGGTCCACGCGTGCCCGGCAGCAACGCCGTGCCCGGCAACGTGCTGGATGCCGACGGCAAACTGCTGTCACACGATATCGAAGCCCAGTGCCGGCAAGTGTTTGCCAACGTGCGTGCCGTGCTCGAAGCCAGCGGTGCGCGCTGGGAAAACCTGATCGACGTGACCGTGTTCCTGACCGACATGGAACGCGATTTCGCCACCTACAACCGCCTGTACGCCGAATGTTTCAAGGGCGTGGACGCCTGTCGCACCACACTCGGCATTACCGCCTTGCCCACGCCGATCGCCATCGAGCTCAAGTGCGTGGCGGCGCTGGATGCCGGCTGACGGCATCACGCTCCACACATGAAAATCCCGGCGCGGCAAAGCCGGCGCCGGGATGAAAACACAAGCGTTGCTGCCGATTACTTGGCGTGCGTCTTGTGCTCGACTTTCTTGGCCTTGTGCTCATGCTTGGCCGCCATCTTGGCGTGATGGGCCTTCTTCGCATGCGCCTTGTGGTGCTCATGCTTGGCGCTCGCCTTGTGGTGCTCATGCTTGGCGTGCGCCTTGTGGTGCACGTGCTTGGCATGCGCCTTGTGGTGCTTGGCGACCTTCTTGGTCGTCGCGGTCTTGGTCGCTGCCTGGTGAGCAACGGGATGGGCGAATGCCACGCCGGCAAGGGCCATGCCCGCCACCATCAGAATGGCGATCACGAATTTACGCATCATGGTTGTGAGCCTCGATAAGAAGTCGCGGACCCGGCCGGAACCCGGCTGCTCGGGCGACACGACGCGCGAACAATGCATTGGATTTGCTAAACCGAAGCTGAATCACGCACACACACCGGCAGCGACCGTTCATGGACGTCGCTGACATGTGGACCTTGTGTGCGACCACCATCACGGCAAAAGGTTCCGCAGCGCTCTCAAGCCATGATTGCATCACGGCCTAACCCCATCGGAGCGCCAAGTCACGTACCATGTCCGGACACCCTGTCCGCAGGCAGTCCGCAAAGATGACCGCATCGACCAGCCGCCTCGAACTGCCCGATCGGGCCACGCGCCACGCCATTGCACGACGCTTCCCCAGCATCAGCCAGCGCTGTTATGTGCGCGCCAAGCTGGGCTCGGACCCGGTCTACGCCGCGACGGCCGGCGTGTGTGCGACGGCACCCCGTTTGCCTCTGCTCGATGTCGGCTGCGGCATGGGTTTGCTCGGGCATTTCCTGCATGCCTGCCAGATGCTCGACGAATATCACGGTCTGGATCACGATGCGCGCAAGATCACCGCTGGCCATGTCGCAGCGGCCAGCCTCGACGGGGCGCTTGATCTGCAACACGGCGACGTCACGGACTTGCCGGACTGTCACGGCCATGTGGCCCTGCTTGACGTGCTGCACTACCTGCCGGCACGGCGTCAGACCGACCTGCTGACACGACTGACTGGGCACGTCGCGCCCGGCGGCCGACTCATCATCCGCAACGTGTTGCGCGAACCCCATTGGCGTTTTCGCGCCACGGTGATCGAGGAACATGTGCTCAGCGCCAGCGGCTGGATGCGCGTGGGCGCCACGCACTACCCGTGCGCGGAAGAAATCCGCGCGCCGCTGGAAGCGGCTGGGTTGAAGGTCACCATCGCGCCGCTATGGGGGCGCACGCCGTTCAACAGTTACCTGGTGGTGGCACATCGGCACTGAACGGGCACGGCAGGCGTCCCTAGAACAACATCGGCACCTGCGCGCGGATGCAGGCGCCGCAGCCGCGCCAGCTCGTCAGTCAGCGCCTGGTGATACGGTTGCCAGTACGTGTCGACGCGCGCGGCGATGTCGGCGGGAATGGCGCTGGCATCATGCGGCAGGCTGACCAGCAGCGGTGCATGACCTTGTTCGAGGGTGAAGATATCCATGCCCGCAGTGTGGTCCAGCGGTACGCTGCCCTGCCCGATCCGCTATAGACGGAATCGCGCGGGCGAGTACGGCGTGGGATCAAGTACCGGCGCTGGCCCACTGCACAGCGACGCGACCAGCTCGCCAGTCGCCGCCGACATGCTCATGCCCATCATGCCGTGGCCCGTCGCCAGCATCAGATTGGTCCAGCGCGTGCTCGGCCCGATGATGGGAATGTCGTCCACGCTCATCGGTCGCCAGCCCCACCATTTCTCCTCGACCGCCGCGTCGATGGGATGACGCAGATACAGTGCTGCCCCGCGTTCCAGTGCCGCCAGACGCCTGCCATTGAGGCTGCGATCGTAGCCGGAAAATTCCATCGTGCTGCCCAGCCGGCAACCCGATCCCCAACACGTGACGCACACCGACACCTCGTGCAGCACCAGCGGCAAGCGCGGGCAATGCGCCGACGGGCCATAGGTGATCGAATAGCCCTTGCCCGGCTGCATCGGCAGATGCAGCCCCAACTTCGCCCCCAGCAGCGGTGACCAGGCGCCCAGTGCCAGCACCACGCGGTCTGCGCTGAATCGGCCGCGCGTGGTCAACACCTCTCGAACCCCCCCGTGCGCGGTGACAAAACGCTCGACCGGGGTGTCCTCCTCGATGGCACCGCCCAGTTCGCGCACGCGTCGCGCCAGTTCATCGACGTAACGGTCGGGGCGGAAACGGGCATCGCCCGGATGATGGATCCCGCCGACAATGTCCTCGCGCAATGCCGGCTCCATCGCCAACACCTCGGTGGCGCTCTTGCGCTCGACCGGAATCTGCAGCTGCTGCAACCAATCGATGTGCGACTGATCGGCATCCAGCGCCGCCGGATCGCGATAGACGAACATCACGCCATCATTGGCGAACTCGCAATCAAGCCCCTCGCCAAGGATGATCTCCTCGAGCAGGCTGCGCGAACGCAGCAAGATCGCCGCCCGCGCATGGGCACCACGGCTGAAGTCGCGCCGATTGCAGTGCCGGGCGAACCCAAGCAACCAGCGCAAACGGGCAGGATCCGGTTTGGGATTGACGTACAGCGGCGCGTCGCGCTTGAACATCCAGTGCATCGCCTTGCCGACCATGCCCGGCGCGCACAGCGGCTCGGCGTGGCTGGGCGTGAGCGTGCCGCAATTGCCATGCGAACTGCCCGAACCGATCTTGCCCTGCTCCAGCACGCGCACGCTGGCGCCCGCCTTGAGCAGGTACAGCGCGCAAGACAAGCCGATGACTCCACCGCCAAGGACCAGCACATCGCCATGAGTAGTGTTCATCCGCGCATTGTAGAGGTTGCCCGCGACCGCCGTGCCGCCCGCCAAACCGTGATTCCGTCACGGATTGGTGCATCCCGAAGCGAGGACACGCAAGTTGGCATCAATGCTGCATTGTCCTTGGCAGACCATCCGGACAACTCCCATGACCCGTGCCCAGACTGCCGAAATCATGCTTGCCTTGCGCTCCCCCGACGCCGGCTGGCTGGGCGTGCTGGCCTGCGTCATCGATGAAGCCAGCCGTGATGGGCTGTTCGACGAGCGCCAGCGCGCCTTCGCGCAGCAACTGCTGCAAGCCGGCCCGCTGCCGGCGCCACTGGTTGACGCTGCCCGTCAACGCGCCGACCGCTTCGAAGCCGAGCTGGGCAACAATCATTATCCACTCGACGACGTGCCATCCGCCGCCGAGCGTCCAAAGCTGACGCTCGTGGGCCATTGAACCGGATCCGCAGAACCCGGACACCGGTCCCGTGTGACGCAGATCTCGATTTGCGCCGCTCGCACGCAGACACGAGGTTGCCTCGATACAGCCGTTGACCATGGGTCGCCACCCTGGATGGAGCTGATTTCAAGGCAATCCGCTACCAGCGGCGAACTGTCCGACAGCCCGCATCCATGCCAGCACTGAAAAACGCGGCCGGGTTTGTTAGCCTGAATGCACTTGGGACGAGGTCGCAGCATGCCCCGCGCATTTCTGGTCAATCACGCCTGGCGGTTGCCGCTGCTCGCTGCAGTGCTGGCACTGGCCAGCTGTTCCGGCAGTCCATCGCGTCCGGCACCGAACACGCCGATCCACGACACGGTCAAGCTTCCGCAACGCATCACCACCGAGGCCAACGCCGTGCTCTTTCACGCCCTGGCCCTGGTCGGCACACCCTATCAATGGGGTGGCAATACGCCTCGTTCGGGATTCGACTGCAGTGGACTGGTCGACTACGTGTATCGCGCGGGCGCGCACATGGCTTTGCCGCGCACCTCGCACGCCATGAGCGAGATGGATGCACCGAAAATCCGCAGCATCCACAAGCTCGCCAGCGGCGACCTGCTGTTTTTCCGCACCGAAGGCCACCGCATCAGCCATGTGGCGATTTATGTCGGCGACGGCCGCTTCGTGCACGCGCCAAACAGCGGTGGCACCGTGCGCCTGGATTCGATCACCAACCCGTATTGGCTGCGGCATTTCGCCTACGCGCTGAGGGTGCTGGAAAAGTAGGCCTGCCCGACACGTCGGAAATCAGGCGTGGTCCGCCTTGCCATCCGGGTGCACATGACCGTGCGCAAGCTCCTCGGCGGTGGCCTCGCGCACGGCCGTGAGTTCGATCGTGAAAGCCAGGGTTTTGCCGGCCATCGGGTGATTGGTGTCCACGTCGACGGAGGTCATGCCGATCTTGTGCACGGTCACCGCACGCTGACCACCTTCCTTGAGTGACAGCACCGTGGTCATGCCCGGCTTGAGCAGCTTTGCATGTTGAAAATATTTTTTCGGTACACGCTGAATGGCTCCTTCGCGACGTTCGCCATAGGCATCTTCCGGCGCCAGCTCGACGGCAAACGTGTCGCCTGGTTCGTGGCCCTCGATGGCGGCTTCCAGCCCCTTGATCAACTGGCCACGACCCAGCAGCACCTGCAGCGGTTCACCCTCGCGCGAACTCTCCACGGCCTCGCCGTTGGTACTCAAGTCGTAATGCAGGGTGATGACCGTGTCGTTTGCCGCTTTCATGATGTCGCGCCGCCGGGTGAAGGATCGCGCATGTTAGCCCTCGGCAGCGCCCGCGTCATCCGTCAGCGAGACGTCCCGCGCTTCCGGACCCAGCCACGTCAGCAAAGCCAGCACCACGGCCACCACCGCAATCCACGTGGACATGGCGAACGCGTAGTTGCCACCATGCTGGGCCGCCAGCCAGGATTCGGCCGTGGCGGTAATGGCCGCGATCAGGTTTCCCAGCTGGTAGGCAAAGCCCGGCAAGGTGCCGCGCACGGCCGCAGGAGAAAGCTCATTGAGGTGCGTCGGCACCACGCCCCAGGCACCCTGCACCATCACTTGAATGAAGAACGCTCCCACCGCCAGCAGAACCAGAGAGCCGCCGTACGCCCACAACGGAATGCACGGCAGTGCCAGCAGGGCGGCGATGACGATGGCGCGTCGCCGGCCAATGCGCTGCGACCAGGCGCCGAACACGAGGCCACCGATCAACGCGCCGATGTTGAGCAACAACGTGAGCACGGTGACGGCATTGGTGTCCAGATGCATCTGCTGCCGCAGGAAGGTCGGATACAGATCCTGCGAACCGTGGCTGAACATGTTGAACACGGCCATCAGCAGCATCATGTAGATGAGCAGCTTCCAGTGCCCGCGCATGGCTTCGCGCACGCCGACCCGCTTGCCGCCGGCGTGGCCTGCCTTCCACGCGGGCGATTCGGGCACCTTGCGGCGGATGTACAACACCAGCAGCGCCGGCAACACGCCGACCACGAACATGCCGCGCCAGCCGAAGTGGTTGAACACCAGCCAGTACGCCAGTGCCGCCAGAAAATAGCCGCACGGATAGCCGCTTTGCAGCAGGCCCGACACGATGCCTCGCGCCTTGGCCGGCACCATCTCCATGGTCAGCGAGGCACCGATGCCCCACTCGCCGCCCATGGCCACGCCGAACACGAAGCGCAACACGAACAGCACCGCAAGCGACGGCGCAAAGGCGCAAGCCAGACCCAGCACCGAGTACAGCCCCACATCCAGCATCATCAACGGACGGCGACCGTAGCGATCGGCCAGCCGACCGAAGATCAGCGCCCCCAGCGGACGCGCGGCCAGAGTCAGGAACAACGCGAAACTGACCTCGGTCACGCTGCTGTGGAAGTCCTTCGCCACAGCACCCATGACCAGCACCAGCAGGAAATAATCGAAGGCATCCAGCGTCCAGCCCAGAAAACCCGCAGCCACGGTATGGCGCTGGTCACTGTCGAGTTCACGCAAGGTGGCAAGTACGCTCACGGCATTCTCCGACGCACGGCAGGTCGCGGCACGATAACAGAACCATCAGTCCGCTCACCAATCCACGAGACTGCACTGACAAGACACTGGTCAAACACCTCGGCAAAGAGTAACGTCAAATCGACGCACGTCAGTGACGACATGCGCCGGCAATCCGCAAGGATTCTGCCTGCGTCCGTCCAGCCATGGCCTGTCGACTCGACCCTCGCGACACCGTCCTTGCGGCTCCACATCACTGTGTCCAAGAGGAACATGCCATGTCATACGTCAAACCCCTGGCGATGGCGGCGGCGCTGGCCCTGAGCGTGGCCGGCATGCAGGCTTGTTTTGCTGCAACCCATCCCGTCAACATCCCCACTCCCCAACTGACAAAGCCGAAGGCAATGTCGGCCGTGTACTACCTCGTTGATGCCGGAACTCCGCAGGCCCACCGGGTCTATTCCTGGAAAGCCCTCGACCGCAATCACGATGGTCAGCTGGAGCGCTGGGAGATACCCAAATCCATGTGGAAACTGCGGCTTCATTTCATATATGCCGACTTCAATGGCAACGGCAAGCTCTCGCCCGCCGAGTACATCATGTGGAAAGACCGCACTGCACCCCAGTTCACCGGCGTATTCCATATCGAGACATTCATTTACAAGTACCACCATTAAGCCGGTCCCCTCGGTGGGACGTGGGGCGTTTGGCAGGGGTTGCTGCCAAACGCCCTTTTTTCACCCCATGGCCTTGCAATGCTAAAATGGCACACCCCCGCGCCGAATCTTCGGTCGCTCACCGAGGTTCGCCGCATGTCTTCCCCTGTTTCCGAGTCCCGTCCGGCCACGCCGGACTTTTCAGCGCTTGCGTTGGCGCCGGCCGTGCAACGCGTATTGACCGACGTCGGCTACGAAACCCCTTCGCCAATACAGGCCGCCACCATTCCACCGCTGCTCGAAGGGCGTGACGTGCTTGGCCAGGCACAGACCGGTACCGGCAAGACCGCCGCCTTTGCATTGCCCATCCTCTCGCGCATTGAAGCCTTGGCCGGTGCGCCGCAGGCCCTGGTACTGACGCCCACGCGCGAGCTGGCCATCCAGGTGGCCGAAGCCTTCCAGACTTACGCTGCGCACATTCCGGGCTTTCGTGTGCTGCCGATCTACGGCGGTCAAGGCTACGGCCCGCAGTTGCAAGGCTTGCGGCGCGGCGTGCACGTTGTAGTCGGCACTCCTGGGCGCGTGATCGACCACATCAAGAAGGGTTCGCTGGATCTCTCGGCACTGCGCTTCGCCGTGCTCGACGAAGCCGACGAAATGCTCAACATGGGCTTTGCCGAGGATGTGGATACCATCCTATCGGCGACGCCTGCGGGCCGCCAGACCGCCCTGTTCTCGGCGACCATGCCGAACACCATTCGCGGCATAGCGCGCACGCACATGCGCGAACCGGTGGAAGTCACCATCGCCGCCAAGACCGCCACCGCGGCGAAAATCCGGCAGCGCTACTGGCCGGTCAGCGGCATGCACAAGCTCGACGCCCTGACGCGCATCCTTGAAGCCGAACCATTCGATGCCATGATCGTGTTCACGCGCACGCGCCAGTCCACCGAAACGCTGGCCGAGAAACTGCAGGCGCGCGGCTTCTCTGCTGCTGCCATCCATGGTGACATTGCCCAGGTTCAACGCGAGCGACTCATCAAGCAGTTGCGCGAAGGCGTGCTGGACATTCTGGTCGCCACCGACGTCGCCGCACGCGGTCTGGACGTGACCCGCATCAGCCATGTCGTCAATTACGACATACCATATGACACCGAATCCTACGTGCATCGCATCGGCCGCACCGGGCGCGCCGGACGCGAAGGCGAGGCGATCCTGTTCGTCGCGCCACGCGAGCGCGGCATGTTGCGCGCCATCGAACGCGCCACGCGTCAGCAAGTCGAATCGATGCAACTGCCGACCGTGGCCACCGTCAACGACCGCCGCATCGAGCGCTTTCTCGGTCGCATCGACAGCGCACTGGCCAGCGATGACCTGAGCGCCTTTCGCCAGATCATCGAACGCTACGAGCGCGAGCACGACATCCCGGCCGTCGAGATTGCCGCCGCACTGGCCCGTCTCGCACATGGCGACCAGCCGCTGCTGTTGAAAGAAACACATCACGAACGCATCGAGCCAGTGGCGCACGACCAACCGCGCGGCAAGCGTGCGGACAAACCTGCGGACCGGCATGCCGGCAAGCACGACGGCAGGCACGACGACCGCCAACCGGCACCCAAACCCTACGAGCGCAAGCCGCGTCCACCGCGCCAGCACGAAGGTGAAGCCGGCAAGGACACCTACCGCCTCGACGTTGGCCACAACCACGGCGCGCAGCCGAAAAACATCATCGGCGCCATCGCCAACGAAGCCGACATCGACAGCCGCTACATCGGCCGCCTCACCATCCACGACGATTTCAGCCTCATCGACCTGCCTGAAGGCATGCCGCACGAGCTGCTGGCGCACATGAAAAAGGTTCGTGTGGCCGGACACCCCCTGCACATGCGACTGGACGACGGATCAGCCGACCAGACTCGAAGGGATGCGCCATCACGCAAACCAACGCGCAAGTCTGCCAATCGCAAACAGGATCACATCGGCGGCAACAAACCCCCACGTCGTCCGAGGCACTGAGCATCGCTCCAACGCGCCCTCAGGCCAATGCGTCGGGCGGCATGTACATCGAATACAGCGACGTTTCCTCGCGTTCCATCCGCTCAGCCAGCGTCGCTCCGATCGCGTCGAGTTCACCCAGAAATTGCGCCTTGTTGAACGGCGTGATGCCGGCATCCCGATACTTGTTGAGAAAATGCATTACGCCGGTGCCGATCCTGCCCATCTCGGCCTTCATGCCCGTGATAAGACCCTCGCTGTCGGGATCGCCGACAAGGCACTTGGCCATGTAGGTGTAGAGCTTGACGTTCTCTTCCAGAAGATGTGCACTCAGCACATTGCGGAACGATTGCAGGGACTTTTGCGCCTCCGCAAACTTGTTGTCCATGGCATGTGCACGCACGATTTCGAGCAACTTGCGCAATGACGCATGATGCCCGTTGAACCGCGCGATCAAATCCGGGTGGAACTGGATCTCGGTTCCGGGGGCAATTGACGCCGGCAGCGGCATGCCTGTCGCGATACCCTCCCGTGATGACTCGACGTCGGACAACGCTTCGGCGCGTCGCTTGCGCAACTTCTTGAACATGTCATTGAATCCTTCACGACGGAATGCGTCTCGGATGGCTGCATGACATTCCCCTGCTCCACCTCGTTCAGCCGTCCGGCGGGATGCAACGCACCCGGACAACGGCATCACTGCATGACGTGCTGCGGGTTCTACGCGGCATCAACCTCGCTGTCAATAAAAAGAATGTGAAGACAGTCTCGCGTCACAGCCGCATCGTGAAAGCATTTCATCGAACATCGACACACACACGACGGACGATCGTCCGACGCATTCACTCACCATCACGCCTCGAAGACCCACGCAACAAACCGCGCATCGGTGTTCGTGGTTCGGCCGCAACATCGAAAGCAAGCCACGACAACAGGAACTGCACACCCACGATCAAGGGCAAGGCCGCCAACATCACGGTGCCAGCCGTGGCCGGCACGCCATCGACAACCGAGCGCCACCACCGGTCCACACCAAACACCAGCCCGAACAACAGCAACGGTACGCCCAGGGCCAGCTCGACGGATGCAACGGAAAACCCGCGCAGGAAATAGCTGTACAAAACCCGCCTGACAAAGTTGCCGAGGTTGCCACGCAGGAACGGGCCCAGCACATGCAACGGCCGCAAGCCCGATGGCGCATCGCCATAACTGGCCGGCATCGGCACTTCCACCACGACCGCCCGCAGCAAATTGAGGTGGTAAAGCATGTCCGATTCGAAAAAATACCGCCTGGCCACCCGCGTGAAATCGATCTGTGCCAGCAGCTCGCGATCAATCGCCGTGAACCCGTTGGTTGGATCAAACAGCTGCCAGTACCCCGACGACAGCTTGGTCAGGAAGGACAACAACACATTGCCGATCAGGCGCACGGTCGGCATGCCCGCCACGTCGCGCACCCGGTAAAAGCGGTTGCCCTTGGCGTAGTCGGCAGAGCCTTGCAACAGCGGGTCGGCCAGCACCGGGATCATGGATGGATCCATCTGACCATCGCCATCAAGTTTGACCACCACTTGCGCGGCAGTCTTCAACGCTGCGGCATAACCCGTCAACACGGCTGCACCCACGCCCTGGTTTCGTGCATGCCGGAGCACGCTCACGCGCGGGTCATGACAAGATGCCGCGATGACATCCCCACTACCCTCTGGGCACGCATCATCGACGACCAATATCCAACCCACTTCGGGGCCAACGGCAGCAATGACGCCTGGCAGTTGCCGCGCCACGCGATGACACGGAATGACGACGGCAATGCGTGGTTCGTCCGTGGACAGGTTCATCGATACACCCAATGCCGAGACACGAAAAAACTCACCACGGCCAGCCCTGCTTCGACCAACGGTTTGGCCAACCAGGCCAGCTCGAGCGTCAACCGATCCGCCACCAGGGCAACCAGCAAGGTGCTCAAGAACGTCATGGTGATCCAGGCGGCAGCGTAACGCACAAAACGTCTGAGCCCCAGCCGTGGTTGATCCGGCTCGCCGAAGGTGACATGGCCATTGGCCCAGAACCCGAGCAGCGCACCGACCGCACGACTGCACACGTTGGACGGAATGGTTGCCAGACCCGACAGCGTCAACACGACGAACACCAGCCAGTCAATGATGACCAGGCCCACGCCCACCGCCACGAAACGACTGCCTTGCCGCGCGATGATCATGATGCGCCCCAGGTGACCTTGCGCATGCGCGTCGATGTGACACCCAACCAGCGCCACACACGCATGGCCAGGTTGCGTTGCGTCGTGAGGTCACGTTCGAGGCTGGCCTTGGCATCCACCGAAGCCGCGTTGAAACCCTTGCCTTGCGCGGGACGAATGACAGCCTCGAAACCGGTAATCCGATGTGGCGCGTGCAGATACACCTCCGCCTGCGCCACGCCATGCGCCAAACAGGCCACCGTCTGGCGATGATTGCTGACGGCGCCGGACTGATCTTGCACGCGCCAATCGACAACCGCTTGTTCCCGTCCGATCGTCGCAACCGGGCAATGCCATGCCACACGTGCATGGCCAAGGGTGAATCCTGCCGGCGCATCGGACGTGTCGAAACGAACTGTCCAGCCCGACGATCCCGAGTGCACGACCGAGCCTCCGCGCATCGCCGGCAACCGCCATGCGGCGACACCACCGCGATCAAACACCCGCTGCCCGTGGCGCGCGAGCAAGGCCTGCATCAAGGCACCATCGAGTTGTCCTGCCCGGGTCACCACGATATTGACTCCGCTGTCGTCGAACAGTGCAAGCCAGGCTTCCGGACCGGTTGCGGCGCGCGCCTTGTCAGCCATGGCCGACAGTTGCGGGTCATACCAATTGACCACGAATGCCCTGCCCGCAAGAGTTGTGGCATACGGAGCCTTGGGCAACAGGACCAACACCCGCGCGGAGTCACCGTACCGCGCATCGATGGCATTCAGTGCCACCAGGACCGGTACGTAATGTGCCACCACGCCGGCCTTGCCCGACACGATGCGTCGACCCAGCGCGCCCGTTTTCACTTGCCATGCGCTGCTGCCATCGAACACGACCGCGACCAGCACCAGCAACCACAATGCCGCGCCGATACACCATCGCTGACGGACGCCAGCCAGCGACACCGGCACGCCGCACAACATGGCCGGCACCAGCAAGGCCAGCGATGGATACGCATAACGCCAGTACTGGATTTGCGACAAGGGCAGCAGCAGACAAAGCAAACCGACCAAAGCCAAGGCGCGTGCGCGGGGCTGCGCCAACGCCAGCACGAAGCAACCCGCCAAAGCCAACAGCACCGCCGGCCCCAGCGCCAGGCTTTCGCCATAGACATGCCGATGGAACACCAGGCCCCACACAATGTTCCAATGCAACCCGGTATCCCAACGCGGATCATGGAAATTGGATGGTGGATACCACGGGGAATGGAAAAAGCCATTGAACACGGGCAACACCGGATTGCCCGTCAGCACCCACGCATAAACATAACTCGACCCGGCAACGACCAGACCAGCCACACACGCCAGGACCACGCCCCGCCACGACCATCGGCCCCGGCTGCACCACAGCAGCCACAAACCCAACGGACCGGCGAACCACACATTGCTCACCTTGATGGCCAGCAACATGCCGAACAGCAGGCCAGCCACCAGCAGCGTCCGCACATCCCGACGCGTTTGGCTTGCCACCAGCACCGCCAGCGCCAGCATCACCGCTACCGTCGGACCTTCGGTCTGCATCGAATGCAGCAGCGTCATCGTCAACGGCAGCGATGCCAGCAAGGCCACTGCCAGCCAGCGCATGGCCGCAGGCAAGGACAGTTTTCGACACAGTTGCCAGGTCAACACACACGACAGACCAAGCCAGAGCATGTCGACCGCACCCCGTGACGGCCGACCAGCCACCACCTGCGCGATGCCTTGCAGCACATCCGTCGCCCACGGAGCCAGCGCCCAGACATTGCTGCCGACATTCATCTGGTAATAGCCCAGCTGCGCCAGCTGCGATGGCAGCGCCAGATGGTAGGCCAGGTCGTCGCTCATCGTCGTCGGCAACCATGCCCAGGTCGATGCGGCGACCACCATCAGCACGGCCAGCGCCGCCGACCCGCTCACCTCGGCAACGGCAGTCGACCACAACCCGGGCAGCGGTCGCAACATCGTCACCAGCGCACGCCAACGCCATCCGGCGATGACCAGAAACACGAGCAGATACACCCAGCGGAAATGCACGGGAAACGGCAGCAGCCAGCCATCCACGCCGGCGATGATCGACAACCCGGTCACCATCGACAACGGCACGCGCGCAGCCCAACTTGTCGGCACGCACAGGCTGCCCAAGCCAAGCGCTGCCAACGCCATCAGCCCCACCGTCAAAACCGACAGCACGCCGGCGAAATACAGCAACGCCGCCGCGCCCACCACCAGCAAGGCCGTCGCCAGCGAGCACTTGCCCAGCCACTTCAGCAAGCCGGCCAAGGCGGCGGCCATCAAGGTCAAGGCTAACAGATGCGACGAACCCAGCGACACCGCGTGCCACATCCGGTTGACCACGCAGCCTGTGGCGAGCAACGCAAACCCGATCCAGAACAGGAACCCCGCGAGCGGACGTAGGACGCGCGGCATGTCAGCCTCTTGCATCGTCGAAAGTCACCCGGCAGCGATGATGTGGCGACGGCCCAACCCCGGTCCGCCCTCCGCACGGATTGTAAGCCATCGCCGCGAGCAGCCGACCTTGTCCAGGCCGGTTCGACGGTAATCCCCCCATTTTTAGCAGCCGCCGAATGAAAGGGTAACCGGCAAACGAAAAGTCCACGACTGGCTTGTCCCTCGTCACTCGGAAGTCAAGCATCATCCTCCACAAACAACACCCGCCGTGTCATGCCGCAGGTGAGTTCGTAGCTGATGGTGCCGGCATGGTCGGCGACAACTTGCGCAGGCAGCGCCGGGCCCCACAGGGTAACGGGGTCGCCGACGGCGGCATCGGGTACACCGCGCAAGTCGATGGTGAGCAGATCCATCGACACGCGGCCGGCAGTGCTGGCAGGTCGACCATTGACCAGCACGGGTGTGCCCGAGACGGCGCTGCGCGGATAGCCATCGCCGTAGCCGATGGCAGCCACACCAAGCAGCATGTCCTCGGGCGCGGTCCAGGTGGCGCCATAGCCAACGTGCTCGCCTTTCTTTAGTCGATTGACGGCGACCAGACGGGTGGCCAATGTCATGGCCGGCGCAAAGCCGAATTCGGCGCCGGGTTTGCCTTCGACGACCGACAAGCCGTACAGCAAGCCGCCGGCGCGCACCCAATCGCCCCGGGCCGCCGGCCAGGCCAGCAAACCGGCGGAATTGCTCAGGCTGCGCGGACCGGGCAAGCCTTGGGTGGCCGCGCTGAAGGCGACGATCTGGTTGGCGGTCAATGCATTGTCGAATTCATCCGACGCGGCAAAATGCGTCATCAGAACGATGCCATCGGCCACGCTTGGCATGGCGGTCAGACGCGCATGCACCTCGGCAATGCGCTCGGCCGCGAAGCCCAGCCGATGCATGCCCGAATCGACTTTCAGCCACACGCGAATGGGTCGCTGGCCACGATCAGCCGCCAGCCATTCGAGCTGACTGTCGTGATGGATGACAGCATCCAGACCAAGTCGGCGCAGTTCATTGAGATCGGCGGCGCGGTCGGGGCCAGCCAGCACCACGATGCGCTGGCGATGCCCCGCCGCGCGCAGGCGCACACCATCGGCAATGGCCGCGACACCGAAAGCATCGGCATCGGCCAGCGCCCGCGCCACGCGTTCCAAGCCATGTCCGTAGGCATCGGCCTTGACCACGGCAAGAACACGCGCCGGATTGGCCAGCTCGCACAAGTGTGCAAGATTGCGGCGCAAGGCACCCAAGTGGATGGTGGCGGTGGCCAGACGACTCATCCGCGCGCACGCCGACGCATCACTCGAACGCCCCGGTGTAGGATTCCGGCGCGTGGTTTTCGAACTTGGTGAATTGCCCGAGGAAGGTCAATTTGCACACGCCGGTGGGGCCGTTGCGTTGCTTGCCGATGATGATTTCGGCCAGACCTTTGTCATTCGATTCGGGGTTGTAGTACTCGTCGCGGTAGATGAACATGATGACGTCGGCATCCTGTTCGATGGCGCCCGATTCACGCAGGTCGCTCATCATGGGACGCTTGTCCTGGCGCTGTTCCAGCGAACGGTTCAACTGCGAAAGCGCGATCACCGGCACGTCAAGCTCCTTGGCCAGCGCTTTCAGGCCTCGCGAGATTTCCGAAATTTCGGTGGCGCGGTTTTCCTTGCTGCCAGGCACCTGCATCAACTGCAGGTAGTCGATGACAATCAAGCCCAGCCCGTTGTGCTCGCGATGCAGACGTCGCGCTCGCGAGCGCAGCTCCACCGGCGACAACGACGGCGTGTCGTCAATGAAGATCCTGGCCTCCGACAGCATGGTGATGGCCGAGGTGACGCGCGGCCAATCCTCTTCGGCCAGATCACCGGTACGCAGGTGCTGCTGGTGGATGCGACCAATCGAGGAAATCAGACGGAACGCCAGCTGCGAGGATGACATTTCCATCGAAAATATGGCGACCGCCTTCTTGCTGCGAATGGCGGCATGTTCGGCGATGTTGACCGAGAACGCGGTCTTGCCCATCGATGGCCGCGCGGCAACGATCACGAGATCGGATGGCTGCAAGCCGGCGGTCATTTCGTCCAGGTCGGTGAAGCCGGTCGGCAAGCCTGTGAGCTGACCGCGGTTTTCGTAACGCTGATGCAGGATGCGGAAGGCCTCCTTGACCGCGTCGCGCATCGACACCGAGTCCTTGCGCCCGCGTGCGCCGGCCTCGGCAATGTGGAACACGCGCTGCTCGGCCGCTTCGAGCACTTCGGTCACTTTGCGGCCGCCGGGCTGATAGCCGTCTTCGGTGATTGCGGTACCGGCGTCGATCAGCTGTCGCAGCACCGACTTTTCACGCACGATGTCGGCGTAGGCCGTGATGTTCGCGGCGCTTGGTGTGGCGTTGGCCAGTTCGACGACATAACTGGAGCCACCGATCATCTCGGCCAGGTTGTTGGCATCGAACCAGTCACCCAGGGTAACGGCATCGCACGGCATGCCCTTGCCGGCCAGTTCGCTGATCGCGCGCCAGATGACGCGGTGGTCCTTGCGGTAGAAATCGGCCTCGTTCAGACGATCGGCGACGCGATCGAAGGCCTCGGGTGCCAGCATCAGGCCACCCAGCACGGCCTGTTCGGCATCAATGGAATGCGGCGGCAGACGCAGTGTTTCCACACCCGGCGCAGCGGAAGATCGTTCAGGATTGGCAGCCATGCATCACCCCGCGGACAACGTGGATCATCATACCCACTGGCGTCTCATATGCCGATACAACAACTCTGTGACAAGGCTGTGGATAAGGTGTGGAAAGCTGTGGACATGTGGCCTTCCATTGACAGGGCACGGCGCAAGCGAGTATGCCATTGGCTGAAAGACGACCCCGGCAATCCGGCCTGGGCGCCCTCGCCATGCTTCAGTCACGACGGCGTGCGGACATGGCAACGGAGGTTGCCGTGCTGAGCCGAATCATGCTGCCCGTGGTGGTGTTGTGGCTGGCTCTCAATGCACTGGCGATGGCAACCACTCTACCCGGCTGTCCCGCACCCAGCCGACTCGACAAAAGCCGCTGGACCGGCGAGGCCCAATGGCAAGCCATCCAGCAAGCCGGACTGCATTACGGACGCTTTGACATCCATGTGCACAACGTCTACGACCTGCGCAAGGACCACGAGGATGCGTGGTACACGCGTGCGGCGGACTTCCTGCACATCCGCACCCGCACGTGGGTGGTGCGGCAACTGCTGCTTGTCAAACCGGGCGAGGTGGCCAACGCGCAGCAGGTGTATGAAGCGATCCGGCGACTGCGGCGACAAGGCTTTTTTCGTGGCGCCGACATCACGGCAACTTCGTGTTCGAACGGTCTGGTGAACGCGCGCGTCGACGTGCGCGATGCGTGGACACTGAAAATGGACACCAGCTTCGGGCGGTCGGGCAACACCAACCACTGGCGTTTCCGGTTGATCGACGCGAATTTCCTGGGCACCGGCCGCACCCTGGTCGTCGGGCATGTGAAGACGATCGAGCGCAGCATGAACGTGCTCGAATACCGCGCGCCGACTTTCCTCAATACCGACTGGACGTTGGACGCCACCTACGAACAACTGTCCGATGGCCGGGTCGAATCACTGAATTTGGCTCGCCCGTTCCTGCTCAACACTACCCCCTGGAGTGCCAGCTTGTCGGTACTGGACCAGCGTCTGCATCTGGATTTCTACAACCATGGCGCGCGCATGGTACCTTCCGCAGCACAAACGGTCTTTCCAGACTGACTGGCAAAAGCTGCTCGGCCTCAATGGCGTGACTGCCCTGCGCGCCGGCCTGGCCGTCGACGACGAACATTACCGTTACGGCATGCCGGTGGCCGTCACGCCTGGCCTGTTGCCGGCGCCGATACCGTATCCGCGCACACTGGCCGGCATCGGACCCGTCGTCAGCCTGCATCAGGACCGTTACGCCAGTTTCGAGAACATTCGCGGCGTGGGCCGTGCCGAGGATTACAACCTGGGTTGGGATGCGTCGGTGCAAATCCTCGCCGACAGTCCCGCGCTGGGGTCGAGCGCGAGCGGACCGGACCTGTCATTGGGCGCCAGCAAGGGCTTCGAGCCGTGGCGATCGTGGCTGGTGCTCACCCAAGCCACCTGGTCTGGACGGCATGTTGGTGGTGTGTGGCACAACCAGGCACTGAACATCGCCGGCACGGCCTACGGCCAGATGTGGCCGTGGCAAACTTTGGTGTTCCATGCCGATATCGCCTCACTGCTGCACCCGGATCCCGAGGACCGTTTGTACATTGGCGGTGCCGATGCGCTACGCGGCTATCCCAATTTCTACGCCACCGGTGATCGCCGCGTGCGCGTGACCATTGCCGACCGCATTGTGACGCCGATCATCTGGCTGCATACCTTTCAGGTCGGCTTCGTCGCGTTCACCGACAACGCCAGGATCGACCACGCCGCCGGTACCGGCCGGAGCCGCTGGTACTCAACGGTCGGTGGCGGCCTGCGGTTGGGCAATCTGCGCGGATCGAGCAACCCGGTGCTGTACTTCACGCTGGCCCTGCCGCTGCATGCACCACCCGACGTGCGCCGTCGCCCGGTGTTCGCCGTCGGTGACGTGGTCACGTTCTGATCCGAAGCCATGCGCAAAGGGTCAACAGCATGACTGGCGCAGGCCTGCGCAGGCGCATGAAAAAGGCGCCCGCAGGCGCCTTTCACACGGATGGCGTCACGGGCTCACGCGCCGGCAACGCTCACCTTGATGCTCGCCTGCACGTCCGCGTGCAGCACGATCTGGGCCTCGTAGTCACCGATGATGTGGATCGGGCCGGTGGCCTGGATCACTTCACCCTTTTCGACTTCAAGACCCTTGGCGGCCAGCGCCTCGACGATCTCGCGCGGACCGACCGAGCCATACAGCTTGCCTTCGGGACTGGCATTGACGGTGATGGCCACTTCGGCACCATCGATCCTGGCCTTGCGCGCTTCGGCCGTGGCCAGCAACTCGTTGGCCTTGGCTTCGTACTCGGCACGACGGGCCTCGAATTCGGCCAGATTGGCGGCCGTGGCCGGCGCGGCCTTGCCTTGCGGCAGCAGGTAGTTGCGGCCATAACCCGGCTTGACGTTGACCTTGTCGCCAAGGTTGCCGAGGTTCTTCACTTTTTCAAGCAGGACGAGTTCCATGGAAATGCTCTCTCATCGTTAGCACAGGTTGGCCCTGTGCAGCCTGGACGGTTGTCCGAAGAAGGATTGGGCACGATGGTCGCGAGACATGCTCACGGCCATCTGCCCCACAACATCAGACGTTGTGGTTGTCGGTGTACGGCAACAGCGCCAGGAAGCGCGCGCGCTTGACGGCGGTCGACAGCTGGCGCTGGTAATGCGCCTTGGTGCCGGTGATGCGGCTGGGCACGATCTTGCCGGTTTCGGTGATGTACTGGCGCAGGGTGTTGAGATCCTTGTAGTCGATCTCCTTGACGCCCTCGGCGGTGAAACGGCAGTACTTGCGGCGGCGGAAAAACTTGGACATGTCAGGCTCCCGGATCAGTCGTTGTTGTCGTCGGCGTCGTCATCATCGGCGTCGTCGGACTCGTTGTCGAAGTCTTCGCGACGGCGCGAGGAACCTTTGGCGTCGTCCTTTTCCTTGGCTTTCAGGATCGGCGACTGCTCGGTGTCGGCACCGGGACGCTGGATGGTCAGATGACGCAGCACGGCGTCGTTGAAGCGGAAGGCCGATTCCAGCTCGCTGAGCACGTCCTGGCTGCACTCGATGTTGAACATCACATAGTGCGCCTTGGCCATGTTGGCGATGGGATAGGCGAGCTGACGACGGCCCCAGTCTTCGAGACGATGGATCTTGCCGTTGCCGCCCTCGATCGTCGCCTTGTAGCGCTCGATCATGGCCGGCACCTGCTCGCTCTGGTCCGGGTGGACCAGGAACACGATTTCGTAGTGACGCATGTTGTTTCCTCGTGGATGCTCCCCGCCGACATGACGGAGATGGCAGCCTCCCGCGCACGCGGCGCGGTGAGGCAAGGTTCCATCCGCGCACAAATGGTGCGGACAGAAGCGGAATTGTAGGATGTCGCGCCACTTGCGCGCAAGTCGTTGATTCGGTGGCGACCGACTACGTGCGCGGCGCCACCGCAAAACTCTCGCCGCAACCGCAGGCACCGGTGGCATTGGGGTTGGCGAACACGAACTGGGCATTCAAGCCGTCACGCCGGAAATCGATCACGGTGCCATCGACCAGCGGCAGGCTCTTTGCGTCGACGATCAGGGCAATGCCGTCGACCTCGATCGCGGTGTCTGCCGTGCCGGCGGCATCGGCCAGCTCCACCACATAGCCGAAGCCCGAGCAGCCGGTGCGCTTGACGCCAAAGCGCACGCCCGCCGCACCGGGCTGGCGGTCGAGAAATTCGTGCATGCGGCGCTGCGCGCTGGGAGTGATCTGGATGGTCATGGCAAAACCTGCGTGGTACGACAAAATCATGAGACCGGTGCGGCGGGTGCCGGGGGCTATCAGCTATGATCCCGCTTTTCCTTTCCAGCGTCGATATCGGCGCGCTTTGCGGAGTTTCAAGCCATGGCGGTGGTCAGTGTCAAGCAGGCCGTCGGCGGCCAGGGGGCCGGCGACGAAGTGACGGTGCAAGGCTGGGTGCGCACCCGGCGCGATTCCAAGGCCGGCTTGTCGTTCGTCAATCTGAGCGACGGTTCCTGCTTTGCCGCGATCCAGGTCGTGGCACCCGCCACGCTGCCCAATTACGACAGCGAAGTGAAGCACCTCACCGCCGGCGCATCCTTGCGCGCCACCGGCACGCTGGTGCCTTCGCAAGGCAAGGGTCAGGGCTACGAAATCCAGGCCACGGCGATCGAGGTGACCGGGTTCGTCGACGATCCGGAGACCTATCCGATCCAGCCCAAGGCGCACTCGATGGAGTTTCTGCGCGAGGTGGCACACCTGCGCCCGCGCACCAACATCATCGGCGCGGTCACGCGCGTGCGCCACACGCTGATGACGGCCATCCACCGGCATCTGACCGGCGAGGGTTTCTTCTGGGTCAACACGCCGATCATCACCACCTCCGACGCCGAAGGCGCGGGCGACATGTTCCGCGTGTCGACGCTGGATCTTGCCAACCTGCCGCGCACGGCCGACGGCAAGGTCGATTTCAGCAAGGATTTCTTCGGTCGCGAAGCCTTCCTGACCGTGTCCGGCCAGCTCAATGTCGAGTCGTATTGTCTGGCGCTTTCCAAGGTCTACACCTTCGGTCCGACGTTCCGCGCGGAAAACTCCAACACCGCTCGCCATCTGGCCGAGTTCTGGATGTGCGAGCCGGAAATCGCCTTTGCCGATTTGAACGACAACGCCGATTGCGCCGAGGCGTTCCTGAAAGCCATTTTCATGGCCGTGCTCGACGAGCGCATGGACGACATGGCGTTCTTTGCCGAGCGTGTGCAACCGGACGCGATCACGCGCCTGGAGGCCTTCGTCAAGGCGCCGTTCGCACGCATCGACTACACCGATGCCATCGATATCCTCAAGAAGTCCGGCAAGTCGTTCGAATACCCCGTCGAATGGGGCGTGGACCTGCAGACCGAACACGAGCGCTATCTGGCCGAGGAGCACGTCGGCCGCCCAGTGGTGGTGATGAACTACCCCGAGGCGATCAAGGCGTTCTACATGCGTTTGAACGACGATGGCAAAACCGTCGCCGCGATGGATGTGCTGGCGCCCGGCATCGGCGAAATCATCGGTGGCAGCGTGCGCGAGGAGCGCCTGGATTACCTCGATCGGCGCATGGCGCAATTTCATATCGACCCCCAAACCTACGCCTGGTACCGCGACCTGCGTCGCTACGGCACGGTGCCGCACGCCGGCTTCGGGCTTGGCTTCGAACGCTTGCTGTGTTATGTGTGCGGCTTGACCAATATCCGCGACGCCATTCCCTACCCGCGCGCCACCGGCAGCGCCGAGTTCTGAGCGGGAGTCACGGATGGCCGCGCCGGGATTCTCCGATCCGGCCATCCCTCCGCGTTTGCCCGACCACCGATCATGCTGCACCGTACGCTTCCACGCCTTGGCCTTGTCATCCTGCCCCTGCTGCTGGCCGCTTGCGCCACAGGTTTGCCGTTGCACGCCAGTCACCCCGGCGACGCGGAAACCAGCTCTCTCACCCAAGCCCGCACGGCGCTGGCCAAGGCACCACTGTGCTGCACGCAGTTTTCGCAGTTCGATTTCAGCCACACCCTGCCCGACAAGCTCAAACGTTTCACCATTGGCCCCAAACGCCCGGTGGCCGATTTCAACGGTTCGCGCAGCTGGTTTCTCGCCTTTCAGCTGCCCGATGACGACAAGACGCCCTACGACGTCCTGTTCAAATCCACCCTGACCGGGCGCTGGCTCGACCACAGCTACCTGTTTGCGCCCAGCGTGGTGCTGCTCGATGCCGCGTATCAGCCCCTGCGCACCCAGGATGTGCAGCTGTGCGAATACATGGGTTGGACGCGTGCCAAAAGCGGTGCCTTCGGTCACGTCACGGTCAAGAATCCGGATGCCCGCTACCTGGTGGTCTACAGCTCCGGCGCCCAACTGACCGGCAACACCTACTGGGAACAGTCGCCCACCACCTTTTCGACCAACCAGCCCGTGCAGATGGCTTCCAGTGGCAGCTTCCAGATTCCGCATGGACCCAACGGCGTCCTGTACGTGGGCAAGCTCACCAATGACTACCGCAAGACCGTCAACAACGCCATTTGCGGCCAGCCCAACGCCAATGCGGCCACCGGCGTGTTCTCGATGCTCGGTCACCTGCTGCATCGCAGCCACCCGACCACGGCGATTGCCGACTGAGCATGCTGGAGACCGCGTACATCGCCCTGCTGGCTGCCGGACTGGTCGGCTTCGTGCTGCATCTCGTGGCGCAATGGCGCGTGGCCCGCATCCTCAACCGACGCTATCCGCGTCAATGGCAAATCGTGTCCGCCCGCAATGACGACCGCCCCGGCAAACTCAGGACCTACGCGCGCCTGCAGCGCGTGCTGCGTTCGAACATTCCCGAGCTGTTCGACGACCACGAGCTGACCAGTTGGCACCACTGCTGGCGCTACGGGCCGTGGCTGGCCTGGCCGTGCTGGATCGGCGCGCTGGCTCTGCGCCTTTACGTTGCCGGCTGACCGGCACCCTCATCGGAAACTGCCATGCAACTGGATCTCACCGGCAAACACGCCCTGGTCTGCGGCGCCTCGCAAGGCATCGGCCGCGCCACCGCGATCGAACTGGCCGGGCTCGGCGCCCGCGTCACCGCACTGGCAAGATCGGCCGACAAGCTGGACGAGCTCCTCGCCCGCCTGCCCGGCAGCGGCCACGACCGGCTGGTCACGGACATGCACGATACCGCGGCCCTGGGCGCGGCTGTCACCCGTCTGGTTGCCACCGCGCCGGTGCACATCCTCATCAACAACACCGGCGGCCCGCCCGGCGGCGCCGCGCACACGGCCGCGCCACAGGCGTATATGGATGCACTGCAACAACACCTGATCGCGGGACAAACCCTGCTGCAAGCCGTGTTGCCGGGCATGCGCGCGGCCGCCTGGGGACGTCTGGTCAACGTGATTTCGACCTCGGTCCGCGAACCCATCGCCGGACTGGGCGTGTCCAACGCGACCCGCGCCGCCGTGGCCAGCTGGGCCAAGACGGTATCGCGCGAAGTCGCCGCCGACGGCATCACCGTCAACAACGTGCTGCCCGGCTATACCCGCACCGCGCGCCTGGATGACTTGATCGCAGCCAAGGCCAAGGCCGGCCACACCACCGAGGACGCCATCGCGCAAGCCATGCTGGCCGACGTGCCGACGGCACGCTTCGGCGAAGCCGACGAAACCGCCGCCGTGATCGCCTTCCTGTGCACGCCGGCCGCCGCCTACGTCAACGGTGTCAGCATCGCCGTGGATGGTGGACGCACGCGGGCCCTGGCCTGATCGACAGGCATCGCCGGCACCCCGAGAACGCCGGCAAGCGCACTTGCCGGCATGCCTGTACTAAGCTCAAGGCATGAGCACGATCACGCTTGCCAATCTCATCGACGGCCGCCTGCAAGCCCCTGCCGACGACCGCTATCTTGACATTCCGGAACCCGCCACGGGCACGGCATTCGCGCGCTGCCCGGCGTCGGGCAAGGCCGATGTGGAGGCCGCCGTCGCGGCCGCCAGCCACGCGGCACCGGCATGGGCGGCCACGCCGGCACCCGAGCGCGCACGCATCATCGGGCGTCTGGCCGACTTGCTGGAAGCTCGACTGGAGGATTTTGTCGCTGCCGAGTCGCGCGACAACGGCAAGCCGCTGTCGCTGGCCCGCCGCGTGGACATTCCGCGCGCCGTCGCCAACTTGCGCTACTTCGCCGCCGCCATTCAAACCTGGGACGGCCAGTCGCACGCCATGGAGGCCGGCGCCATCAACTACACCTTGCGCCAGCCGCTGGGCGTGGTCGGCTGCATCAGCCCGTGGAACCTGCCGCTGTACTTGTTCACCTGGAAGATCGCGCCGGCCCTGGCGACCGGCAACGCGGTCGTGGCCAAGCCTTCGGAAGTCACCCCGGTGACAGCCTTCATGCTCTCGCAGCTGGCCATCGAGGTGGGGCTGCCAGCCGGCGTGCTCAACATCGTGCACGGCACCGGGCCGGACGTCGGTCAGGCCATCGTTGAGCATCCCGCCATCAAGGCCGTCTCGTTCACCGGCTCCACGCGCACGGGCGAGGCGATCGCACGCGCGGCCGCATCGACATTCAAAAAAGTTTCGCTGGAAATGGGCGGCAAGAACCCTGCCATCGTGTTCGCCGATGCCGACCTCACCGACGCGGCCATGGACACCATCGTGCGCTCGGGTTTTTCCAATCAAGGCGAAATCTGCCTGTGCGGCTCGCGCCTGCTGATCGAGCGATCCATCTACGACGACTTCAAGGCGCGCTACCTGCCGCGCGTTGCAGCGCTGCGCGTGGACGACCCGCAGGAAGCCTCCACCGATGTCGGCGCGCTGGTGTCCAAGGCGCACTTCGACAAAGTCACCGCCTGCATCGAGCGCGCGCGCGCCGAAGGCGGCACGGTGCTCGTCGGCGGCCATGCCGTCACGCCGCCAGGCCGTTGCGCCGGCGGCTGGTTTGTCGAACCCACGGTGATTGAAGGGCTGCCACAGGATTGCGCCACCAACCGCGAAGAAATTTTCGGCCCGGTGGTGACGCTGCAAGCCTTCGATGACGAGGCCGAGGCCATCGCCCTGGCCAATGCCACCGACTATGGCCTCGCCGCCTCGCTGTGGACGGGCAACACCTCACGCGCGCACCGCGTCGCGGCCGCGCTCGACTTCGGCATCGTGTGGGTCAACTGCTGGATGCTGCGCGACCTGCGCACACCTTTCGGCGGCGTCAAGCATTCGGGCCACGGGCGCGAAGGCGGCACCGAAGCGCTGCGCTTTTTCACCGAACCCAGGAACGTGTGCGTGGCCTGGTAAATACTCGCCACGCACACGCGCTCCCGTGTCAGTGATGGTGCCCGCCACTGCCATGCATGTGACCGTGGTCCAGCTCTTCGGCCGAGGCGTCGCGCACTTCCATCACTTCAATGTCGAAATGCAGGGTCTGGCCCGCCAGCGGGTGGTTGCCATCCACATGGACCTCATCGCCCTCGACCGCCGTCACTGTGACCAGGAATGCACCCTGCGGACCCTCGGCCTGAAACTGCATGCCCGGCTCGACCGCAGGCACGCCCTGGAAGGCCGATTTGGGCATCACCTGCACCATATCCTCGAGACGCGCGCCATAGCCTTCAGCCGGATCGACATCCACCTTGAAAGTGTCGCCGACCTGACGCCCGACCATGGCCTTCTCCAGCCCCGGCACGATGTTGCCGGCGCCGTGCAGGTAGGCCAGCGGCTCGCGGCCGCGCGACGTGTCGATGACCTCGCCGTCGTCGGTGGTCAGGGTGTAGTGGAACGAGGCGACGTGGCGATCTGCAATCTGCATGAAAAATTCCGCATGAACTGGTGAATATTGCCGGCACGGGTCCGGCGCGAGGCTGCAAGGCTAGGGGCCTGGCCCGTTCAATGCAAACCCGGCCATTCCGATGGTGGGCAAACCGGTGTGATGCGCCTGCCAACTCCATGCACAGCATCATCAGCGCCGCACCATTCAGGATGATGACGTGCATCACTGTTACTGTGCGCGCATGAAGGCATCCCCTGTGTTTCATTGCCCCCTTCGCCATTCGGTCATCACCACGCTGGCATGTCTGCTGTTGACATCCGGCCTGGCCGGATGCGCCAGCGGCATGGCAACCAAACCTGCGCAGGCCACCGCGCCACGCGCATCGGCAGCGCCTGCATTGCCGCATTCCGTACCGGCGCCGGCCCCACCGGCAACCGTCGTCGAACGGATGCCACCACCGCCATCGCCAACGGCCCCGGCCACACTGCCCCTCGCCGCGCGCATCAACGGCTTCATCAGCCAACCCCGTTTCGCCGGCGCGCAATGGGGCATCAATGTGGTCAATCTGGATACGGGTCGCATGGTCTACGCGCATCGCGCCGACAAACTCGGCATCCCGGCATCCAACACCAAACTCTTCACCACGGCGCTGGCCTTGTCGACGCTGGGCGGCAGCTATCGCATTCAGACCTCGTTGTATGCCACGGCCGCGCCGCATCACGGCATCGTCAATGGCGATCTGATTCTGTATGGACGCGGCGATCCCACCCTTGGCAGCGGCAATGACACCCACACGCCTACCGATTGGGCCGACCAGATGGCCACGGCACTGGCGCGACGCGGCGTGAAGCAGGTACGCGGCGCCATCATCGCCGACGATACCTGGTTTGCCGGTCCCGCCATCGCGCCGGGCTGGGAAGCCCGTGACCTGGAAAGCTGGTACGTCCCGCCGGCATCGGCCCTGACGGTGCAAGGCAACATGTTCTATCTCGCGGTCGGGCCTGATCACGGCCTGTGCTGCGATGTCGATGCCACGCCAGACATGTCTGGCCTCGACATCATCAACCTGACCCAGACCAACCCGAACGCCGGTTATGGCGATCTTGGCGTATTCCGCCCGCCTGGCAGCCGGCGATTGTTCGTTTACGGGGCCATGCGTCCGCATGCAAAAGCGCGGCATTTCGCGCTGTCGGCGCCCGACCCGGCCTTGCTGGCCGGCGAGTTGCTGCAGGATGCGCTGGTGCGGCATGGCATCCGTGCCGACGGCGGCGTGCGGGCGTTGCACTGGCCACGCACCGATCCGGCCATCGGCGCGCCATCCAACCTGGACATCGCCAGCATCGACTCGCCACCGCTGGCCGACATCGTCCGCCACACGCTCAAGCATTCGGACAATCTGTACGCCGAACTGCTGTTGTTGCAGGCCGGCCATCGCTTCGCACGCAACGGCGACTGCCCCGACCGCACCACCGCGCCCCGCACCACGCTGGGCTGGGGCCTGTGCGCGCTGCGGGCCATGCTTCGGCACATCGACATCCGCCCCGGCCAAGCCTTGTTCGAGGAAGGCAGCGGCTTGTCGCGCAAGGACCTGGTCACGCCACGGGCCATTACCACCCTGCTCACGTGGGCAACACACCAGCCTTTCTTCGCGGCTTATCGCAATGCCCTGCCGATTGCGTGCGTCGACGGCACCTTGCACTGGCGCATGTGCCACAGCGCGGCCAGCGGCAACGTGCATGCCAAGACCGGTACCTTGCGCTACAGCTACACCCTGTCGGGTTACGTCACCACGGCATCGGGCCAGCCTCTGGTGTTCTCGCTGATGCTCGAAGACTACGCGCAGCCCACCGATTCGGAGGGGCGACGTATCGGACCCAAGCCCCAGGCCGATCTTGATGCCATTGCCATCATGCTGGCCGATATCGGCCAATCGGCATCATCATCCCCATGAAGAAACAGGCCGAACGGGAATCCGTCCGGCCTGTCAACAAACCACAAGTTGGCGCTGAATTACTCGGCGCGAACCTGGTCGGCCTGCGGGCCCTTCTGGCCATCGACGACCACGAAGGTCACCTGCTGGCCTTCAGCCAGGGTCTTGAAGCCCGAGCCTTCGATGGAGCGAAAGTGCACGAACAGATCCGGGCCATTGGCCTGGGTGATGAAACCGAAGCCCTTGGCCTCGTTGAACCATTTGACGGTACCGGTTTGGCGTTCCGACATGTCGAGAAACCTCAAAGATTGGAAAAAAAATCGCGACGTGGACATCCACGCCGGTGCTGGGTTTGCAAGGAAAAAGGCAAATGTGGTGTAGCGGATCCTGGGAACTCCCGAGTTGCCGCGTCAGGCCACGATCCACAACGACCAGGCAAGCACAGTCGTGGCATTGTACAGGTATTTTCGCCGCGCGTTGTCAACCCCGTGACGAAATCATTCAACCCGGGTTCGGGCTGCCTAGATATGCGGATGCACGACCTGCGCCACGAACGCCGGCACGACGCGCGGCTGGACCGCCACGGTGAACAGCACACCATAAGCCGCGCCCCACAAATGTGCGCTGTGGTTGATGTTGTCGGTACCACGATGGTCCATGTAGATACTGTAGCCGACGAACATGATGGCGTAGATGATGGCCGGCAGCGGGAAAAAGAACACCCAGATCAACGCCCAAGGTTGCAGCAGCACGAACCCGAACAACACGGCCGATACCGCACCCGAGGCACCCAGGCTGGCATAACGCACATCATTCCGATGGGCAAGATAACTGGGCAGGATCGCCACCACGATCCCGCCCAGGTAGAACAACACGTAGCCAACCTCGCCCGCGTAAAAGGCAAAAAAGCGCTCCATCAGCTGCCCGAAAAAGAACAACGTCAGCATGTTGAAAAGCAGATGCTGCAAGTCCGCATGCACGAACCCCGAAGTCAGCAAGCGCCAGTATTCGTGCTGACGCGTGACCGCCGGCGGCCACAGCACCAGTTTCTGCATCAGCGGCGGGCGCTTGAATGCCAGAAACGACACCACACAGGTGACGGCGATCAGCAACAAGGTGACGGGGGCGTCGTGGAACATGCGGGGGAATTCCTCGTGAACCGGTGGACTGTAGCAGAGCGGCCTGCCTGCAACCTCGTCGTCCCGAAACCGCACACGCCACTCCGGCACGAACACATGTCATTTGTTCATGTCGACCACCCCGGACCAGCGCTATCATTGGCCATCGGGCCTACGCCGTTTTCGGCCAGCCCCCATTCCCCCGACGTGTCCACATGTTTCCCCTTCGTTACCTGCAGCTGGACGTCTTTCCCGCCGGCCTCGGCGGCGGCAACCCGCTTGGCATCGTGTTCGGCGCGGCGCACTGGAACAGTGCACAAATGCAGCATTTCGCCGCCTGGACCGGGCTGGTGGAAACCACCTTCGTGCTGCCGCCACACGAACCGTCGGCCAGCTATCGACTGCGCATCTTCACGCCGCACAAGGAAATCCCGTTCGCCGGCCATCCCAGCATCGGCAGCGCCCATGCCGTGCTGCAAACCGGTTGGGCACGTCCGCACCAGGGCTTGTTGCTGCAGGAATGCGGTGCCGGCGTGTTGCCAGTCCGCGTGGAAGGATCCGCTCACACCCCTGAATTGTTCATCCGCACGCCACCCGCACACATCCTGCGTGACGGCGCGGATGCGGCAACCGCTTTGGCCGGCGTGATCAACGTACAGCAGATGGGGCAGCTCGGCGGCATGCTGGTGGATGGCGGGCGCCGCTGGTGGCTGACCGAGCTGGCCGACGAGGCATCATTGCGTGCTTGGCAACCCGATCATGCCGCCATCGCGGCACTGGCACGATCCAGCCAGAGCATGGGCTTGTGCGTGTTTGCGCGTGCCTTGGATGAAACCCACGATCTGGCCGTGCGCGCCTTCCCTGCCGGTGCCGGCATCGTCGAGGACCCCGCCTCCGGCGCGGCCAACGGACTGATCGCCGCCAGCATCGCCCAACGCGAACCCGACGGCCCGCTCGCGCAGGGCTACAGCGTCAGCCAGGGCCGCGAGATCGGCCATGACGCACGCATCATGGTACGCATCGACGCCTCTGGCGAAGTCTGGGTCGGTGGCCGCACCCGCACCATCATCGATGGCCAGCTGGCCTGGCACGATGACACCACCACGCGCTTGCGTGCCGTGGTGGCATAGGCACGATCAAGCCACCGAAAGAGGGTATCACCATGCTCACGGGTTCATGCCACTGCGGGGCAGTGAAGATCCAGGTTCCAAGGAAGCCACGGACCCTCACCAGCTGCAATTGTTCGATCTGCCGTCGCCACGCCGGCATCTGGGGCTACTACGATCGCAGCAAAGTGAAGATCGTTGCGCCGAAAGCTGCGCTCGACCGTTACGTTTGGGGAGACAAATGCCTTGCCCTCTACCGATGCGTCCACTGCGGTTGCGTGACACACTGGCTGCCCATTGGCCGCACAAGCACCAGGATGGGCGTCAACTTCCGCAATTTTGACCCGTCCGTGCTTGAATCAACCCGAGTACGAAAGCTGGATGGCGCCGATACCTGGAAGTTTCTGGACTGAACTACGCCCGGCGATGGCGAAGCGCATGCGGTACGGCAAATCGCCGCGATCCCCCTTCATCCCGCTGCTGCCGGTTATCTCGTCGGGAACCATTGCCGCGTCGGTGAAGGCGGATGTCGATACCCATTGGAACCCCGGATGCACAACCTTCAACCGCACTGAACGCCAAACACGACAACGCCCGGAAGCCCAAGCCTCCGGGCGCTGCACATCGATCATCTGCCGATCAGCTGGCGGCACCGGCAAAATCGACCACCAACGTCGCGCGACGGTTGTCCATGCCCGTCGTTCCGGGACCCTTGGCACCCGGCTTGACCAGACGGTCCTTCGCCTTGCCATAGCTGACCGCACGCACCTGACTGGCTGACATGCCGTCCTGGTTGACCAAGTAGTTGCGCACCGCATCGGCGCGCGCAAGACCGAGCTTCTTGTTGTAGGCCACGGAACCGGCCGGGTCGGCGAAACCTTCCACCGTCACGATCGCATTCGAATGGTAGGCCTTCATCACCTTGGCAAACTCGTCCAGTTTGGCCTTGTCCTGATCACGCAACGTGGCCTTGTTGAAGGCAAAGTGCGCCACCGAATTCACGCTGATGCGACCCTGCATGGCCGTGATCTCGGTATCGTATTTGGCAAAGCCCTGCTTCATGGCTTGCGACAGCGAATCGATCTGCTGCTGCAGGCTCTGATCCTTGTTCTGCAACTTGGCGATGGTGGCGTTGAACTCGCTGCGCTTGACGTAATTGGAACAACCGGCGAACGCGACCATGGCCGTCATCCCGACGACAAGGCAAGCCGCGCGATAGATCGTGCTGGACATGCAGCATCTCCTTCATACAGGCATCGCATCACGTGGCAGCGCACACGTGGGAACGAATGGGGGGACGAGGACCACGCTGCGTTTTCACCTTACCGCAACCATTCCGCAACGAGACCATGCCACGTGTCTGCGGTTGCATCAGGTTCAGTTTGATTCGACATTTCACGGCTGTACGGCACACCCTTCCCAGGCATGCCGTGACTGCGTTCATGAAACGGTCATTCTTCAGATCCGGTAATCCTGATACGACTTCTCTTCGACCAAGGTCGAACCCAGCTTGAGATTGATGTCGCGCTTGACCGCCGCCCGCTCGTCATTGCGTACATACACCGAACGTGCCAGCTCGATGAATCCGGCATCGAAAGCCTGCGCCTTTTCCTTGAGCCGAATGCGATCCTCGATGTCCCACAACGACTCGTTGACCCGTTTGAGTGCGAGACGTTCTGCGGCTATGTCGATGCTTGCTGCTGCATGCATCTGCCAGGCAGTTTCAAGCGCGTCGAGTTCGCGCCGCACGTTGGACTGCTTGGACGCATCGATGATGCGTTCGGCCTTGATTTCAAGAATGGTGATCTTGTCGATCAGCTCGCCGAAGGAAACCGGCACTTCGATGGTGTTCATGGGACAGGACTGGCAGTGAAAGGAAGAAGGATAGCCGGCATTGACCATGGCAAGGGGATAAACCCATCCCCTTGCGTCGCCTGATGCCTGCCTGCAGTAATCCATGTACCCCCGGCGTCACACCAAGCTGCGGCCGCGCACGCCTTTGTCTCTCCGCCAGATACGCAAAGCGCCCCTTGCGGGGCGCTTTGCGTATCTGGCGGAGAGAGAGGGATTCGAACCCTCGATAAGGCTATAAACCCTATACTCCCTTAGCAGGGGAGCCCCTTCAGCCACTCGGGCATCTCTCCGGGGTTGTCGCCAATGCAACGGCGGCCGCACAGGATAACGGGTGGGCGCCGAGGACGCAAAGGGTCAGTCGTCTTTCGTCGGCGTTTCAGTGGGTGCCGATGGCGCAGCGGCGCTGCCTTCGCGTTCTTCACGCTTGATGCGCTGATAGATTTCTTCACGGTGAACGGCCACGTCCTTGGGAGCATTGATGCCAATGCGCACCTGGTTGCCTTTCACGCCCAGTACGGTGACGGTCACCTCGTCACCAATCATCAGGGTTTCCCCGACACGTCGGGTCAGAATCAACATTGTCCTTACTCCTGCAACTTGCCAAGTACCTGGATCAAAAGGCGCGCACCTCACCCCGAAACACGCTGCCCATCACCAGGATCGCGAACCGATCCACCAACCCGCCACCTCCACGGCCCGCCGCCATATTCCGCCACGTACTCGAAACATGCCGGCAAGTCCTCGATAGTAACGAAGCCTGAACCTCCCGCGCAATGCCAAACAAGCGATCCATGCCTTTTGGCACATGGAACCCTCAGGACATTTGATCCGCAAGCCAACCAGGTAGTTCCTTCAACGCCTTGTCCAGGGCCGGAGAATCGATGCCGCCCCCCTGTGCAAGATCCGGTCGTCCGCCACCTTTGCCGTCAATCTGCGCAGCGACGCGGGACACGACGGCTCCCGCTTTGATGCGGCCCGCTGCGCTGCCGTGGACGCCTGCCACCAGTGCGACCTTGCCATCCGCACCGGCGGCCAGCAGCACCACGCAATCACCGAGCTTCTGTTTGAGCGTATCCACACCGTCACGCAAGGCCTTGGCATCCAGGCCATCGACACGCGCAGCCACGAACTTGATGCCGGCCACATTCACCGCCGCATCCGCCAAGTCTCCGGTCACCGCGCTGGCGGCCTGCGCCTTCAGGCGATCAAGCGTGCGCTCCAGTTCCTTTTGATGCTCCAGCAACTGCCGCAACTTGCCAGCCACATCGGCCAGCGGAACCGACAGCAGCTCACCCGCAGTCTCCAGCTCGTGCGCCTGCGCATGCATATGCTCCAGCGCCGCTGCCCCGGTGACGGCTTCGATGCGGCGCACGCCGGATGCCACGCCGGACTCCGCAATGATGCGGAACAGGCCGATGTCGCCGGTACGCTCCACGTGCGTGCCACCACACAATTCGGTGGAGAATTCGCCCATGGACAACACGCGCACCTCGTCGCCGTACTTTTCGCCGAACAAGGCCATGGCGCCGGTGGCAATGGCGTCGTCGTAGGCCATGTGCCGCACATTGACGACATCGTTGTGGCGAATTTCGGCATTGACCAGCGCTTCGACTTCGGCAAGTTCCGCGGCACTCATCGGCTGCTGGTGGGCAAAGTCGAAACGCAGGCGATCGGGCGCCACCAGCGAACCCTTCTGCGTGACATGCTCGCCCAGCACGCGGCGCAACGCGGCATGCATGAGATGCGTGGCAGAATGGTTGAGCACGATGGCTTGACGTCGATCAACATCCACCTGCGCGGCCAGCACGTCGCCCACGCGCAGCGGTTGGTCGCCCTGCCAGCGGCCGACATGACCGAAGAACACGCCACCGAGCTTGCGCGTGTCGGCAACGCCAAAACTGCCGTGCGCAGCGGTCAGCTTGCCGGTGTCGCCCACCTGGCCACCGGACTCGGCGTAGAACGGCGTGCGATCCAGCATGACGATGGCGGCTTCGCCGTCATCGAGCGCATCAAGCGACTGACCATCGCGCACCAGACCGACCACCTTGCAGGCCTCGGCAACCAGCGTCTCGTAACCGAGAAACGTCGAGGCCGCAAGTCGGCTGGCCAGTTCCGCCGGCAACGAATCCTTCGACCTGAAACTGCTGGCCGCGCGCGCGCGCTGGCGCTGCGCCGCCATCGCCGCATCAAAGCCGTCCATGTCGACGCGGTAGCCGCGCTCGCGCGCGATGTCGGCCGTGAGGTCCACCGGAAAACCGTAGGTGTCGTACAGGCGGAACGCATCCGCACCGGCGATGACCTTGCCGTCGGCGTGCTGCGCGACCTCGTCGAACAACTGCATGCCATGTTCGAGGGTTTCACCAAAGCGGACCTCCTCGCCCTGCAATGTCTGCTCCACAAACGCTTGTTTGATCGCCAGCTCCGGATACGCCTCACCCATTTCCGCCACCAGCGGCGCCACCATCTTCCAGAAAAATTCGCCGCGCACGCCAAGCATCCAGCCGTGCCGCAAGGCACGCCGGATGATCCGGCGCAGCACATAGCCGCGACCTTCATTGGACGGCGTGACGCCATCGACGATAAGAAACGAGCACGCACGAATGTGATCGGCAATCACGCGCAGCGACTGGTTGGCCTTGTCCGTGCAACCGGTCAACTTGGCCACGGCGCTGATCAGGTGATCGAACAGGTCGATCTCGTAGTTGGAATGCACGCCCTGCAGGATCGCCGCCAGACGCTCCAGGCCCATGCCGGTATCCACGCACGGCGCCGGCAAGGGCAGCAGCTCACCGTCGGCCTGACGGTCGTACTGCATGAACACCAGATTCCAGATTTCGATGTAGCGGTCGCCATCTTCCTCCGGCGTGCCCGGCGGGCCACCGGCAACATCAGCGCCATGGTCGAAAAAGATTTCGCTGCACGGACCGCACGGGCCGGTGTCGGCCATCTGCCAGAAGTTGTCGGACGCATACGGCGCGCCCTTGTTGTCGCCGATGCGCGTGATGCGCTCGACCGGCACGCCGATCTCGTCGCGCCAGATGGCAAAGGCCTCGTCGTCGCTGTGATAGACCGTCACCCACAGACGCTCGGCCGGCAACTTGAACACGCCGGTCAACAGCTCCCACGACCAAGCGATCGCCTCGCGCTTGAAATAATCGCCGAACGACCAGTTGCCGAGCATCTCGAAAAACGTGTGATGGCGTGCGGTGTAGCCAACTTGGTCCAGATCGTTGTGCTTGCCGCCGGCACGCAGGCAGCGCTGCACGTCGACGGCGCGCTGGTACGGCCGTTTTTCGCTGCCGAGGAACACGTTCTTGAATTGCACCATGCCCGAGTTGGTGAACATCAAGGTCGGATCGTTGGCCGGCACCAGCGGCGCGGACGGCACGACGGTGTGGCCACGGTCATGGAAAAACGCCAGGAACTGGGCGCGGATATCGGCTGTTTTCATGGGATCGGATGCAGCGAATCAGGGCGGATGCGAAGCCTGCGACCGGGCGCACGAAAGCGCCCGCCGCGGCAGGAATGGCGGAAAGCCGCATGATAACAACCGCTGACGGCCTCGTCTCGGGCGGCGGCGCCGAAAAGACGCTCTTACGCTTTCAACTCGAAGGCATCGGCATCCATCCACGCCGGAAAATGCGCGCGGTAATCGGGCAGGCGCGCACCATCGAGGGTCACGCTCACCATCTGCTCCTGCGGCCCCAGATCGACCAGCGCTTCGCCCAACGGGTCGAGCACGGCGCTGTCACCCGAATACGGATGGCCGTTGCCATCCACGCCAACCCGATTGACGCCCACCGCGTAGCTCAGGTTTTCGATGGCCCGTGCGCGCAGCAAGGTACGCCAGGCCGTGCGCCGTGGCGTCGGCCAGTTGGCCACGAAAACCACGAGGTCGTAGTCCATGCCGGCCTCGGCGGTGGTGTCATGCTGGTTGCGTATCCACACCGGAAAGCGCAGGTCGTAGCAAACCATCGGCAAGATGCGCCAACCGCGCCACGCCACCACCACGCGCTCGCCACCGGCGGCATAACGCTTGTGCTCGTCGGCGTAACGGAACAGGTGGCGCTTGTCGTAATGCTGCAACGTGCCGTCGGGCGTGGCGAACAGCATGCGGTTGTAGACGCCGGGACCACTGGCGCCATCGGCACGCAACTGCACGCTGCCGGTGACCGCGGCATCGAGCTGGCGCGCCATGTCGAGCATCCAAGCCACCGTCGGCCCGCGCATGTCTTCGGCCTGCGCGATGGCTTCGTTGGAAAAACCGCTGGTGAAGGTCTCCGGCAACACCACCAGATCGGTCTTGCCGGCCAGGGGCTCGATCAAACCGCCGTAGTAATCCCGATTGCCTTGCGGATCATGCCAACGCGTGTTGCCCTGCACCAATGAAACCGTCAAATTTTGCATGACGACCTCACAACCGGCACAGGCGCTCGGCGCCAGCCTGCATGGTGGCATCGGACTTGGCAAAGCACAGCCGCAGCAGGCGCGTGGCCGGCGGCGTTTCGTAGAACGGCGACAACGGGATGCCGGCCACGCCAGCCTCGCGCACCAGCCATTCGCTGAAATTGATGTCATCGACATCGCGAATGGCCGAATAGTCGACCAACTGAAAATAGCCGCCCGGCACATCCAGCAACTTGAGGCGCGAATCGGCCAGCCGCGCCCGAAAGCCATCACGCTTGGCCTGATAGAAGGCCGACAGACCAAGATAATGCGCGGCATCCGTTTCCAGCGCCTGCGCCAACGCCACCTGCGCCGGTCGGAACGTGCAGAAGGTCAGGTACTGATGCACCTTGCGAAACTCGGCCGACAGCGCCTTGGCCGCCACGCAATAACCCACCTTCCAGCCCGTGCAATGCCAGGTCTTGCCGAAGGAATTGACCACGAAACTGCGTTCGGCCAACTCGTCATGCCGCAACACGCTCTGATGCTCGGCGCCATCGTAGACGATGTGCTGGTAGACCTCGTCGGACAACACCACGATGTCGGTGTCGCGCACCACCGCGGCCAGCGCATCGAGGTCCGCCGCGGTGAAGATTGCGCCACTGGGATTGTGCGGCGTGTTGACCATGATCATGCGCGTGCGCGGCGTGATCGCATCGCGCACGCGCTGCCAGTCGATACGGAAATCGGGCAGCGTCAGCGGCACATGCACCGCACGCGCGCCCTGCAGGTCGATCGCCGGCTCGTAGCAATCGTAGGCCGGATCGAACACGATCACCTCGTCGCCGGCACGCACCACGGCGGCGATGGCCGCAAAAATCGCCTCGGTGGCGCCGGAGGTCACCGTCACCTCGGTATCGGGACTGACGCGACGGCCGAACAGGCGCTCGGTCTTGAGCGCGATCTGCTCGCGCAATGGCCCCATGCCGATACCCGGCGCATACTGGTTCTGGCCGTTGTCCATGGCCTGCGCAAGCGCATGGCGCAAGGTTTCGGGCGGTTCGAAATCCGGAAAACCCTGACCCAGATTGACGGCCTTGTGTTCGACCGCCAATTGGCTCATCACACTGAAGATGGTCGTGCCCACCTTGGGCAACTTGGTGTCCACATGCATGGCCGTACGCTTCCGTCGGGGGGCGAAAGCCGCATCCTAGCATGCAGCCCGCACCAGCCAAGGCGCTCGTGGCAATCAAAGGCCATTGCAAGCGCTCCGGTCGTGCTGATACAATGCGCGGCTCCATTGCGCCACTTTTCATTTCAGGAGCCAGCCGTGAAGGTGCTTTCCTCGCTCAAATCCGCCAAGCAGCGTCATCGCGACTGCAAGGTCGTGCGCCGTCGCGGCAAGGTCTTCGTGATCTGCAAATCCAACCCGCGTTTCAAGGCGCGCCAACGCTGAAGTTGGCGTTGCCTGCACAAAGAGCCGGCCATGTGCCGGCTTTTTTGTGTCCGATGCCACCGCCCTTCCTGTCAGGTTCGCCATCGCACGGGTGACCCTCTGACACAAAAAAAGCGCCTGCGTTTCCGCAAGCGCTTGATTTCATGGTGCCGTTGGCGTGAGTCGAACACGCGACCTACTGATTACGAATCAGTTGCTCTACCAACTGAGCTACAACGGCAAGGGGCGCGATTCTAATGGCTTGCCGCCATTCGATCAATCATTCATTGACGAATTCATGCGACATGCTCCCGAGAACACACCCACCTCGCCCGTGCATGCGACCATGCGCTCTGGTCTGACCGCGGAGATCACCATGCCACCTTTCGAAATCCACTACGCCTCACTGGATGATCTGGAGGCATTGGTGCCATTGTTCGATGCCTATCGCGTGTTCTACCAGCAACCCTCCGATCCGGTGTTGGCACGTAACTTTCTGGGCGAGCGATTGAGCCGGCACGAATCGGTGATCGTGCTGGCACGGGCGCACGGCACACACCAGCCGCTGGGTTTCATCCAGCTCTACCCGGCCTTCTCGTCAGTGGTGGCCGGACGGATATGGATCCTCAACGATCTCTTCGTCGCACCGCAGGCGCGTCATCAGGGCGTGGCACGTGCTCTGCTGCAACGCGCCCGCAAACACGCCGCAGCCACTGGCAGCATCCGCTTGGTGCTGGAAACCGGCGAAGACAACCACATCGCACAGCGCCTGTACGAATCCACGGGCTGGCAACGTGAAGCCGGATTTCATTACCAGCTGGCCGTGCCGTGACCGGCGCGCGGATTCCCATCGCCGAGGCTTTCACGATCCCCAGGGCGATCCCTGACTTTTCAGACGCAACAACCAGCAGCCATGAATGTCGGTGCGCCGTGCATAGTCGAACGGAATGCTGGCCTGGCTCCAGTCGACAATCTCCAAGGTATCCGCCAACGCTTCATGGTCCAGCTTGAAGCGCTGGAAATTGTTCGAGAACACGACAGTGCCATCCAGCTCCAGCCGCCGCGCGCACGCCTTGAGCAGACGCACATGATCGCGTTGCACGTCGAAATCGCTGGCACGGCTGGAGTTGGAAAAGGTCGGCGGATCGACGTAGATCAAACCGTAACGTTCGCGTGTCTGCTCCACAAAGGCCATGGCATCGGCCTGCACCAGTCGATGCGCTCGCCCCGTGAAGCCGTTGCGCTCGAGGTTGCGCGAGGCCCATTCCAGATACGTCGCCGACAGGTCCACGCTGGTGGTGTTACGCGCGCCGCCGGCCGCGGCATACACGCTGGCCGTGGCGGTGTAGGCAAACAGGTTGAGAAAGCGCCGACCACGCGCCAACTCGCGGATGCGCGCACGCACCAGACGATGGTCGAGAAACAGGCCGGTATCGAGGTAATCGAACAGGTTGACGAGAAAGTGCAGCCCACCCTCGTCGACATCGAGCAGGTCACCGCGCTGATCCATCACGCCGTAGCGTGAACCGCCCTTGCCGCGTTGCCGCTGCTTGACCGCGATGCGTTCACGCGGCACGTCGAAGACTTCACCGGCCGCCCGCACCAGCTCGCGCAAACGCTGCCGCGCGGTTTGCTCGGGGATGTCCTTGGGCGCCTGATACTCCTGCACGTGCAGACTGACCGGCCCGCCGGCGCTGCCGTAGACATCGATGGCGGCAGCGTATTCGGGCAGGTCGCGATCATAGGCGCGCCAGCAATGGATGCCCTCGCGAACCAGGCGCTTGCGCAAATGCCGCTCGTTTTTGCGCAAACGGTTGGCCAGCATTTGCGCGTGCTCGGACAACGGCGCCGGCGGCCGTGGCGCCTGACTGGCCGCGGCAAGGTCAAACAACAGCAAGGGCGTTTGCAACGCACCGTTGTACAACACGTAATGTTTGTGCGCGCGCAGACCGGTGGCATGCCCGAGATCCATGTCGCCCACCAGCAAGGCCGCCTGCCAGCCCGCGAATTCACGCCGCAACACATCACCCAAGCGGCGATACAGTACCGGCATCTCGGCACGTTCGCCCAGACGCTCGCCGTAGGGCGGGTTGGTGATGACCAGCCCGCCGGCCACGCCTTGCGGTGGCTTGAGATGTTGCACGTCACCGCGATCGAGCTGCACGAACCCGGCCACGCCGGCACGCTGCGCATTGTGCTTGGCCACCTGCACCATGCGCGGATCGACGTCACTGCCGAAAAAGACCGGGCGCAAGCTGCGCAGGCCGGCGTCCGCACGGGCGCGCGCATCCGCCAGCAAGGTCGTCCAAAGCGCCGCCTCATGCTCAAGCCAGCCCAAAAACCCGAAGTAATCCCGTCCCAGGCCAGGCGCCACATCGGCGGCCATCAGCGCCGCTTCGATCAACAGCGTGCCGGAGCCGCACATGGGATCGACCAGCGCCTCGTCTGCTGCGTACTTTTCGGGCCAGCCGGCACGCAACAACATGGCCGCGGCAAGGTTTTCCTTGAGCGGCGCCTGCCCCTGGCGATCGCGCCAGCCACGCTGGTGCAGCGGCGTGCCGGCCAGGTCCAGCGCGAGGTCGGCACGCTGCCGATCAAGATGCAGATGCAAGCGGATGTCGGGCCGATCCTGATCGACGCCGGGGCGCGTCTGCACACGCTCGCGGAACTGGTCGACCACGGCGTCCTTGACCCGCTGCGCCATGAACAAGCTGTGCTCCTTGCGCCCGCCGGCCAACGTCACGTGCACCGCGAGCGTGCCAGCGGCCGCCAAGTGCCGCGACCAGTCGATGGCCTGCACACCGGCATACAAGGCAGCGTCATCGGCAGCCGCGAACGAGGCCAGCGGCAGCAACACGCGGCTGGCCAGACGCGACCACAGGCAGGCGCGATAGGCCGTTTCCAACGTGCCGTGAAAATGCACGCCGGCACGCGCTTCGCGCACGTCGTCCGCGCCCATCGCCACCAATTCGTCGCGCAGCAGGTATTCCAGCCCCTTCGGGCAGGTGGCGAAAAACGCGCGGGATGCCGCCGTGTCGTCGCTCATGCCACCAACTGCTCCAGCGCGTAGCGTTCCAGAAACAGGCGGAACTGCCCGATCACGGTATCCAGATGATCGGCCAACCGGTGACCATCGGCCACCAGCAGGCATGGCACCCCGCGCTCGCGCGCAAAGTCCAGCGTCGGCTGCGGCGGACACACGTCATCGGCATAACCATGAACGCACATCGCCGGTACGCGTCGATCCAGATCGAAGGCCTTGGCGCTGTCGGCCGGCGGCATCGGCAACGCCATCAGGAACAGTCCGGCGCACGGCGCCTTGAGTGACGCCAGGCACGACACGAAGGCACCCATGCTCGACCCCACCAGCAACGGCGGTGTCACGGACGCCTGCATGCGCGCCACCAGCTGCTGCACACGCGGCGCCACCGACTCGGCCAAGCCAAGCGCGTCGCTGTCACGGTAATCCGGTCGCTCGGTCGTCCAGCCAAGCTGCTCGGCCACGCGCGCCAGCGCGCTGACCTTGCTTGCCTCGGGACTGCTGCCCGAACCGTGGGAAAGAATGATGTGTCCTGACATGGGCTTCCGGGCAAGGCAAAAAGAGCATCCTACCGTCATCCCCCGACCCATGCGACACTGGCGATCGAGGTCCACCCTGCACAGGCGGCGGCATGTCCGAACCCATCATCCACGACTGGCCACTGCCCTACCTGACCGAGCTTGACGAGCGCCCGCTCGACGCCATCGACCTGGTGGTGATCCACTGCACCGAGTTGCCGGATTTGGCCATGGCGCGCCGCTGGGGCGAGCGCGCGCTGTACACCAATGGCACCGGCAACAGCGGGCATTACTACATCGACCGTGGCGGCGCCATTTACGGCTTCGTGCCCGAACATCGCATCGCCAACCACACCCGTGGATTCAATCCGCGCTCGATCGGCATCGAGTTGATCAACACCGGACGCTACCCGGACTGGCTGGACTCGCGCCATCAAGCCATGACCGAACCCTACCCCGCCGCGCAAATCGACAGCCTGCGCGAGCTGCTGGCGCATCTGCACCGCGCCATCCCGACCACGGCCCTGATCGCCGGCCACGAGGATCTGGATACCGAGCAGGTAGCGGCCAGCGATGACGCCACCTTGCGCGTGGCGCGCAAACGCGACCCCGGCCCGCTGTTTCCATGGCCGGCTGTCCTTGCCGGCAGCCCTTGGCAGCGACTGCACCCGGCAGGCTAGTCGCGGCACCCGGCTATAATGGCGCCCCCCGCGCTAGGACACCTCCGTATGCCCACCTCCCGCGTCGCCGAACTGGTCGACCTTCTGGCCCTGGAACGTCTGGAAGACAACCTCTTCCGCGGCCAGAGCCGCGACATCGGCACCCGTTACGTGTTCGGCGGACAGGTGCTGGGACAAGCCTTGTCGGCGGCGCAGCAAACCGTCGACCCCAGCCGCCAGGCGCATTCGCTGCACGCCTACTTCTTGCGCGCCGGCGACATCGAGGCACCGATCATCTATCAGGTCGAACGCGCCCGTGACGGCCACAGTTTTTCGGTGCGCCGCGTGGTCGCCATCCAGCATGGCAAAACCATCCTCAACTGTGCCGTGTCCTTTCAGATCGACGAAAAAGGCTTCGAGCACCAGCTGGGCATGCCCGAGGTGCCGCGGCCCGAAGACGTCGAGCCGATGCAGCCGATGACCGAAGAGCAGCTGGCCAAGTTTCCGATCAAGCTGCAACGCTGGCTCGGCATGGACAGCCCGTTCGAGTTTCGCAAGGTGTGGCCGCGCAACGAGTTCAAGCCGGAAAAGCGCCCGCCCTACCAGCACATCTGGTTCCGCCTGACCGAAGCGGTCGGCGACTCGCCGGCGCTGCACCGTGCGCTGCTCGCGTATGCCTCGGACTTTCACCTGATCGGCACGGTCACGCTGCCGCATGGCATTTCGTATCTCAGCCACAATGTGCAAATGGCCAGCCTCGACCACGCGATCTGGTTCCACCGCCCGTTCCGCACCGACGAGTGGTTGCTGTACACCTTCGACAGTCCGACCGCACAGGGCGCACGCGGTCTGGCACGCGGCATGATCTACACGCGCGACGGCATTCTGGTGGCATCCACTGCGCAGGAAGGTCTGCTGCGCCTGCGCGACGACGGGTAAACTGGCGACATGCGCGAGATTTATTCCTCACCCCGTCCCGAAAACATCGACCGCGTGGTGGCCTTGTTTGCCGAACACGGTATCGAAACGCGCATCACCAACCGTGCGGTCTACGATCGGCCGAGCTACCAGCGATTCAGCTACGGGCCGCACGCCAGCCGTTCGAACTGGGCGCGCGTGGAGGTGAAATACGCCAAGGACCTGGCCCCCGCCCGCGCCCTGCTGCGCGAGCTGGGCATTGCGCCGATGACACGCTTCGCCGAGGAGCTGGAGTTCTCGCGCCAACCGCAGCAGCGCTCGCCCAAGGCCGTGGCCAGTCGCATTCGCACCATCGTGCTGGTCGTGCTGGTGGCCGCGGTCATCATACTGTTCCTGAAGATGGTCGGCATCACCTGATGCCGGCGCTACACTGTGCGCATGCGCTCCGAACGCATCCGCCTGTTCCAGACCCTGCCGCACGCCTGCGGTTATTACGGCGAGCGGGTGGCGCAAAACTTGGTCATCGACCCGGCCGCGCCGCAGCTGGACCAGCTTTACCCGCAGGCACTGGCACATGGCTTTCGTCGTGCCGGCGGGCATTTGTATCACCCGCGTTGCGCCAGCTGCCATGCCTGCACGCCCTGCCGCGTCCAGGTTCATGCTTTCGCGCCTGACCGCAGCCAGCGCCGTTGCAAGTCGCGCAATGCCGACCTGGTCATGCACGTCACCGAACCTGGCTACAGCGACGAACGCTTTGCCCTGTACAAGCGTTACCTTGGCCAGCGCCATGAGGGCGGCGGCATGGATGACGCCGATGCGGACGACTTCTCGCGTTTTCTCGATGCGCCATGGAGCCCGACATACTTTCTGGAATGGCGCTTGCACGGCCAGCTGGTGGCCGTGGCCGCCACCGACATTTGCAGCACGGCGCTGTCAGCCGTCTACACCTTCTTTGACCCCGACCTGCCCGAGCGCGGACTGGGTACCCACGCCATCTTGTCGCAAATCGACTGGGCGCTGCGACTGGGGCTCGCACACCTCTACTTGGGCTACTGGATCGCCCACCATCCGAAGATGGATTACAAGCGCCGATTCAAGCCGCTGGAAATCCTCGACGACCACGGTTGGCATCTGCTGGAAGCCGACTGACTATCCAACCACCCGTGCCGGATACGGAAACAGCTCCACCAGCGGCACCGACAAGCCATCCTTGCCGACCACGCGGCAATGCGTGCGGTCGAGCTGACGCGGATCTTCCAAACCGCAGCTGTGCGCGATGATGCCAACCTCGTGCATGAGGTTGGTGGCGTAGTGATTCACGCGCTCGGCCTTGTCGGTCACCACAAGTCCACGCTGCAGCCGCGGGTTTTGCGTCGTGATGCCGGTCGGGCAAGTGTTGCGATTGCATTGCAGCGACTGGATGCAGCCCAGCGCGAACATGAAACCACGCGCCGAGTTGACGAAGTCGGCACCCATCGACAAGGCCCAGGCCACGTCGTAGGCAGTGATGCGCTTGCCCGAACAAATCACCTTGATGCGCTCACGCAAGCCATGCCGGATCAGCGTGTCGACCAGCATCGGCAAAGCCTCGTGCAGCGGCAGGCCGACGCCTTCCATCAGCGTTTGCGGCGCCGCGCCCGTGCCGCCTTCGGAGCCATCGACGATGATGAAATCAGGCGCGCTTTCGATGCCGCGCCGATGTACCTCGGTGCACAAATCCTCAACCATGTCCATGGAACCCAACACCGCCTTGAAGCCGGTCGGCAACCCGGTCAGCTCACGCACATGCGCGATGAAATCCATCAACTGCGCCACATTGGCGATGTCGAGATGGCGATTCGGACTTTGCGAATCCTCGCCAACCGGAATGCCGCGAATGGCGGCGATTTCCGGCGTGACCTTGGCGCCCGGCAGCAGCCCGCCCATGCCCGGCTTCGCGCCCTGGCCCAATTTGACCGACACCATCTTCACCTGTGCGTGCGCACACACGGCCGCCAGCTTGTCGTCGTCAAGCTTGCCATCGGGCGTACGCACGCCGTACTTGGCCGTGCCGATCTCGAACACGATGTCGCAACCGCCTTCCAGGTGATACGGCGCCAGCCCGCCCTCGCCGGTATCCATCCAGATGCCGGCCTTGGCCGCGCCGCGCGACAAGGCGCGTACGGCAGGGGCCGACAAGGCACCGAAACTCATCGCCGAGATATTGAAGAACGCGGCATGCGCATACGGCTGGCGCGCATACGGGCCGATCGTCACCGGCGCCACGGCACGGGCTTCCTCGGCCAGTGCCGGAAATGCGGCGTTGATGAAAAACGGCTTGCCTTCGCCGCGCAGGTCGCGCGTCGAACCAAAGCCGAGCGTCACCTCCTCGTTCTTGCACGCGCGGTACACCCAGGTACGGTCGGCGCGATTGAACGGCAACTCCTCGCGATCGTTGGAATACAGGTACTGGCGAAAGAACTCGCCCAGATGCAGGAACCAGTAGCGGAAGTGGCCGATCAGCGGGAAATTGCGCAACACCGCGTTGCGGGTCTGGTTGCGGTCGATCACCCAGGCCACGGCCAGAAACACCACGACCAACGCCAACACCAACAAGAACGCGGTGGCCACCACTTCCACCAGCACGATCAACCAATGGGCAAAACCTGCCGTCTGCATGACTGCTCCAGATGACGTCAAGGAAGCTTCATTCTAGATGTCTGGGCGACGAGCACAAACCTGGCCCACCGCCACGCCCAAGGCGATCCAGCCGATCACCAAGGCAACGCCGCCGAACGGTGTCACGTAACCGATCACTACCGGCGCCCCCAGCGCCAAGGCGTACAGGCTGCCGCAAAACAGCACGATCCCCGTGACAAACGCCCACATCGCCACGCGGCGCGCCCGGCCGCGTCCCGGCAACATGGCTGCCACAACCAGAGCCAGCACATGCCAGAACTGGAAGCGTACCGCCGCATGCCACACGTCGAGTGCGTGCGCATCGAGCACGTCATGCAGACCGTGCGCACCCAGGGCTCCAAGCAACACGGCACCGGCACCCAGCACGACGATGATCGAGGCAAGGGCATATTGTCGCATTCGGCACTCCTTCAATATCCGGTTCAGTCTCGCGGCGTATGCTGGCACGATGACACGCATGACCGCATCGATTTTCTTCCGTCCGCGGCGGATCATCCTGACATCTTTGCTGCTGTTGTCCTGCGCAGCCGTGCTGGCATTGGGCGGATGCTCGTCCAGCCAACCCAAGCTGACCTGGAAACTCGACACCAGCGTGCGCGGGCACTTGCCCGACCTTGCGTTCCACCTGACCGACGACAACGGCATGGCCGTGACTGCAAGGGATTACCTGGGCAAGGTCAACATCGTCTACTTCGGCTACACGCACTGCCCCGACGTGTGCCCCCTGACCTTGACCCACCTGCACATGGCGCTGCAAAAACTGGGACCGTTGGCCAATGATGCACGCGTCCTGTTCGTGAGCGTGGATCCGGCGCGTGACACGCCCGCGGTGATGCACAATTATGTCACCGCCTTCGGCAAGCGCATCGTCGGCCTCACCGGCACCGAGGCACAAATCCGCACCCTGGCCAAGCGTTACCGCGTGGCATTCAGCCGCGGGCCGTCCAACGGCCATGGCGGTTACGAAGTCAACCACAGCTCGGCCATCTACATCTTCGGCGACAAGGGCCATATCCAGTTGCTGGCCACACCGGCGGATACCTTCACCGAAGTCGCGCACGACCTGCGCCAGCTGATCCAACAAGAGCACGCTTCGTGACCCTGCGCTCGGTCTTGCCGCTTGTCGCCATGCTGTGGGTCTGGGTGCTGCCCGCCCATGCCGTCGCCACCCACCCGGCGGTTTCCGTCACGGCCAGCCACGCCTGGATCCGCTTGTTGCCAGGCACGTTGCCGGCCGGTGGCTACGTTACCCTGCACAATGCCGGCGACAAGTCACTGGTCCTGACCGGTGCCAGCAGCCCGGACTACCAAAGCATCATGCTGCACCGAAGCATTCTTGCGAACGGCATGTCACGCATGGTCATGATCAAGCAGCTCAAACTGCCGGCCCACGCCACGATCAAACTGGCGCCGGGCGGTTATCACCTGATGCTGATGCAAGCCATGCGGACCATCCATGTCGGCGACACGGTGCCTGTGGTGCTGCACTTTGCCAATGGCGGGCAGCTCCACGTGAACTTCAAGGCCCGACCGGCCAACGCCCACTGACGACGGAGCAATCAGGAATACCATGACTCCTGCCGCACGATGTCGGCCGTTACCGACGTGCGCGGTACCCCGCGCAGTCTCTTGCGCGGCGGCAAGCGACCCTTGTTGGACAACTCCGTCCAGTGACGGAACGCAATCATCGCGCCAAGCACCATCATCATCGCACTCGGAATCCACAGGATCAGCCCGCCCAGATGCTGCGATTGCATCGAGCTGATGCCGCTGAAAGCGCGTCCGCACAAATCGTAAATGGGATACAGCTCGCGGCGCGTGAACGTCATGTAGGCCCCCGCGAACACCTGCGGCATGGCCACGAACAACGGGATGAAAACCCGCCACCCCGGCGCAATGCGGGCCGGTGGATGTGCATGACGGTCAAGGATCAGCCACCAGAACAGCAATCCGTCGACCGTGACGCTCCAGTTCATCACGCGATACCAGCGCCAATCGAGCATCGCGATGAAATGTATCGGTGGATACAGCCAGAACAGGATGATGCCGAAAAACAGGAACGAGGCCACCACCGGGTTGAACAGCACTTCAAACACGAAACGCACGGGGGCGCTGTGCGCGAAGCGATGCCAAGCGCGACGCACGACCCATGGCATGCCCTTGCGCAAAGTCGTCCCCGGCAACGCCATGATGATCAGGAATGGTCCCATGTGATGCAGGACCAGATGCTGCACGCGATGCATGAAGAACTCACGTTCCGCGTAATAATCGAAATTCGTCTGCAGCATCAGGTAGATCAGCACCAGCCCGGTCCAGAAGCAGAACTGGCGCCAGAACCCTGGCGGCTGTCTCAAACTGCCGCGCAGATACAGCATGGCCGTCATCACGATCACGATGATCGTGGTCGGGGAAAACTCCCAAGGGACGAACCAAGCCAGGATGCTCATGGCACATTATTAAAGCAGAGGCGGGCCATTGCGCGAAATTGCCGCCGCTGTCTGTGCGCTTATGCCGCACTGACCGGTAACAATCAGCCTGTCAATGCCGGCGACGCCTGCGGCGACCACGGCCGGTCCGCCAGATGCCGTACCCCAGACCAAACAGGGTCAACAGAAACGGCACCAGAAGAATGTCGATCAGCTTCAGGCGCACGCCCAACGCGTCGATCTCGGCATTGAGCTGGTGCTGCACCTCGCGCAACTGCTTGCGCAGCGCGAGCTTGCGTTGCAGATTGCGATCAAGCTCCTTGCGCCGCTCACTGTTGCCCTTGCCCATCTTGCCAGGTTGCAATTGCGACAAACGTTGTTCAGTGACTTCCAGCTCCTTTTCGAGCTCGCGTTCCTTGACGCGGAAGCTGGCGTCTGCCGCACGACGCATGGCAAGCACGCGCGTGAACGGCCGCTGCGACGTGGCCCGCCCACGGATGGATATCAGCGCCGACGAACCGCTGAGATAATCGACGATGTTGGCCACGAAATCGCCATTGTTGGCAAAGGCACTGAGCAATGTCTGACCAAGGAATGGCGTCCGCTGCACCCACAACCGATTGGACAGGATATCCGTGTCGGCCACCAGGATGATTTCGTTGGCGTGCTTTGCCTTATGCAAATCACCGGGTCCGCTGCGCTGCGGGAAGGCCGTGTGGAACAGCCCACGCAAACGTGCAGCGATCACGTAATGCTCGCCACTGGGCTGATAGTCGCGCAGCAGCATGGTCGGATCCACCGTCAGGCGCACCCGCAGCGCCGGTACCACCATCGCATCGCCACTGGTCTGCAACAGCGGTTCCAGACGTGATTGCGCATGCGGCGCCAGCTCGAAATAACCGCTGCTGGACACGTTGACATTGCGCAGGCTGGCCGTGATCACGTCATGATGGTTGATGTTGCCTGACACCAGACCCAGCATCGCCGGATGCCGCACCTGGGTGTTGGTTCCAGGCATGGCAATCGACAGGGCCAGCGAACGGTCCAGCACCACCTGATCCGGATTGAACTCGATCCCCCATGCCTTGAACAAGCGCGGCAAGTCGGAATGACTGCCGGCGATGTTGCCGGCCACCGCGCCCACCGGCAAGGCATCCATCTCGGCATCGGGGTCGACGAACACCACCAGATGCCCGCCATGCAGCACGTACTGGTCGATGGCGAATACCGCCGCCTGCGGCAGGTGCTTGGGATGGATTACCAGCAACACCTTGGCATCCGCATCGATGCGCTTGACATCCGAGGCATCGAGCATGTGGACATCGAACAGCTGATTGAGTTGACGCATCACGGCCCAGGGCTGCGACCCGGTCACCGGGTTGCCATCGATCGGCAGGCTGCTGATGATGTCGACCCGCGGCTTGCTGGCCATGTTGAGCTCGTACAACAACTTGGCGATGTTGTACTCGAGGAAAGCCTCCTCGTTCGGGTCGAAAAACGGAATCGACAGTTGCGTGCCGCGCGCATTGCGCCCCGCGAGGCCGAAGAACACGCGCTCGCCGTTGGCACCGCCGGGCATGGCCGTCAGGCCAGCGCCGAAGGCCCGGTCCTCGTCATCCGAATACGGCACCGGGTCGACCACCGCAAGGTGCAGACGACCATGCGAGCGCAACACCATCTCGCGCAGCATTTCCTTGACGCGCTGCTCGTAGCTGCGCAGCTTGGGCAGGTCGCGGGTGGCATGACTGGAGAAATACAGCGTCAGGCTGATCGGTACCCGCAGATGATCGATGATGTCGAGCGTGCCCGGAGCCAGAGTGTACAAATGATCTTCGGTCAGATCGACACGTGGCGCGCGTGACCACTGGCTGCTGGCCACCACGGTCGCCACGAACGCGACGAACAGGACCGCGAGACCCAGCGCGGCGACAAAGGATCGGCGCACCGTGGCACGCATGTCAGCTGGCCCGCCGCAGATTGAGCATGATGATGCCGGCCATCAGCCAGAACACTATGCTCAACACGAAATAAATCACGTCGCGAACATCCAGCACACCGCGCGCGATGGCGGCAAAGTGATGCAGAAAACTCAAGTCGGCCACGGCCTGCACCAGCGGTGGCGGAAGCAGGCCCGCAGCTGCATCGAGCACCAACGGCTGGCCCGCCAGCAACAGCAAAAAGCACACCGCCGCCGTCAGGATGAAAGCCACCACCTGACTGCGCGTCAGCGTCGACATGCAGCACCCCACGGCCAGGTAAGCCCCGGCCATCAGCAAGCTGCCGAGATAGCTCGCCAAGATGACGCCATTGTCCGGGTGTCCGAGATAATTGACCGTCAGCCAGATCGGGAAAGTCAGTACCAGCACCATGGCCACGAACAGCCACGCGGCAAAGAACTTGCCAAGCATGGCCTGGGTCGCGGTGATCGGCAGTGTCAGCAACAGCTCCATGGTGCCGCTCTTGCGCTCCTCGGCCCAGATCTGCATCGACAGGGCCGGCACCAGGAACAGGTACAGCCAAGGATGGAATTCGAAGAACGGTTGCAGATCGGCTTGGCCACGCGCATAGAAATCGCCCAGATAGAACGTCAAGGCGCCGGCCAGGATCAGGAAAATCACGCTGAATACCCAGGCCATGGGTGTGACGAAATAACTGCGCAACTCGCGCCGCATGACCGTGATGACCGCGCTCAAGGGTGCTGCTCCGCATGCGTCGTGATCTGACGGAACACCTCGTCGAGGCGACCCCGTTCGAGCTGCAACTCGGACAATTCCAGACCCTGTTCGCGCAACAACGCCTGCACCGGACCCAGCACCTGCCGGCCGGTTCTTGGAAAAACCGTGACGCGTCCGTCCAACGGATCGGTTTCCACCGCGGACACCTCCGGCAAACGCTCCAGCATCCGCTTGGCCAAGCCCGCACCGGGGGCACTGAACGATACGGCTCCGTGGTAGCGCGAACGCTGTTCCAGCTCAGCCGGGGTCGCATCGGCCAACAATCGGCCAGCGGCAATGATGACCACGCGACTGCACAATGCGTGGACCTCCTCCAGCAAGTGGGTGGAGATCAGGATGGTGCGATCGCGCGCCATGGCGTCGATCAGACTGCGCACCTGATGTTTCTGGTTGGGATCAAGGCCATCGGTCGGCTCATCAAGCATCAACGCCGGCGGGTCGTGAATGATGGCCTGGGCCAGACCGACGCGGCGACGAAATCCCTTGGAAAGGGTGTCGATCGGCTGGCGCAGCACCGCTTCCAGCTGCAAGCGTTCGACCACGCTGTCGAACCCGTTCCAGGCCGCCTCACCCTTGAGCCCGCGCGCACGGGCGATGAATTCCAGAAATTCGCGTACGGTCAGCTCACCGTAACTGGGCGCGCCTTCGGGCAAATAGCCCAACGCCCGGCGCGCCTTGATGGACTGTTTGCGCACATCGAACCCGCACACGCGCGCCGTTCCGGAGCTTGGTGCAAGAAAGCCCGAGATCATGCGCATGACCGTGGATTTGCCGGCGCCATTCGGGCCGAGCAGACCGAGCACCTGCCCCGGCTCCGCACGCAACGTCAACCCGTCGACAGCCGTCAGGCTGCCGTAACGGCGAGTGAGCTGTTCGGTTTCGATCATGTGGGGCCAACCGTGCGTCGCGCCACTGTAACGCATGCCGGCCGACCAAGGGATCGCATCCGCTCCGTGACAGATCGGCGCAACGAATGCCGCGGCAGACACGAAAACCCCCGCGCGAAGGCGGGGGTTTTCGGCACACATGGTCGACGACTTACTGCACCGTGGCCGCCTTGGCCGGGGCACTGCCTGCACTGGCCGGAGCACTGCTGCCCGAGGCCGGTGCTCCCGCAACACTGGCGGCAGCAGCCGGAGCCTTGGCAGACGCGGCGGCAGCCAAGGCCTGTTCCGGCGTCTGTGCCGGTGCGGCAGCCAACGGCAGATAGACCTTGAATACCTGCTGGTCGGCGGTGATTGGCTTGCCATCCGGGCCGATGCTGCCGGTGGCCTTGACCTGCGCGTCGTAAAGCGGATCGGTCACGGCATCGAACGGATAGCCGTGGGTCTCGGCGTAAGCCTTCAGGCCCTGACGGGTACCCAGGATGCCGGCCGACGAACCGTGCACGGTGGATTCCAGTGCCTTGCCGCCGAAAGCCAGCATGCCACGTACCTTGGCATTGATGATCAAGCGACCATGGTCGTCCAGTGTGCCCGGTTGCGGGCCGGCAGCAGCACTGGCCGCATTGGCCGGGGCTGCGGCGCTGCCCGCGGCGGCCACGCTGGAGGCTCCGGCGCTGCTGGAGCCATCGGCCGCATCGGCGTTCTGCGCCGGCGCATGCGGCGCACCCAAGGTGTACTGCTGGCCATCGATGGTCACGGTGTCGCTGTCGACGGGAATGGCCACGTCGAACTGGTAGTTCTCGTCGCCGAAGTTGGTCGTGAAGCGGATGCGCGGCCCAGCGGCGTGCAGGCCAAGCTTCTTGATCGTGGCCTGCAATTCCTTCACGGCAGTGTCGCTGGCCGCGATCACGGCGTCGTATTGGCGCTTGGCCGTCGTCGAAATCATCAGCACCGGCTGCTGCGGCGTGCTGACGATGCTCGGGTCGAGATCGCCGTAACGGATGTTGGGGATGGTGGCCAACAGGTTTTCAAGATTGGCCAGGCTGTACTGGATCAGCGTGTCGGGGCGGCCGTGGATGTACAGCCCGGAGTAGCGATTGATGAGGTTCCAACCGTAATCGACGTCGTAATCCCAGGTGATCTTCACCAGCTTCTGCTGGCTGCCGGTGCGCCGCAAATGGATGGTGAAATGCTTGTCGGTGCCGTGCCAGTTGTTCTGGATGGACCACACGATGGTGGCCGTGCCGGTGTATTCGACCTGGTTGAAGCCCGGCTTGGCCGACACGATGGTCAGCTTGCCGTCGCCCGCATCCGACTTGCTGCTGGTCCAGCTGATGCTGGCACCCGGGCCATACCACTTGTCCGGCGACTGCTGGTATTCCAGGTTCGCGTCATAGGACCGCAGCATCGAGTAATCGGGGAACCGGCGGAAGTTGTCGAGGATGTCGTAGACATCACGCACATCCTTGCTGACCGTGAGGGTCCGCTGGATATGCCCCGACGAGGGCAACAGAAGGCCCACGATCAGGGCCAGAATCAGCACCATGACCAGGGCAACAATGATCTCTAACAGACGCGTCATTCCAACACTCTCCGAACGTCTTGCTTCGGCGCGCCGGAACCATTGCCGGCCCGGGGCGCCCCCATGGGTCGGTGCACTGCTGTCTGGCAAAATCCAGGCACCGAAGGGGTTGATGGTACCGGTTCAGCCCGCGTTGGGCTAGGGGGCATGCCACCCCTTCATGTCGTCACTCCGACAGGCCTCAGACAATGCCCAATTCCAGCGCCTTGAGCACCGCGCGGGTTCGGTCGCGCACCCCCAGTTTGGACAGGATGTTGGAGACATGGTTCTTGACCGTGCCTTCGGCCACATGCAGGGAATTGGCGATTTCCTTGTTGCTGTAGCCACCGGCCAGCAGGCGCAGGATCTCGGTTTCGCGGCCGGTCAGGGGATCGGGCTGCTCCAGAGAACTGAATTGATTCTGGATGCGATCGACTCCGGCCAGCAGGCGCTGGGTCACCGCCGGTGCCACCAGCGAGCCGCCTTCGGCCACCGTGCGCACGGCCTCCACGAGTTGCTCCAGCGACACGTCCTTGAGCAGATAGCCACGCGCACCGGCTTTCAGCCCGGCCAGCACCAACTGGTCGTCATCGAAGGTGGTGAGGATGACAGTCGGCGGCAAGGTGCCGCGCGCCGACAAGGCCTGCAGCACTTCGATGCCGCTCATCTCCGGCATGCGCAGATCCAGCAGCATCACATCCGGTTTCAGTTGCGGCACGGTGGCCACGGCCTGTGCGCCATCCGCGCACTCGGCCACGACCTGGATGTCGCCGGCCAGGTCGAGCAAGGAACGAATGCCCTGCCGCACGATGGTTTGGTCATCGACGAGACACACTGAAATCATGATTCTCCCCACTCCTGTCTATCGGGTATCACGCCTGACGGGCGTGTTCGGGTTCGGACAAGGGCGCATGTTCCGGCTCGGCGGCAAAGCCCACCTCCGGAGCCAGCGGCAACCAGGCTTCAAGCACGAAACCGCGATGATAACCCGTGGCGACCTCCAGACGTCCATGAAATTCGGCCAGACGCTCGCGCATGCCGGACAAACCATTGCCCGGCGTCAGATGAACCGCGCCGCGCCCGTCATCGCGCGCCACCAGATGCAATTCGTTGCCGGCCGCACGCTCGAAGCGCAACCACAGCTGGCTGGCACGGGCGTGCTTGACGGCATTGGTGACGATCTCCTGCACGCAGCGCAGTACCACCTGCGCCCGCCTGGGATCCTCCACCGCAAAGCGCGGTGGCAACTCCAGGTGCACGGTCAACGCCGGCACGCCTTCGACCAGATCACGCAAAGCCTGGGTCAGATCCAGGGCATCATCCTGGCGCATCTCGCTGACCACCTCGCGCACATCGGCCAGCAGATGTTTGGCCATCGACTGTGCCTTGCGCACATGCCCGGCCGCGGGCTCGGCGGCCAGATGGCTGGCCACCTCGAGATTCAAGGTCAATGCGGTCAGATGGTGACCCACCAGATCGTGCAGTTCGCGTGCAATGCGGATGCGCTCGGCGATGCGGCTGGACTCGGCCAGCAGCGCACGCGTGGCCCTCAGCTCCGAGTTGAGCTGGCGTTGATGCTCGCGCTCTTCGGCCTGCTGACTGGCGATGATGGAGGTGATCAGGGCCAGCGTCGACATGGCCAGATACAGCAACACCTGCATCATGATCTTGATGATGCCGACGGAACTGTAATCGGGAAAACTGGCGAACACCGGCACGAAGGCCAGGTTCTGCAACACCATCCAGGCCACCGCCAACGGCAAGGGCAGCAGCCATGGCAAGACCACGACGTCGATCATCATCAACATCGCCGCCAGGCCGCTGTGGCTGTACCAGCCGACCGCCAGCGACATGCATGTCACGACCGTCAGGCCCAGCAACTTCAGGGCCAGATAGCGGCGCGATCCCAATCGGCGCGTCAACAGCCAGTAGACCAAACCGAAAATGAGGTAACAGGCCGACCACAACACCAGAACGCGACTGGAATAGCCCTGCGCGTTCAGGCGTGCCGCGGCCCAGTTGCTGGCCAGCGGCAAGCCCGTGGCCAAGTACAGGAACCACGTCGATGAGCGCAACAGGCGGATGGGTGTGAAGAAAGGTCGAGCCATGCCCCGCATCATAGGCGGACGAGTCACTGGCGCAACCGGTCGTGAGTCACGGCATCCACCCTGCCGAAAGTACCGCACGCCACACGGAAACCCGCGGGCAAGACGCCTCTCCGCAACGGGCAACCCGGATTTAACGGTACCTTTCAAGCGCCATGGCATAATGCTCCCGACAAGGTCCCCACTGCCTGCAGGCAGTTCCACCACTTTACCCGACGGAGTTTGCGAATGGTTCTGGCCATCCGTGACGTGCACGAGCACGACCTGGATGCTGTCCTTGCGTTGAACAACACCGCTGAAGGCGGCATTTCACCGATGGACACTACCCAACTGCACCAATTCCACCAGACGGCCGATTATTTTCGCGTGGCCGAAGTCGACGGCCAGCTGGCCGGCTTCCTGATCGCCCTGCGTGAGCATGCCGATTGCGCTGGTGCCCACTTTCAGTGGTTCAGACAGCGCTACGAGCGATTCGTCTACATCGATCGCATTGTCGTGGCCAATGCCTATCGCCGCCACGGTCTGGGCCGCGTGTTCTATTCCGACGTGCAGAGCTACGCCGAACCACGCGTGCCGTTGCTGGCCTGCGCCGTGGACCTGGAACCGCGCGACGACGTGGCCGTGCTGTTCCACGGCACGTACGGATTCAGCGAACTGGGGCAGCAGATCACCCCCGGCAGCCAGCGTCATGCCGGCTTGCTCGGCAAGACACTGGACAGCTATACCTTCGTGCGCGACCAGTACGGCAGCGAAGACCAGCTACCCGCGGTGACATGGCTGGCCGGGCGCCTGCCGAGCGCTTCCGTTCCCATGCGCATGACTGCCGGTGGCCGCCACGCATGAACGGATCGGCGCCTTCTGCGGAAGCTCCCTGCGATCTGCGTTTCGGCCAGGTGGGATTGGCCTGCGTGCGCGTGCATCAGGCCAACCCGGCCGCCCTTTGTGAAGATCTGGAACGCCGTGCCCGCGCAGCCCCGCAGCTTTTCACGCGCATCGCCGTGGTTCTCGACCTGAGCCATTTGCCAGCCCTGCCCGATGACGGCACTGTCGATGCCCTGCTCGAAGCCGTGCGCAGCGCCGGCATGCTGCCCGTCGGCTTGGCCTACGCCGACAGCCTGACCGACGAGCAGGCCCAACGCATGGGCCTGCCGGTCATCGCCAAGTTCCGCGAGGCCTTCGCGGCAGGCGATCAAGCATTCCCCGCGGCCACGCCGGCCGCCGCCGAATCGACCACGACGATCGCGCGAACCCATGCACAGGCCATCCGCTCCGGTCAGCAAGTCTACGCGCGCGACCGTGACCTGGTGATCACCGCCACCGTCGCCAACGGTGCCGAAGTGATTGCCGACGGCTCCATCCACGTGTATGGCACCTTGCGCGGACGCGCGCTGGCAGGAGCGCAAGGCGACGCCGATGCACGCATCTACTGCACCGACTTCCGACCCGAGCTGGTTTCCATCGCCGGCCACTACCGTGTCTTCGAAGAAATCCCCCGCCAGTTTGCCGGCAAGGCCGTGCAATGTCGGCTCGATGATGAAAAACTGCTGATCGAGGCGCTGTAGCAGGGCGCCAACCACAGGGCAACACACTGACATACGGAGATTCACCTTGGCAGAGATCATTGTTGTCACCTCCGGCAAGGGTGGCGTGGGCAAGACCACCACCAGCGCCTCGCTGGCCACGGGCCTCGCGCAAGCGGGCAAGAAAGTGGCCGTCATCGACTTCGACGTCGGCTTGCGCAACCTCGACCTCATCATGGGCTGCGAACGGCGCGTCGTGTACGACTTCGTCAATGTCATCAACGGCGAAGCCTCGCTCAAGCAGGCGCTGATCAAGGACAAGCGCCTGGAAAACCTCTATGTGTTGGCCGCCTCGCAAACACGCGACAAGGACGCACTGACCCAGGAAGGCGTCGAAAAGGTGCTTGAAGACCTTGCTGCCGACGGCTTCGACTACATCGTCTGCGACTCGCCCGCCGGCATCGAGAAGGGTGCACACCTGGCCATGTATCTGGCCGACCACGCCGTGGTGGTGGTCAACCCGGAAGTATCCTCGGTGCGCGATTCCGATCGCATTCTCGGCCTGCTGTCGAGCAAGACCCGACGAGCCGAACGCGGCGACGATGCGGTGCGTCAGCACCTGCTGCTGACCCGCTACAACCCGGTGCGCGTGGCTGCCGGCGAGATGCTCAGCGTCACCGATGTCGAGGAAATCCTCGGCATTCCGGTGGTCGGCGTCATCCCCGAGTCCGAACAGGTGCTGGCCGCATCCAACGCCGGCGTCCCGGTCATTCTCAATGCCGAGGCCCACGCCGGTCACGCCTACATCGACGCCGTGGCCCGGCTGCTCGGCGAGGAACGCGCCATGCGGTTCCTGGACGCGCCGAAGAAAGGCCTGCTCAAGCGCATGTTCGGAGGCTGATCCATGGGCATCCTCGATTTTCTGCGAGCCAAACCGCAACATTCCGCAAACATCGCCCGTGAACGCCTGCGCATCATCGTCGCGCAGGAGCGTTCCACGCGCGGCGGTCCCGACTACCTGCCGTTGCTGCGCAGCGAGCTGCTGGAAGTGATCTGCAAGTACGTCCATGTCGAATCGGATGCCGTGCAGATCAACGTCGAGTCCGACCACGGACAGGAGCTGCTGGAGCTGTCCGTCACCCTGCCCGACCCGACCGAGGCAAAGGCACACAGCGGCACGTGACGTCCCGGCTTCCAACCACCCCGACATGACCAATCATCATGTCGGGGTGGTGTCAGCTCGCGGCATGCTCTGCCCACTTTCGCACCCTCCCGGCCCATGAACTCGCACACCCCACCCGTGCCCGACCCGGCCGCAGCCACGGTCCTGCGCCTGGCCGACATCGATCCGGCGCAGGTCGCGACCCTGCTTGCACGCCACCACCTGACGCTTGAACCCGTCGCCGATGGCGCGCCCATTCCCGGCAGCTATTGGGGCGAGCCGGAAGCCGGCATCATCGGTAACCACGTGTACGCCCGCGCCGATACCCCCGTGCATTCGCTGCTGCACGAGGCCGGCCATCTGATCGTGCTCGACCCCGAATATCGCGCGACCATACATACCGACGCCACCGACTCGGTCGAGGAAGAAGACGCGGTGTGTTATCTGCAAATCCTGCTGGCGGACCAGCTCCCTGGCGTGGGAAGCGCACGGCTGATGGCCGACATGGACGCCTGGGGCTACAGCTTCCGCCTCGGCTCGACTCGTGCCTGGTTCGAGCAAGATGCCACCAACGCACGCGACTGGCTGGGGCGCCACCATCTGTTGCCGTGACCGCGAGTCGGCGCCGACTCGCGGTTTTCCTGTATCCTGCGCGGCGGAGATGGCATGCCTCCTGTCCCGTCGGACGAACCGCCCATCCGGGTTGATGATGCCTGCACCGCCGGTCAACGGAGGCGCAGGCATGTGTCCTGCCCACCGACCGGTTTGTACTTGGCTGTCTGGAGACAAACATGGGCTTGACCGCATTGCTTGCCGTGGGGGTGGGCGCCGCCTTCGGTGCCTGGTTGCGCTGGCTGCTGGGTCTGGCGCTGAACCCGGTATTTCCCACGTTGCCCTTGGGCACGCTCGCCGCCAACGTGCTGGGCGGTTTCCTGATGGGCCTCGCACTGGGCGCATTCGCCCACTACCAAAGTCTGGCGCCGGAATGGAAACTGTTCATCACCACCGGTTTCCTCGGCGGTCTGACCACGTTCTCCACGTTCTCCGGCGAGGCCATCACCCTGCTGCTGCGTCAGCAGTACGGCTGGTTCATCGCGCATGTCGGTGCCAACCTGATTGGCACGCTGGCCGCAACCTTGATCGGCCTTGCCTTGATTCGTTTTGCCTTGCGCGCTTGAATGGGAACCTTCATGAACACATCCGACACTTCGATCCGACACGGCGTCAGCCTGCGCTTTTTCATGCACGTCGATGCCCGCCATCAAGGCAAACTGCTGTACGAATGGCTTCTGGAGCTGGCCCGTCACGAGAAGCTCGCCGGTGGCTCGGTGTTTCGTGCCATCGCCGGCTTCGGCCGCCACGGCGTGCTGCACGAAGAAGCCTTTTTCGAACTGGCCGGCAAATTGCCGGTGGTGGTGGAGTTCATCCTCGACGAAGCCACCGCCACGCGGCTGCTCGAACTCGTGCGCGCGGCACACGTGGAACTGGTCTACACGCGCACCGCCATCGAGTATGGTGTGCTGGGACCCGCAACAGCATGAAGCCACGCCCGGTATCATCGCCGGGACACCATCACCCACCGACGGCCCGTGGCCGCCATGAGGAGGAATCGTGAGTCAGGATTCACTGAAGGCACGCGCCACCGAATTGCTCGACCTGGCCGGCATCCGCATCAACGGCAATGCGCCGACCGACCTCAAGGTGCACGATGAGCACCTGTTCACGCGGGTATTCGCACACGGTTCGCTGGGCATGGGCGAAAGCTACATGGACGGCTGGTGGGATGCCGACGACCTGCCCGGTTGCCTCACCAAGTTGCTCGGCTCGCATCTGGATGAACGCCTGCACACCCTGTCCACCGTGATCCTGCATCTGCGCGCCAAATACCTCAACACCCAGCGCGGCCGCGGCGCCTTCGTGATCGGCAAGGCCCACTACGACACCGGCAACGATTTGTTTGCGCGCATGCTCGGCAAGTACATGATGTATTCGTGCGGCTACTACGCCAACGTCGACAATCTCGATGACGCGCAGGAAGCCAAGCTCGACCTGCTGTGCCGCAAGCTGCAACTGCAACCTGGTCAGAAAGTCCTCGACATCGGCTGCGGCTGGGGCGAGGCGCTGAAGTTCGCTGCCGAGCGCTACGGCGTCAGCGGCGTCGGCGTGACCGTCTCCGAAGAACAAGCCAAATTCGCGCGCGAAAAATGTCAGGGCCTGCCCATCGAAATCCATCTGCAGGACTACCGCGAGGTCACCGACACGTTCGATGCGATCTATTCCATCGGCATGTTCGAACACGTCGGCGGCCAGAACTACCGTACCTATTTCGAAATGGTACGGCGTTGCCTGAAACCCGGTGGCCTGTCAGTCCTGCACTGTTGCGGCAGCAACGCCACGCCGTCGCAACCCGATCCGTGGATCGAAAAATACATCTTCCCCAATTCCGTGATCCCGTCCGCCAGCCAGGTCACCAAGGCGCTGGAAAACCTGTTCGTGATCGAGGACTGGCACAATTTCAGCGCCGACTACGACCGCACCCTGATGGCCTGGATCGCCAACTTCGATGCCGCATGGCCGGAAATCAGCGGAAATTACGACGAACGCTTCCGTCGCATGTGGCATTTTTATCTGGCCTGCTCGGCAGCCATCTTCCGCTGCCGCCGCGACCAACTGTGGCAGATCACCCTGAGTCCCGACGGCGTCCCCGGCGGCTACCGTGTCCCGCGTTGAGGCCCACCTTCATGCCCAAACTTTCCATCCCTTCCATCGCCCGCCATGCAACCCTCGTCCTGTTGTTGTGCCTGACCGGCACGGCATCCGCCTTGGCCGGTACCCACCCGGCGCTGTGGAAAGCCGGCAACAGCCACGTCACGGTGTATTTCTTCGGCACCGTGCACGTGATGAAAAAAGGCGTGCAGTGGCACTTCCCGGCGCTGGACAAGGCACTGCATGCCAGCGGCACGTATTACATGGAAACCACCCAGGCCAACCCGGCCATGATTCGCCCTCTGGTCATGCAATACGGTTTCGATCCTGCCCATCCGCTGTCGAGCAAGATCGGCAAGAAGGAAAATGCCCTGCTCAAACAGGCCGCGAAGCAGATCGGTCTGCCAGGCGGTGCCGCCATGCTGGAGATGATGAAGCCCTGGATGGCCGCCATCACCATCGCCACCGCTCCGCTGGTCAAGGCCGGCTTTGATCCCAAGCTGGGTGTGGACAAGCAGCTGCAGGCCCGGTTCAAGAAGGCCGGCAAACCGGTCAAGGGCTTCGAGACCGCCAAGCAGCAAATCCTGTTCATTGCCACCTTGCCCGAAGCCGTGCAAATCAAGTTTCTTGGCAAGAGCCTGCACGATTACGCCCACGCCAATGAAGAGCTCAAGGCTCTGATGAACGATTGGCTGCACGGCGACGTCCCGGCCTTGGCCAGGATCATCGTCACGCAGATGAAGGACAGCTCGCCCAAGGTTTACCAAGCCTTGATCGTCAATCGCAACCACACCTGGGCCAAGCAGATTGCCAAGCTGATGAAGACCAGCAAAGGCACCTTCTTCGTCGCCGTCGGCGCAGGCCACCTGGTCGGCCCCGATCGCCTGCAGGTACAACTGGCCAGGCTTGGCATCCAAGTCAAACGCGTGGATCATTGACCGACTGACCAGAAGGCCCGACACCGTCGTACATGAACATCCAAAGCAATTACGAGCAGATCCCGCTCAAGGAATACGCCGAACGCGCCTACCTCGATTACTCGATGTACGTGATCCTGGACCGCGCCCTGCCCTTCGTCGGCGACGGGCTCAAACCGGTCCAGCGCCGCATCATCTACGCCATGAGCGAGCTGGGTCTGGCCGCCGGTGCCAAGCCCAAGAAGTCGGCGCGCACCGTGGGCGACGTGATCGGCAAATACCATCCGCACGGCGACAGCGCCTGCTACGAAGCGATGGTGCTGATGGCGCAGCCCTTCTCGTGGCGCTATCCGCTGGTCGACGGCCAGGGCAACTTCGGCTCGCCGGATGATCCCAAGAGTTTCGCCGCGATGCGCTATACCGAGTCGCGGCTGCGACCAGTGGCCGACCTGCTGCTGGGCGAACTGGCTCATGGCACGGTCGACTGGACACCGAACTTCGACGGCACCCTGAACGAGCCAAGCTGGATGCCGGCGCGCCTGCCGCATGTGCTGTTGAACGGCTCGATGGGCATTGCCGTGGGCATGGCCACCGACATCCCGCCGCACAACCTGCGTGAAGTGGCCACAGCCTGCATCCGCCTGCTGGATGAACCCGACGCCAGCGTGGCCACGCTGATGGAACACATCCACGGCCCGGACTACCCGACCGAAGCCGAGATCATCACGCCGCACAAGGACCTCTTGGCACTGTACGAGACCGGCAACGGCTCGGTCCGCGCGCGTGCCGTGTACACCACCGAGAAAAGCGGCAACGTGGTCGTGACGGCCTTGCCGCACCAGGTCAGCCCATCGAAAGTCATCGAGCAAATTGCCGCGCAAATGCGTGCCAAGAAACTGCCCATGCTGGACGACTTGCGCGACGAATCCGACCACGAAAATCCGATCCGTCTGGTGCTGGTGCCACGCTCCAACCGCGTGGACGCCGACGAGATGATGCAGCATCTGTTCGCCACCACCGATCTGGAAAAGAGCTTCCGCGTCAATCTCAACATGATCGGTCTGGACGGCCGCCCGCAGGTCAAGAGCCTCAAGGCCATCGTCGAGGAATGGTTGCGTTTTCGCATCGACACCGTCACGCGGCGGCTCGAACATCGTCTGGCCAAGGTCGAGAAACGCCTGCACCTGCTCGAAGGCCTGCGCATCGCCTACCTCAATCTCGACGAGGTGATCCGCATCGTGCGCTCGGAGGATGAACCCAAGCCGGTACTGATGGCGCGCTTCAATCTCTCCGAGGTGCAGGCCGATTACATCCTCGAAACCAAACTGCGGCAACTGGCGCGCCTTGAGGAAATGAAGCTCGATGCCGAGCGCGACGAGCTGGAAACCGAGCGCGCGCGCATCAATGTGCTGCTGAAATCGCCGACCAAGCTCAAGACACTTATCAAGGATGAGATCCGCACCGACGCCGAAAAATTCGGTGATGAACGCCGCTCGCCGCTGATCGAGCGCAACGCCGCCCAGGCACTGGACGAAAGCGCGCTGGTGGTATCCGAACCGGTCACCATCGTGCTCTCGGCCAAGGGCTGGGCTCGCGCTGCCAAGGGCCATGACATTGATCCGGCCAGCCTGAGTTATCGCGGTGACGACAGCCTGGGCGCGTGGGCGCTCGGACGCACCAATCAGCAAGTCGCCTTCATCGACTCGACTGGCCACAGCTACTCCACGCCGGCGCATACCCTGCCCTCGGCACGCGGCAACGGTGAACCGCTGACCGGCCGCTTCAGTCCGCCGGCCGGCGCCAGCTTCGATGCCGTGGCCTGCGGCGACAACGACACCCGACTGGTCGTCGCCAGCAACTTCGGCTACGGCTTCGTCACCCGTTTCGAGGCCATGTTGTCCGGCAAGAAGGCCGGCAAGCAATTCATCACGCTGGCCGACGGTGCACGTGTGCTGACACCCGCCACCAGCGCCGACCCGGCGCGCGACCGCATCGTGGTCGTGACCACCGAAGGTCACCTGCTGATGTTTTCGGTGGCCGAACTGCCCGAGCTCGACCGCGGCAAGGGCAACAAGCTGATCGACATCCCGAAAGCCCGGTTGGCCTCGGGTGAGGAACACGTGGCCGGCGTCGCTGTCGTCAGCGAAGGCAGCGGCGAAGTGACCCTGTTCGCCGGTCAGCGCAAACTCACGCTGCGCTGGTCGGACCTGGTCGAATACGGTGGCAACCGTGCCACTCGCGGCAGCCTGTTGCCACGCGGCCTGCGCCGCGTCGAACACATCATCACCAGCGGCTGAGTATCGAGATCGGGGCACGTAGCCACTACTGTAGACCGCGTCGTCACGGCCGCGTGTAGTGCCACGACTGCATGCGCCCGTCCTTGTACGGCATCACGCCATGGAACGGGCGCGGGTCATCATCGAACACCAGCGGAAGGAAGTGGCGATCGCCTTCCCACATCGGCAGCTCGAACAAGCGCTCGCGCGCCACCCACTCCAGTGTGCCTTCGTGATTATCCGCGCGCACGTCACCGGCAAAGCGCGTGACGATGAAGATGAAGCCCAGCCAGTCTTCACCCTGCTTGCCGAAGCCCGGCCAGCTCAGGGTGCCGCGCAAATGCATGTCCAGACACTCGATGCCGGCTTCCTCGCGAATCTCGCGACGCATGCAGGTGGCGATGTCCTCGTCGCGCTCCATCTTGCCGCCCAGACCGTTGTATTTGCCCAGATGCTGATCGCCCTCGCGCTTGTTGCGGTGGATCATCAGCACCTGCGCGCGGTCCGGCGAGAGCACGTAGCCGAGGGTGGCAACAATGGGCGTGTAGGACATGTCGGGATCGCATGGGGAAAACGACAATTCTACCGAAGCCCGCACCTGAACACTTTCCCGCCGTCGCCTTGCACGATGCCCCATCGTCGGGCGACCATCCACGCATGCCACCGCATCACCACCACCGTCGACACCGCGCCCGCCTGATCCTGCTGCTGGCGACCGGCATTCTGCTTGTCGCCTGCAGCGAGCGTGGTCCCGCTCCACATGGCTTGCGCAGCCGGGAGATACATTTCGGGCAGGCATCGTTCCGTGTCGTCGACATGAATCTGACCAAGACGCCACTGGCTCTGTACTGGCGCAACCCGGTCACGCACCAACCGTTCGATTCCATCGCCAATCTGCAGCAATGGGGTTCGCGCCAAGGTCGCACCTTGCTGTTTGCCGCCAACGCCGGCATCTACGACAGTCAACGCAAGCCGCTGGGCCTGTACGTGGCAGACGGCAAGACGCTGGTGCGGCTGAATACCGCGCATGGCAACCCGCGCCACGGCAATTTTTCGCTGCTGCCGAACGGTGTCTTTTTCATTGACACACACGGACAGGCCCATGTGCTGACCACACCGGAGTTCCGGAAACAACACATCCATCCACGCCTGGCCACGCAGTCCGGTCCCATGCTGGTCATCGACGGCAAACTCAATGCGCAGTTCGAGACCGACTCGCACAGCGTCAAATGGCGTAGCGGTGTGTGTGCCAAATCATCCACGCAGGTAGTGTTCGCCATCAGCGAAACGCCAGTCAACTTCCACACCTTCGCTCGCCTGTTCCGCGACAAGCTCGGTTGCCGCAACGCACTGTATCTGGACGGCACGCTGTCGCAGTTTTTCGTCGACGGCACCTACTACGGGTCGCCCGACTTCATGGTCAGGCCGTATGCGGGCATGTTCGCCGTGTTTGTTCCGAGTCGAAGCAAAGCCGAGCCTTGAGTCCTACTTGCTCGTGTCGAAATCGCCACGCCATGCCGGCTTGAGCAAGTCCGCGAACGCTTCCACCGGCACATCGACACTCTGGCTGCCGTACACGTACGGCGCCACCTGATACGGCGGAAAAATCAGTTCGATGCCGGATGCCGCATCACCTGCTCCGGCCAGGACCACGAACTCGGAAATGTTCTGCGCCGTCGGCGCCGTGCCCTCGGTGATCATCTGGCGCATGTTCGACTGCCACTCGGCACGCGCCTTGGCCGGCGTGCGCGCACCGCCCGGAACTTTGGCCAGAAGCTTGGCGACCAGCGCCTTGCAGGCCACATCCGAAAATCGCTGCCGCGCTTTTGCGGGGTCGGTGAACAGATCATCCAGCGTCACCAGCTGGCCGGTGCGAGTAGCGAAAACAAAGCTCGCATCCAGTGGCATCGGATGCGCGCCACCGGTATCGGCCATGCCCTTTTCGCGCACGCTGACGAAAGCCGGCATGCGCGCCGCCACGGAAAAATCCAGCTGCAACTGGAGCTGGCGATTGGCAAGGCCGGGATATTGTTTCGGATCAGGCAACGCCTGCATGAAGGCATGCCTGACCTTGGCCGCCTGCTGGTGCAATGCCTTCATCAACACGGCCTCGGCCGGCGGCAAGCGCGGGTAGCGGATGTCGATGCGATAACGGCGGGTGTCGACGTGCACATCCCCGACCGATGCCGGACCTGCGTCCGTCATCACCGGCGCCCTGGCCATGTGCGGCATCTTCTGCGCCGCGCCCGATGCCGGCGTCGATGAACGACTGCAGCCGACCAGCATCAAGGCAACGACGCACAGGGCCAGCATCGACAAATGGGAAATGCGCGACATGGTGGATCTCCGTATACGGGCGTGGTGATTGTAGCCGCCCGCACACGCCGACCCCAACGGCCGGGTACACTGATCGCTTTGGCTTGCGGGACGCATCATGATCGAGTTGGTGGGCTTCGACGGCGACGACACGTTGTGGCACAGCGAGGGCTATTACCGCCACGCGGAAGCCGCCTTCGAGGAGATCCTGCGCGGCTGGACCGATATGGACAGCGCCGACATGCGCCGCCACCTCTTGGCCGAGGAACACCGCACGCTGGCCCTGTACGGCTACGGCGCCAAGGGCATGACGTTGGCCATGCTGGAAACGGCCATTGATCTCACCGACGCACGCATCAGCGCGCGCGACATGCGCCGCATCCTCGCGATCGGTCGGCGCGTGCTGGAGCATCCGGTGGAATTGCTGCCTGGTATCCTGGAAGCCGTCACCGCCGTGGCTCGCGAGCACCGCATCGTGCTGATCACCAAGGGTGACCTCACCCATCAGGAAAGCAAGGTCGCGCAAAGCGGTCTGGCCGATCTGTTCCAACGCATCGAGATCGTGTCGGAAAAAAGCCCGGCCAGCTACGCCAAGGTACTGGCCGAGTTCGACCTGCCGGCGTCACGTTTCGCCATGGTCGGCAACTCCATGCGCTCGGACATCGAGCCGGTGGTCGAACTGGGTGGCTATGGCATCCACATGCCCTACCACGTCACCTGGGAGCACGAGCTTGCGCACGGCGTCGACGCCGGCCATCCGCGCGTGGCCGTCAGCGATGGTCCGAGCGGCATCGTGCCGGCATTGGCCAGCCTTGTCTCCTGACGACCGCGGCGCGGCACTCAGCGCGCCTTGGCTGCTTGCAACCGGCGCACGATGGCCAGCGAACGGGTAACGTGTTCGGCCGGCGTGATGTGATCCTTGCGCGTGGAAAAACTTGCCACGATCTTGCCGTCACGACCGATCACGAACGTGGTGCGTGCAAAGAAGCCGTGCGTCACCGGCTGATGATTGACGTTGGTGGCGCCACGCATCGGCGGCGCCATCGGCACGCCGTATTTCACGCCGATGCTGCCACTGGGATCGGACGCGACCGGAAATTTGCCAGCGCAATATTTCGGGTCGGACGAAAACTTGTTGAGCGTGGCCATGGAGTCCTCGGACACGCCGATGATGGTGGCCCCGGCCTTGACGAAGTCCGCCTTGTGCGTCGAAAAGGTATGCGCCTCGATATCGCAGCCTTGGGTGAAGGCGGCCGGGAAGAAGTACACCACCACCGGTCCCTTGGCGAGCGCCTTGTTCAATGAAAAGGTGAAGTCGTGGCCAGCGAGGCTGGCCGGCGCCGCAAAGGCCGGAGCCTTGGCACCGACCGACAAGGTGGCGGCCAGCACCGGCAAGGCCACCAGCGCCAGCAACGGCGCAGCAAATGCAAACCATCGTTTCATGACAATCTCCGGGGAAAGTGACGGGCGCCACGCACGCTTCCCTGCTGCGGAGCGTCGGATCATTATGCGCCGATGAAGAGGCAAGCGCGCCGGCCGGTTTCCCCATGGCGGCTACCCGCGCCACACCATCTCGTGGGAGCGGGCGGTGCCCGCGATTGTCATGCTTTTGTTGCACGCCCCACCGCGGCCACCGGCGGCTCCTGCAACAAATGGGTGCACACGCTGGCGTAGACAGCCGGCAGGCGTTCCAGATCGGCCACGGCCACGCACTCGTCCACCTTGTGGATGGTGGCGTTGACCGGGCCCAATTCGGCCACTTCCACGCCCAGCGGTGCCATGAAACGGCCGTCGGAGGTACCGCCGCCGGTATCTTGTGCCGGCTCGATGCCGAGCCCGTCACGGCAAGCCCCCAGCACTGCACGCCGCAGCGGACCGTCGGGCGGACTCAGAAACGGATGGCCCGAATCGTGCCAATCGATGTGCCAATCCAGACCGTGGCGGTCGAGCATGGCCGCCACGCGCGCGCGCAAGCCATCGGCCTTGCTGGCAGTGCCGTAGCGAAAATTGAACAGGGCCGTCAGCTCGCCGGGAATGACGTTGTTGGCGCCGGTGCCGGCATGGATGTCGGAGACCTGCATCGAGGTCGGCGGAAAGTCCGCATCGCCGTCATCCCAGTGTGCGGCCACGAGTTCGGCCAAGGCCGGCGCCAACTTGTGGATGGGATTGAGTGCCTTGTCCGGATACGCCACGTGGCCTTGCACGCCGCGCACCGCGAGCGTGGCCGACAATGACCCGCGCCGGCCCACGCGCACCTGATCGCCCAGTTTTGCGCGCGCCGACGGCTCGCCGACCACGCACCAGTCGATGCGCTCGCCACGCGTGCGGAATGCCTCGGCCACCTTGCGAATACCGTCGATGGCATCGCCTTCCTCGTCGCTGGTCACAAGCAGGCCGACACGCCCGGCGTGACCGGGATGCGTCGCGACAAACGTTTCCAGCGCCACCACCATCGCCGCCACCGCGCCTTTCATGTCGGCAGCGCCGCGCCCGTACAGCACGCCATCACGAATGACCGGCTCGAACGGCGGCGTGGCCCATGCGCTTTCCGGCCCGCTGGGCACCACGTCGGTATGGCCGAGGAAGGCCAGCGTCGGTGCATCCGTTGCGCCATGCGTGGCCCACAGGTTGTCGACCTTGCCAAAGCGCAAGTGCTCGATGCGAAACCCGGCGCGCTCCAGGCGCTCGGCAATCAGCACCTGGCAACCAGCATCCTCCGGCGTGAGCGAGCGCCGTCGCATCAGGTCGATGGCAAGTTCAATGACATCCGACATGCTCGGATCCGCCTTCCTCAGTTGATACCAAACGCTTGAATTCGGACACCCGAAACCACGTAGCCGTTTTGGGCAAGTTGCAGTGAGTTGTCAAACATCACAGACCTCATCTTCACGAATCATTTCATGGTGTGACGTATCTGCGCCCGGTGGAGTTGGATAGTGATACCACTCGACATGCAACGAGAACTGCCGACATCCCGGGCAAAAGGTGATGTTCCAAACGTAATTGCATTTTGGGCAAATACCGCCCGTGTCAAACGTGTTCCAGCGATGCCCACAACCACCCATGCGCAACGAACAAAGCCATCGCGATGACGAAGATGGCTCCCATTTGCACTTGGGACAATAAATTTCAACGTCAGCCATGGGTGCCGAACAATTTCTTGAAGCCGTTGTCGCTGAAACCGACGCTGATGCTGCCATCGTCCGTGACCACGACCGGTCGCCGCACCAGCGCCGGATATTCACGCAGCAGCAGCGTCCATTCCGGATCACTGCCGGGGTTCTTGCGCTGCGGCAGCAGATTGCGCCAGGTGGTCGAAGACTTGTTGACCAGTTTTTCCCAACCACCAACCTGCGCGGCCCACGCTTTCAGCGTCGCCGGCGCCACCGGCTGCGCGCGGTAATCCACGAACGCGTGTTCAACGTCGAAACGTTTCAGCCAATTGCGCGCCTTGCGGCAGGTATCGCAGTTGGGCAGGCCATACAGGGTGACGCTCATTGTGCGCTCCGCAGCAACTCGTTGATGCCGGTCTTGGAACGGGTTTTTTCGTCGACCTGTTTGACGATGATGGCGGCATACAGGCTGTGCGTGCCATCTTTGGCCGGCAGGTTGCCGGCCACGACCACGCTGCCGGCCGGCACACGGCCGTAGCTCGTCTCGCCGGTCATGCGGTTGTAGATGCGCGTGGACTGGCCGAGAAACACGCCCATGCCGATCACGCTGCCGTGCTCGACCACCACGCCTTCAACCACTTCCGAGCGTGCGCCGATGAAGCAGTGGTCCTCGATGATGGTCGGGCCGGCTTGCAAAGGTTCCAACACCCCACCGATGCCGACGCCGCCGGAAAGATGCACGAGGGCACCGACCTGCGCGCACGAGCCCACCGTGGCCCAGGTGTCGACCATCGTACCGGCACCGACATGGGCACCGATGTTGACGTAGCTCGGCATCAGCACCACGTCGCGGGCAATATACGCACCGCGGCGCACCAGCGCGCCGGGCACCACGCGCGCGCCAAGGCCATCAAGCTCGGCTTCATGACCGTGACCGAAGCGCAGCGGCACCTTGTCGAAAGCCAGCGCCGGACCGCCATCCACGACGTGGTTGGCGTTGATGCGGAAATACAGCAACACCGCCTTTTTCAGCCACTGGTTGACACGCCAGCCGCCCTGCCCGTCCGGCTCGGCCACACGGCGCTGGCCGGATTCGAGCAGACCAAGCACCTCGTCCACTGCCGGACTCAACGTGGTTTCGATGAAGCCCGCGTCGAGCTGGTCGCGGTGTTCGAAAGCGTCTTCGATGATGGATTGAAGATCGGACATGGAAACCTGCAAACATCAAAAGACCAAGGGTACACGCAAAGTCGGCGCTTGCTCATGCGTCATTCCCTTGCGCCATGCCCGGCTCGTGGCCAGTCCATAAGCACCACGCACGGTCATGCCCGACTGCCGGTGGACGAGCGCTGACCGGTCGGTGCGACATGCTGATCGAGGGCTGTCCGCAAGGTCTCACAAGCAGCCTCGTCCAGCGGCTGATCGTCCGTGCCGGTAACCAGGAAAAAGTCTTCCACGCGCTCGCCGAAGGTGGCGATGCGCGCATCGTGCACGCGCACACCGACATCAAGAAACGCTTGCGCCGCCGAAGCCAGCAGGCCAGGGCGATCGCTGCATACCAACGACACTTGGGTGCGATTAAGGGCGAGATCGCGTCTGAACTGCACCTGTGGCGCCATCTGGAAGTGACGCAACTGGCGTGGCAAGCCGCGACGTACCGGATGGCTGCGCGTCGGTTGTTGCAGGGCGCGCAGCAATTTCTGTCGCAGCACCTCGGTACGTTCCAGGCTGGCCGGCTGTTGGGTGTCCGCTTCCAGCAGCAGAAAGGTGTCCAGCGCCATGCCCGTGCGCGAACCGAGCACGCGTGCCTCGACCACCGAAAAGCGCTGGCGATCGAGCGTGGCGGTGATGCGCGCGAACAGACCATCGCGATCGGGCGCGTACACGAACACCTCGGTCGAACCGCGCACCGAAAACGGATGTACTTCGACCAACGGCACGTTGCCGCCGGCACGCAGGATTGCCGCCGTCTGCCAGGCAATCTGCTCGGGGCGATGGCGCAGAAAGCTCAAATCCGGAAAATCACTCCAGGCATGGGCCACGTCGTCGACATCGAAACCGTCGGCCACCAGCGCGGCCAGCGCACGCTCGCGGCACTGGCGCACACGGGCATCGGCGCGCAACGGCAAGGCCAGATCCGAGCGCAGGGCAAAACGCGCGGCGACGTACAGGTCGGCAAGCAGGCGATCCTTCCACGCATTCCACAATTTGGGACTGGTGCCGATGATGTCGGCCACGGTCAGCAGGTACAGATGATCCAAGTGTTCCCAGTCACCCATCTCGGTGGCAAAGCGATGCACCACGTCCGGGTCGGTGATGTCCTGGCGCTGTGCCGTGGTGCTCATCAAGAGATGCCAGCGCACCAGCCAGGCCACCAGCTCGACGTCATCGTGCAACAGCCCCAGCCGCGTGCAAAAGGCACGCGCCTCGTCCATGCCCAACACCGAATGATCGCCACCGCGCCCTTTGGCGATGTCGTGGAACAATGCGGCCAACAGCAACAGTTCGGGATGATCGAGACCGCCAAAAACCTCGCATCCCAGCGGAAACTCGCAGTGTGCCGTCGGATCGGCGAAGCGCGCCACGTTGTGCAGCACGCGCATGGTGTGTTCGTCCACGGTGTAGACGTGGAACAGGTCGTACTGCATGCGCCCGACGACTTGCCCGAACGCTGGAATGATGGCGGCCAGCAGGCCGAAGCGGTTCATGCGCCACAGTGCATCGACCGCTGGAGCGCCGCGTTTGAGCAGGTCCAGCAAGGCGCCCAGCACGGCCGGATCGGCGGCAATGCGCGTGCCGTTCCGAGCCACGGCCTGATGAATGTGGCGCATGGTTTCGGCGCCAAAGCCGATCAGGTCGGGATGCTCGAGACGCAACGCGAAAGCTTGGACCAAGGCCGCAGGACGATGCTCAAACAAGGCCGAGTCGCGTGCTTCCAGACGCTTGCCGACACGTTCGAAATCCGCATTGATCGGTACCGGCTCGACGGCCGGCTCCAACCATTCCTCGAAGCGCTCACCCAGCTGCACGCCCAGCCGCTCGATGTCGGTGGCGGCGCGGTAGTAGGCCTGCATGAATTGCTCGACGCCCAGATTGCGCTCGTGCTCGTCCTCGAAACCCAGCCGCGCCGCCAGCGCACGTTGGTAGTCGAACAGCAGGCGTTCTTCGGCACGTCCGGCTTCCAGATGCAGGGCGAAACGGTAGCGATGCAACGTGTGTTCGGCCTCGCACAGGGTGGCGCACTCGGCCGGGTCGAGCAAACCGGATGCAACCATGACGTGCAGGCGATTGGTGCCGATCAGGCGTTTGCCAAGCCAACGCAACATGTCCAGCGTGCGCAGGCCGCCGGGGCCGTCCTTGAGATTGGGCTCGAGGTTGTGCGAAGTGTCATCGTGGTGAGCGTGCCGTTGGCGCTGGTCTTCCAGCTTGGCGGCCAGGTACGCGTTGGGCGGCCACATGCCATCGGCGTCGATGATGTTGGCGAGGACCGCGTCCATGCCGGCATCGCCGGCCAGGCGTCGCGCATCGAGCAGGCTGGTGAACACGCTGACATCGGCCATCGCCAGTTCGGCGCACTGTTCCGGGTCGCGCACAGCCTGGCCGGGCTTGAGGCCGATGTCCCACAGGCAGGCAAAAAAGCGCTCCAGCGCATGCGCACGTGACGCGATGGCCGCAGGTCGCGCAAGCACCAACAGGTCGACATCGGAAAAGGGAAACAGCAGCCCGCGCCCGAAGCCACCGATGGCAAACAGGGCGATCTCGGGCGTGTCGCCCAGCAAGGCAGTCCAGACATGCGTGACGATGCGCGCGACATCATCGCATCGGCGCGCGGCAAGGTCGCGCGCATCGGCGCCACTGGCAAAGGCAGCAGCCTGCGCACGCTGCATGTCGCCCAACAATTGCTTCAGGGCCTGGCGCGCTTCGCCCGAGACCCCGGCACGCGGCACCGCCGTGGGCAAGCGCAGGGTCGGCAGATGCAACGAAATGGCCGTCACGGGGTTCGCTCAAACCGCGATCAGGCCGCGCTCCACGGCCAGGCGATACAAATCCAGTTCCGAACCGGCACCCAGTTTGCCCATCAGGCTGGCACGGTGGATGTAGACGGTCTTCTGGCCGATGCCCAGCTCGGCGGCTGCCTGCTTGGGCGTACGCCCCTCGGCCAGCAGCAGGAACACTTCGCGCTCGCGGGCGGTCAGGCGATGCAGCGGATCAAGCTCGGCGGCACTGCGGCTGGCTCGGCGGGCGGCCAGGTCGGAACTCAGGAACTCATGATCAGCCATCACTTCGCGCAAGCCTTCGACCAGCTCTTCCGGCGCCACGCTCTTGGTCACGTAGCCGCGCGCGCCACGACGCAGGGCTTCGGACACGTACGGATCGCCGTCGTGCATGGACAACACCACGATGCGCGTATCCGGCGAGATGCTCAGCAAATGCTCGATCAGCGGCAAGCCACCTCCATCGGGCAGTGACAGATCCAGTGCCACGAGATCCGGACGCTCGCGGGTCACGGCATCCACGGCCTCGTCCGCCGAACGGCACTCGGCCCGAACCTCGAGGTCGTCCTCGAGTTCGATCAGGCGCTTGAAGCCTTCGCGGACGATGGCGTGGTCGTCAACCAGGACAATGCTGTACATGTCGCCACTTTACCGCGGATACGGGTTGCGCATGTACCATGCGGATATGCCTTTTCGACTGCCAAATGCCTGGCGTGGTCCTTTGGCCGGTCTGGTCTACCTGATCATCTGGCTGTGCCTGTGGCCGAGCCATACGGCCTTCTGGAATCTGGCCGCCGGCTGGCGTCTGGGCATGTTGCTGTTGTGCCCGTACCGCTACTGGCCATGGCTGATCGCCGCCGAATGGGGTGGGAGCGCGATCACCGATGTCTGGCTCGGTCATGCCGGCAGCATGATGTATCTGCTGGGCGACATCCCCGATGTGCTGGTGGCTGCCGTGTGCGTCGCCATCGCCCGCCGGCTGGGTACGCGACCAGTCGTGCATTCGCCCGAATCCGTCGTGCGCCTGCTGGCCTCCGCCTTGTTCGTGGCGTTGGCCGTGACGGGGTTCGACGCCGCGCTGCTTTTGACCGTCCACGCCGACGTGCATGTCCCGGACATGGTCAATGTGCTTGGCAGCGACCTTCTGGGCGACTACGTGGGCATGCTGCTGGTCACTCCGGTGCTGATCCTGCTGGTGCGCGCCCGCCCTCCCGCCGAAGCCTTGCGCGGCCTGTTGCGGGATGGCCTGATGTTTTTGCTGCCGGCGCTGGTGGTGCTGCTCCTGCTGATCGAAGACGGACCTCCGTTGTCGCAGTTTGCCCGCACCCTGGCATTGGCCCCGGTGCTGTTCTTCGCCTTCCGACATGGTTGGCGCGGCGCAGCGGCCAGCATGCTGATCGTGAGCGTGGCCATGACCATCTTCGCTCGGTTGGTACATCACTTGGCGGCGCCTGCGGAAGCGCACTTGTTCATCGCCGTGGCCGGCACGGCCACCCTGATGCTGGGCAGTGCCATTGATGCCCTGCGCCGCAGCGGTGATCGCCTGACCGTGCAGAACGTCCGTCTGGAAGATGCCAACCGTCGGTTGGATCATCTGGCCCGCCGCCTCAGTGATGCCGCCCGTCGCAATCTGCGCACGGAAGAGGAACAACGCCGCTACATGGCGGCGGAGTTGCACGACGAACTGGGTCAGAACCTGACCGCCATCCAGACCCGCGTGAAGCTGGCCGAAAAACGCCTCAACGCAGCCGGGCTGGATGACGTCGGTGCGTCCATCAACGACATCATCGCGCACATGCGTACCGCCGTGCGACGCATGCTGGACAGTTTGCGTCCCACCATCCTCGACGAGTTCGGTTTGTCCCGTGCACTCGAGGAAGGACCGATCCAGAGCCTGCTGCACAGCGCCGGCATCACCTACGATTTCGATCTGCACGGCAACCCGCAACAGCTCGACGAGGACACCCGCATCGCGATCTACCGCGTCTCCCAGGAAGCGGTCACCAACACCGTCCGTCATGCCCGCGCCAGCCGTGTCCGCCTGCACCTGCGCGTGGGTCAACGCGGCGATCAGCTGTGGGTCATGCTGGATATCCGTGACAACGGCATCGGTTTGCCAGAAGGGCAGCCGCCACGTCGTGGCGGACGCGGACTGCAAAGCATGCGCGACCGCATCACCGCGCTGGGCGGCATTTTTCGCATGCGTTCAGGTGCGCAAGGCACGCGCCTGCACATCCTGCTGCGCACGCCGCAGGACCGTCCCGGTCACGCGCAAGCGACAGCGATCCACCCATCTAGGAATCTTTCCGATACCGCCATCTGATCGGGTCCGATAGGCTTCGTTTCCAGTGATGTGGGGGAGTCGCCCGCCTTACGGCAGGCGAACCCGGATCGGTTGTGGGGACAATCGATCCGAATGGGCAGCAGGACGCTTCCCAGCCGGTATTGGATACGCCCGACGTCGGGTCGGACAAAGCGAATCCACAACCGCACTGGCCGCCGACAGAACAGGCAAGTCTCTGTCGCGGCCTTTTTCTTGTCCGATGATTGCTGCAGTGCAGCACACCTTGCCGGTCCACGCGCGACGTTCCGGCCAGTCCACGGATGGCGTGTCGACGCATGCCTGCGCGCATCAGCGCATCAGCGCGGTTTCTTCTTCTGTCGCACGTACATCACGAGATTGTGATCCTCGATCACGTAGCCATGCTTGTCGGCGATGTCCCGTTGCAGGCGCTCGATGTCCTCGCTGACGAACTCGATGACGTGGCCGGTGTCTACATCGATCATGTGATCGTGATGCTGTCCGCGATCGAGCTCATACACCGCCTGACCACCCTCGAAATTGTGCTTGACGACAATCCCCGCCGCCTCGAACTGGGTCAACACGCGATAGACCGTCGCCAGACCGATCTCTTCATCGCCGGCCAGCAGCTGCTTGTAGACATCCTCGGCAGTGAGATGCCGCTCATCGGAGTCTTCAAACAGGTGAAGGATGCGCATGCGCGGATGCGTTACCTTCAGGCCGGCCTTGCGCAATTCCTGCGATTCCTGGTCCACGGAGATTCCTCGTCGAGGTGGCGCGTGTCAAAACGGATCGGAACCGCCTTAGTGTATCATCCCTCCCCTTGTACCCATCGGGTTTTTGCCGCATGCGCAAGCTTTTCCTCATTCTGACCTGCACGCTGATGACCATGGCCATGGCTGGTTGCGGGATGGTCTACCACCCGCCGCTGCAACAAGGCAACTGGGTCAACAAGAAGGCCGTCGACCAGCTCAAACCCGGCATGACCAAGCGTCAGGTCATCGCCTTGCTGGGAGCACCAGCCATCGCTTCACCGTTCGACCACAAGCGTTGGGATTACGTGCAGGAACTCGAACTGCATGGTGGCAAACTGCAGATCCATCGCATGACGCTGTTCTTCAACAACGACACGCTGGTGCGTACCGAAGGCAGCCTGTTCGCCGCCAACAACACAAAGATGCTCAAGCAGGCCAAGATGTACGACAAGGCCGGCGTCGAGAACGGCAAGGGCGACAAATCCGACGGCAGCGGCGACTGATTCAGCCTCAGGAGCGCGCACGGCGACGTCGCGCATCCATCGGATCGAGCTGCAGGGGACGGTAGATTTCGACGCGATCGCCGTCACGCAGTACATGGGTTGGCAGCACGCGGCGTCCGAAGATGCCCAGGCAGTCGGCCGTGACCGACACCTCTGCACACACGGCAGCAAGTCCTGAAAGCGCCACGGCGTCGGCCACGGTGGCACCAGCATCGAGCACAAGCGAGCGCGACCAAGCCTGGCCAATTCGGGCCACGACCACCTCGACGCGTATGCCACCACTGCGCTCAGCCATACGTCCGACGTGCCTCGCGACAGAAATCGTCCACCATGCGATTGGCCAATTGCTGGAAACCCAGCTTGAGCGCCATGCCGCCAAAGCGGCCGGTATAGTCGAAGTCCAGCGTCAGACCCACCTTGCAGCCCTTGTCGCCCAAAGCCTCGAAACTCCACTGCCCTTCCAGCGTGTGGAACGGCCCTTCAACCAGGTCGACGGTGATACGATCCGGCGCCTGAGAGACATTGCGGGTGGTGAAACTGTGGCGAAGGCCTGCAAAACGCAGGTCCAGACGCGCCACCAGCGCATCACCATCGCGTTCCAGTACCTTGGCATCCGAACACCATCCGAAACGCTTCGGGTAGGCTTCCACATCATTGACCAGCTCGAACATCCGGGCTGGTGAATGGCGTACCAGCGCACTGCGGCGAATCTCGATCACGGCAACCCCGATCCGGCATCACTCGGCGCCCCTGGCGCCCCCAGCACACATCTTAACGGACATGGCAAACACCAAGGGCAAAAAGAAACCGGGCAGCAACACGATCGCGCTCAACAAGCGCGCCCGGCACGAATACCACATCGACCAGCGCTTCGAGGCCGGCGTCGCCCTCGAAGGCTGGGAGGTGAAGTCCCTGCGCGCCGGACGCATCAATTTCGGCGACAGCTATGCGCTGATCCAGCACAACGAGATCTACCTGATCGGCACCTCCATCCCGCCGCTCATCAGCGCCTCCACCCACGTCATCGCCAATGATCGCCGCACCCGCAAGCTGTTGCTCAATCGGCACGAAATCGACGAACTGATCGGCGCCGTCGAACGCAAGGGTTACACTCTGGTGCCCACCGCCATGTACTGGAAAGCCAATCGCGTCAAGGTGGAAATCGGCCTGGCCAAGGGCAAGCAGGCGCACGACAAGCGCGCCAGCGAAAAGGAACGTGACTGGAACCGCGAGAAACAGCGAACCTTGCGCGCGCACAACCCGCCATCATGAACATCAGCATCCGATTTGCGGATTCTTGATGCCTCCCGATGCCATCCCGTATACAATGCTCAGGCAATCGTTCCCCGGGGGTGTTTCTGGCTTCGACGGGGGTAGTGCGATGGCTTGGTGCATGTCGAGGGGGTAGCTTTCCTCGTTAAACCAGCTGCAAAACTCATAATTGCCAACGACAGCAATTACGCTCTGGCCGCTTAAGGCCTAGCCCCGAACCCACTTGTGCTCGTGCTCGTCGGTGTAGGGTCATGATCACGAGATCGTCGGTGTGCCGCCGCCTGAACGCACATCGATCAAATCAACCAGGCTGGCTTCGGGGCGCGCTTTGTCGGCCGTGCTGCACTGAAGCGAGACTCAACGGCAGACTAAACATGTAGCGCCGGGCGTCAAACGTCCTCGGACGCGGGTTCGACTCCCGCCACCTCCACCAATACGCCGTCCAACGGCATCCAAAAAAGGCCGGAAACCCAAGAAAACACAAGGGTTCCGGCCTTTTCTTTGTGCAACCCCATCCGGGGGCATCCATTGCAATCCGGCCACACGTGGGGGCATGATTTGGCGGACGATGCCCCCAGCGCAACATGGATGCCCCCAAATGCTCACCAACACCGCCATCCACAAGGCCAAACCTGCCGACAAACCCAAGCGCATGTTTGACGGCGGCGGCCTGTATCTGGAAGTTTCGCCGGCCGGGGGCAAACTGTGGCGCCTCAAGTACCGGTTCATGGGCAAGGAAAAACGCCTTTCACTGGGCACCTACCCCGATACCAGCTTGGCCGACGCGCGCGCCAAGCGCGACGCCGCCCGCAAGTTGCTGGCCGCTGGTGTTGACCCCGGCGAGCAGCGCAAGGCCGAAAAAGCCGCCGGACTGGAAGCCGCCGCCAACAGCTTCGAGGTGGTCGCGCGCGAGTGGCTGGCCAAACAGACATGGGTGCCGCACTACCGCGACAAGGTAGAGGCTTGGCAAGCGCAAGACGTGTGGCCGTACATCGGCAAGCGCGCCATATCCGAACTGACCGCCCCGGAGTTTCTGGCCGTGGGCCGGCGCATCGAAGAACGTGGGGCGATTGAATCCGCGCACCGGGTGTTGCAGACCTGCGGACAGGTCATGCGCTACGCCATCGCCACCGGCCGTGCTGACAGGAATCCGGTGGCCGACCTCAAGGGCGCATTGCCATCGCCAGCCGAACATCATCACGCGGCCATCACCAAACCCGACGAACTGGCCGGCCTGCTGCGCGCGATTGACGATTATTCAGGCGACCCGGTGACGCGCGCGGCCTTGAAGCTGTCGGCTTTGTTGTTCGTGCGTCCCGGTGAACTACGCCATGCCGAGTGGCAGGAAATCGACATGGACGCGGGCGAGTGGAACATCCCCGCCGGCAAGATGAAAATGCGCCAGCCGCACCTTGTGCCGCTGTGTGAGCAAGCCGTGGCCATCCTGCGCGACCTGTACGCCTTGACCGGTGCCGCCCCGTACGTTTTCCCCGGCGCGCGCTCACGCCTGCGCCCGATGAGCAACAACGCCATCAATGCCGCCCTGCGCCGTATGGGATTCAGCAAAGAAACCATGACCGCCCACGGCTTCCGGGCAACGGCTCGCACCATTCTGGATGAGCAACTGGGCTACCGCCCCGACTTCATCGAACACCAGCTTGCCCATGCCGTGAAAGACCCCAACGGCCGCGCCTACAACCGCACTGCGTTCCTGGCCGACCGCCGCAAGATGATGCAGGGCTGGGCCGATTATCTGGACGCGCTCAAGACCGGTGGCAACGTGGTGGCGTTCAAGCGCAAGGCATAACCCGAACTGCCGCGCCTAGGCCAGCTACCGAACGCCGGGCACCTTCCCCGGCTGGCGCGGCACCTCATTGAAGGGCGTAGAGGTGTACGCATGGAACTACTGGACTGGCGCGAAATCGACACCCTCACATTGGTGGAAGCTGCATATTTACTTGGCGGCATTGATCCCGGCCCCTATCGGCAAGGTGCCATGTTTGCAATACCGGTTCCAGAGCATTGGATTCGTGTACTCATGCGCTCCGTGAAGACCAAGGTACTGCGTGCGCACATTGTTGTCATACGCGGCATGGGTGAAAACACCGAGGCAATCCCGCCTGAGGCCATTTCAATGCATGACGTGATTGTTCCGGGGAAAACAGAAATTACGGCAGATCACTTTGTTGACTGGTGCAAGGGCATGCATGCACCAATACCTTGGCAGTTTCTAGAGCGTGCGAATCGTCAACAACCTTGCCCTGACTTGCAATATCCAGCCAAATTACGCGCGGCCATACACGCATTCAATGCATTGCATGGCGACCCGGCCAAATTGCATGGAAAGTCACCCAAGCAAGCCATCAAAGCGTGGCTTGAAGAAAATACCGACCTTGGCCCTACCGCGCGCGATGACGTGGCCAAGGTAGCTAACTGGGAACCGGGCGGCGGCCCCGGTACACATCACCATGAGTAACTTCACCCAAAGGGGGTAGGTGAGGTTACGGCAATGGGTGGGCGAGGTTTTCGACCCCTCGCCTACTACCCAAACCCTCATTCGTGCGTAAATTGAATAGCCATGTTCACTACCGGCCAGCCAAGGCCGAAGGAAAGCAACATGGCTGCAACACTCCCCGAAACCGGCTTTGTCCGGCTGACGCAAATTGTCGGCAACCCGAAGGCCAAGCCACCAGTGCCGGCCATCTTCCCCGTATCGCGTTCGACGTGGTGGGCTGGCGTTCGCGCTCATCGCTACCCTGCCCCGGTAAAACTGGGCCGACGCACAACCGCATGGCGCGTTGAAGACATCCGCGCACTGATTGACGCCACCGCCGAAGGCAAGGCGGCCGCGTGAACACGAATACAAAACCCGCCGGGTGCGAACCGGCGGGCGTGATGAATCGCACTTGGGAAAGCGTGCAGGGCCATTCTACCGCTCGCCAGTATCCACGCGAAGGCACAGTGGCGGCCGACGTACTCGCCGCGCTCCGGGCCGGCCAGCTCATCACCAGCCTGGACGCATGGCGCGACTTCGGCACCAGTCGCCTTGCCGCCATCGTGTTCGACCTGCGCCGCATGGGCTGGCCGATTGTCGCGGAAACCATCGCCGTCCCGAATCGTCACGGCCAGCGCAGCAAGATTGCCCGCTATCACCTGCCGGCAACGGGAGGTGGCGATGCATGAGCAAACGCAAACCGAAGGGCGAAAGCCACGTACGCGTGTACGCCCACGAAATGCGCGTACCGGCATGGCAAACGCTGGACGTGGATGCGCGCGCGTTACTACTGGAACTGCGCGCGCTGTATCGGCCATCACAAGGCAACGTGGTGTTCCTGTCACTACGCGAAGCCATGCGCCGCTTGCACATCGGCCAGCGTCGCGCACAACACGCCTTTGCCGCATTGATCGAACGCGGCTGGATCAGCATTGCGGCACCGGGCGGATTCAGCCGCAAGACCCGGCACGCGACCTCCTACCGGCTGGAAAACGAATCGACCGGCGAACCCAACAGCATCCCGCGCAAGCCCTACATGCGATGGCAACCCGAAAAAACACGGTAGCTGTCACAGCTACCGACGGTAGCCGCCATGCATGCAGTGGTGCTCAAAAAACAAGCAAAACGGCCCCGCACTGTAGCCGCCACAGCTACCGTCAACGCCATTTCAGACCATGCACTGTAGCCGTGGCAGCTACACAGGTATCTGTTGCCATACCAAGGGACTTTGAAAAGGCTTTCCGATGGCACCGAAAACAGCGGGCGGCCGCATTCGGCACCAGCCGCCAATGCCATCCACAAGAGGCTGCACCATGACCACCAAGCGCAAGAGCAAACCAAAGGCATCAGGCAAAAACACCGTGGTGGCGTCCACCGAACCGGGTCAGTCGCGTGAAGCGGTCATGTCGCGGCTGGCCGTGGAACCGTGCATGACGGCGGCGGCCGTTTCCATCGCCTACACCGAAGCCACCTTTGGCGAGCAAGACATCACCGAAACCCACAAGGCGCTGATTGAGCAAACCAAGCGCGTCCACGACGGCAACATGCGTGAAGTGGAATCGACCCTCATGGCGCAAGCCACGGCATTGAACAGCATGTTCACCAGCCTTGCCCGCCGTGCCGTCAAGCAAGAGTACCTGACGCAACTTCAGGCACACATGAAGCTGGCCCTGCGCGCGCAAAACCAATGCCGCATGACATTGGAAACCTTGGCGACAATCAAGAACCCGCCCGTGGTGTTTGCCAAGCAAGCGAACATCGCCAACGGGCCGCAACAGGTGAACAACGCCACGCGCGCGCCCGCGCAAGAAATGCCGAACCCGCCGAACCAACTATTGGAGGCCCCGCATGCCAAACCCGAATGGATGGACGCCACAACGACGTGCACGCCAGCGCCAAGCCATCAGGGCATGGAAGCCGTGGGAACGGTCAACCGGGCCACGCACGCGAGCCGGCAAGGCCACAGCGAGCCATAACGCGTGGAAAGGTGGCACACGACCCATGCTGCGCGAGCTGGCCAAGGCACTACGCGAACAGCGGGCGATGCTTGATCGACTATGACAGGGCGGGTAGAAAGTCTGACGGCCCGCACACTGGAAACCGCCTGCCCCCGCACGCACAGAATTTTTTCCGGTATTCAAGTTGACGATTACCCCATGGCCGACTGGGGGCGGTCGAAACTTGCGCGCATGCGCCTGATTGACCGGCTGCCCAGCCAAGTTTTCGCGCGTGCAATTGGGAGAATCGGATTTTTCGCACATGGCAGTGCCGACTCGCTGGGGGCATTTTTGGGGGCATCTTCGCCACGCCGGATTCATGATGCCGCATCCCACAACGTTTTCAGCGCATGATGTGATAGACGCCACCCCATTACGCCGTCCAACGGCATCCAGCAAAGGCCGGAAACCCAAGCAAACACAAGGGTTCCGGCCTTTTCTTTGGCCGATACTGTCCAACTCCATGCATTACATGCAATCCGGCGGTAACTGGCGGTAACTATGACGAAAACAGGGTTATCGGCAAAGAGAGTTACCGCCATGTCACTTACCGGCACAGCTATCAGAAACGCACGGCCAGGGCCAAGCGCAGGCGGCTCACCGAAGGCAAAGGGCTTTATTTGTGGCTGAACCCCGACGGCTCCCGCTGGTGGCGGCTTCGCCTGCGCTTTCAAGCAAATCGCATTGCCCGGGCAGGCATCCACCTGTCTGCCGATGGCGACCGTCTGCACGTTCAAGCAACCCCTGGCACCATCACGGCTGATCCGCGCGCTTCTGGTCAATCGCTAGGGTGACTTGCTGGCCGCCCTGTCCGGCATCCATGGCCACCTGCTGACCTTGGCCCAAACCAAAGGCATCGACGCGGACCTAGTCCACCGCTTGCTGCCTGCCCCATTGACGGATGGGCCATCGCACGTGTCCGGCGCCAGGCGCTGCCTGCACGCCGGACACGTGATCTCACGCCGATCGGCTGCAGTCCACCATCCAGTGTGCGTATTCCGGTCTAACTGACCACACGTTCCGGTAATTGCTGACCACCGTACCGATGTTGACCACTACGTACGTTACGGCTCACGTTTTCCAAGACGCGACTTTCCCTTGGTCAAGGTTTGGCTTGCGTTGATCGACTGCGCAGTTTGCGCATCGACTCACCCTGCAGGTTGATGCGGTGGGCGCTGTGCACAATTCGATCCAAGATCGCGTCGGCGATGGTCGGATCGCCCAGATAGGCATGCCATTCTGTGATCGGCAGCTGCGAGGTGATCACGAGCGAACCACTGCCCGCACGATCGTCGACAACTTCCA